>CAZLUP010000048.1:0-35324 GCA_964562685.1 uncultured bacterium
ATTTCTTCCGTTTTTATTTTACGTTTTTTTAGGTGGAGCTACTTAGAAAGTTATCAGTAGAGACGCGAAATTTCGCGTCTGTACAGTTATCAGTTGAAGATTGATTGAGTTAATCCTAGATGATGAAAAAAATAATTAGTATTGCTTTAATTTTGCCGTTATGTTCAGTTTTATTCTTTTCCAATTCCGTTTTTGCCTCAGATTTAGATACAGGAGCTAAGATTTTTGAAGTTAATTGTGCTGGTTGTCATATTCATGGTGGCAATATTGTCCGTAGGGGAAAAAATTTAAAACAGAAAACATTACAGAAAAATAAACTAGATTCAGTAGAAGCGATCGCTTCTTTGGTGACTCATGGTAAAAATAATATGCCAGCCTATCAAGACCGTCTTGAGTTAGCAGAAATAGAAGCAGTAGCGAATTTTGTCCTGGAACAAGCTCAAGCAGGTTGGAAATAAAATACGATCAAAATGACGGATAACTGTGTATGCTGATATAGGATTTAGAGGCAAGATTGTCCTCCGTTATTTACTGTTCGCTTTATGATGATCTTTGGCTTTCAATTCCAATCTCCTGGTCCAATTTTATTTGAACTTGGTCCAATTGCTATTCGTTGGTATGGCTTTTTAATTGCTTCGGCGGTTTTAATTGGCGTAACTCTTTGTCAGTATTTAGCCAAACGACGCGGTGTCAATCCTGATTTGTTAGGAGATTTAACCATCTGGTTAGTGCTAGCTGCTATTCCCTGTGCCAGAATCTATTATGTCTTGTTTGAGTGGGAAGAATACGCCCAAAGACCAGAAGATATTATTGCGATTTGGAAAGGTGGTATTGCCATTCATGGGGCAATCATTGGTGGTACGATCGCATCAATTATCTTTGCTCGTCTCAATAAAGTTTCTTTTTGGCAATTAATGGATTTAGTTGTTCCTGCTTTAAGTTTGGGTCAAGCAATTGGAAGATGGGGAAACTTTTTTAACTCTGAAGCTTTTGGTCGTCCAACCGATTTACCTTGGAAACTCTATATTCCTCCTAGTCGTCGTCCGTTAGAATATCTCAACTACGAATATTTTCATCCTACTTTTCTCTACGAATCGATTTGGAATTTATTAGTTTTTATTTTGCTGTTGTCACTGTTTTTTTGGGGACTAAAAAATAAAGGCAAGTTACCCGTTGGGGCATTAGCTTGTATTTATCTTTTTAGCTATAGTCTCGGTCGAGTTTGGATTGAAGGGTTACGGACTGATAGTTTGATGCTAGGATCCTTAAGAATTGCTCAAATTGTTAGTTTAAGCGCGATCGCTCTTAGTTTGTTAGGCTTAATTTGGCTTTATTGGTGGAAACGTCCTCTTCCTGATGTAGTTTCTTCTTCGCGTAGGACTAATGGCTAATTTGAATTCTTTTTCTCATCCTCAAAATTCTCTCAAACCTGGTGTTTATATTATTGGTGCGGGACCAGGCGATCCTGAATTACTAACTATCAAAGCAGACAAAATTCTTCGACAAGCTGATGTAATTCTTTATGCTAATTCCTTAGTACCAAAGCAAATGTTACAGGATGTTCGTCCTGATGCTGAATTAATTCCGACAGGTAATAAAACTCTAGAGGAAATAGTTCCTCTGATGATCGAGCGAGTTAAAGCAAATTTAGTTGTAGTTAGACTCCATTCGGGTGACTTGAGTCTTTATAGTGCGATTAACGAACAAATACAAGCTCTAGCTGCTGCGGAAATTCCATTTGAATTAATTCCTGGAATTAGTGCCTTTCAAGCTGCTGCTGCTAAACTCGGTACGGAATTAACCATACCCGAATTAGTTCAGACTATTATCTTAACCAGAGTCAGTGGTGCTGCTTCTGCCGTTCCAGAATCAGAAGAATTAGCTTCTTTAGCTGCCCATCAAGCTAGTTTATGTCTTTATCTAGCTGCCCGTCACGTTGAGGTTGCCCAACAAAAATTACTGCAACATTATTCTTCTGATACTCCTGTAGCAATTTGTTATCGTCTTGGTTGGGAAGATGAACAAATGTGGGTAGTACCTTTAGAAGAAATGGTAGCTGTCTCACAAGCTAATAACTTGATCCGTACAACTTTATATTTGATTAGTCCTGCTTTACAAAAAGCGAGTCCAAGTCGTTCTCGTTTGTATCATCCTCAGCATTCCCATTTATTTCGCCCGCGTTAATCAAGCTGTAGATAAGTAAGTCAATATTTGTTGATTTGAACATATAACTACTAAATTATTATTAAGAAATGCTAAGAAAAGTGATTTTGTTATCTAGCATTAAAGTCATTTGGCTGATTAGGATTGGCTTTCAATCGCAGAGGAAATAAAAACATGGAGTTTTTAACTGACACAGTAATACTCTCACGCCTACAATTTGCCTTAACAGCTATTTTTCATATGCTTTGGCCAGTTTTGACTACTGGTATGGCAATTTATCTAATTGTGGTCGAGGGTTTATGGCTCAAAACTCGGAATAAAAACTATTACTATCACGCTCGTTTTTGGTCAAAACTATATGTTCTTAATTTTGGCATTGGGGTAGCGTCGGGAATTCCGATGGAATTTCAATTTGGTACGAACTGGACTCCTTTTTCCCAAGCTGTAGGAGATTTTTTTGGCTCTGTTTTAGGCTTTGAAGCTTCGATGGCATTTATGCTTGAAGCTGGTTTTTTGGGCATTATGCTGTTTGGTTGGGAACGAGTTCCGCCTGTGGTGCATTATTTTGCCACAATCATGGTGGCTTTGGGAGCAAATTTATCTATTTTTTGGATTTTAAGTGCAAATTCTTGGTTGCAAACTCCTGCTGGAGGGCAATTCATTGACGGTCACTTTGTAGTAGGCGATTACTTCCAGGCAATTTTTAATCCTTTTATGCTCAATAGTGTTCTTCATATGTTCTTTGCAACTTTGGAGACTTCGTTATTTGTCATTGGTGGAATTAGTGCTTGGTACATTCTTAATCAAAAGAATTCCGAATTTTTTGCCCTTTCTCTAAAAATCGTTTTGGCGATCGCGGTTACTCCTCTACAAATTTACATTGGACATTTAAGTGGCGAACAAGTTTATCATCACTAACCAACTAAATTAGCAGCGATGGAAGCTCAATGGGAGACAATTCCTGCGGGAGAATCTCCTGCTTGGAGTGCGATCGCTCTACCCAATGATCGAGCAGAAAAAAATGACTGGGAAATCTCTATTCCTGGTTTACTAAGCTACGTCCTCGAAATCAAACCCCAACTATCCGAACCCGTTTTAGGTTTAAAAGAATATGCTCCAGAAGATCGACCCCATCAAATTGGATTAATTTATTATGCCTTTAGAATCATGATCGCGATCGGCTTTTTTTTAGCTGGTTTGATGGCGGTAACAACCTTACAATGGTTACGAGGAAAGCTTTCACCAGAAAAAATTACCCAACAACGCTGGTTACTTAGAATTTGGATGTTAGCTGCACCTTTAGGTTATATTGCCGTTGAATCTGGCTGGATTGTACGTTGTGTGGGTAGACAACCTTGGACGGTTTACGGAGAAATTCGCACGGTTGATGCTGCTTCTCAGTTACCTGCTAGTAATGTACTTACTTCTCTGACTGCTTTTGCGATTGTCTACAGTCTCTTGTTTGTTTTCGCACTTTATTTTGGTAGTCGCATTATTCGGATTGGCCCTAACTTTAATTTACCTGTACCGGGAGAAGAAGTTGCTGAAGAATTAGATACTACGCCAGCCAAACATCGTCCCGATAGTCGTCCTGTAGAAGCACAACAGTAGTTATTTAGAATCATGGAATCTCTTCAATATTTTTTACCCCAGGTTTGGTTTTTTGTTTTGGCACTGTTTCTATTTCTTTATGTGATGTTAGATGGATTCGATTTGGGTGTCGGAATACTCTCAATCACAGCCTCGACAGAAGAACGTCGCGGAATGTTAATGACTAGTTTGGGTAATGTTTGGGATGCTAATGAAACTTGGTTAGTTTTGATGGGTGGTGCTTTATTTGGTGCGTTTCCTTTGGCTTATGGCACAATTCTTCAGGCTTTATACATTCCCGTGATGGTGATGATTTTTGGTTTAATTTTTCGCGCCGTCGCTTTTGAATTTCGTGAAAATGCTAGAACTAAGGTATTTTGGAATATCGCTTTTGGTGGTGGTAGTTTTTTAGCTGCACTAGGACAGGGTTTTGCTCTGGGAGCAATTTTACAAGGTATTGCAGTAGATGATGCTGGAAACTTTATTGGTGGAACTTGGGACTGGTTAAGTTTGCGATCGCTCTTAACTGCTTTAACTTTGATTCAGGGTTATGTTTTGATTGGTTCAACTTATTTAATTACAAAAACAGAGGGAGATTTACAAGCTACTCATTATTGGACTGCTAGAATTTCGGCAGTAACAACATTTATCGGTGCAGTTTATTTAACCATTACCACTCCGATATTTTCTGAAAGCGCGCGAGCCAGATTGTTTGATCCTCCCTTGGTTTATATCTTTGCTTTAATTCCTTTATTGGGAGCTTTGTTAATCTTTTTGCTGCTTAGAAGTCTTTATTTAAAGCAAGAAAAAAGACCGTTTGTCTGGACTTTATTGCTGTTTTTGGTGTCATTTATTGGTTTGGGGTTAGTTATTTTTCCCTATATCATTCCGACTCAAATTACAATTTACCAAGCTGCTGCCAGTCCTAGTTCTTTGGTGTTTATGATTATTTTTATCGGTTTTTTAATTCCTATTATGCTGGCTTACAACATCTATAACTATATTGTGTTTCGAGGCAAAGTTGTTAGTATTGAGCCAGAATAAACTGGTAACTGGTAACTGGTAACTGGTATTAACTAGTTTGAGTTGGTTGCTGACGGTAATTAGCAGCTTTATTAAGAAGAGAATCAGCAAAGGAAACAGCTTCATCGGCAGAATGTCCACCAGTTAATTGAGCTAATTCCTCTCGACGCATGAGATGATTTTCTAAAGTTTGAATTCTGATTACAGTACGTAGATCTGGCAAAGAAGAATCGCCATTTTGTAGCGAATAACTTGCCAAAGATTCTTCAATAATCTGTTTTTCAACTTTAAAATGAACATCCGCCATCGCAGCAATTAAAGGTTGATGGGTAACACATAAAACTTGATGTTGTTGACTTAGTTGGTGTAGTTTTTCTGCGATCGCTTGAGCTACTTTTCCTGATACTCCTGCATCGATTTCATCAAAAATTAGGGTACTCGAATGATTTTCTGCATCAGAGAGACAAGCTTTTAATGCCAAGAGAAAACGACTCATCTCTCCACCAGAGGCAATAATGGAAAGGGGTTGGACTTCTTCGCCTGGATTGGGGCTAAAATAAAACACAACTTTGTCTATACCTTTAGCTGTAGCTGGGATTGGAATTAAACGACATTCAAAGACAACTTTAGCCATTGCCAAGGGTTTCAGTTCTTTAACCAACTGTTTTTCGAGTTTTTTGGCAGCAGTTTTGCGTAATTGAGTTAATTGATTAGCAAGTTGATTATAATTAGCCTGGGCAGTTTGATATTCTGCTTCTAAAACTTCGATAGATTGACCGCTATCAGTCAGTTCAGTTAATTCTTGTTGAAGCTGTTGATAATAAGCGATCGCATCTGCTAAATTAGGGCCATATTTACGGCAAATACGTTTTAATACTCTAATTCTTTCTTCTACTTCAGTAAGACGTTCTGGATCTGCTTCTAATCCTTCGCCATAACTATTAATTTGTTGTCCTGCTTCAACTATTTGATTAATTCCTGAGCGAACCATTTCTAAAATAGCGTCTAAATCGCGGTCATAATCAACCATTTCTAATAAAATAGATTCTGCTTGGGCTAATAAATCGGCTGCTGCTGGTTCTTCTGTATCGTTCTGATAAAGAATTTGATAAGTGCGATAACTAAGCTGTTGTAAATCTACCACATGGGATAAGCGATCGCGTTCTTGTTCGAGTTGTTCTAATTCATCTTCTTCGCTCAATTCGGCTTCTTGTAATTCTTTAATTTGATAAGATAAGATATCTTGTCTTTGTAATCGCTCTTGCTCCGATTGACGACGTTTTTCTAAAAATTGCTTCGTTTGTAGACAAATCGCATAACTAGCAGTTACTTGTTCGCGCTGTAGCAATAAAGACTTACCACCATATAAGTCCAACAATTCCCTCTGCATTTCAGGAATTAACAGATTTACAGTTTGTCCTTGAGCAGTAATTTCCACTAAGCGATCGCGTAATTCACTAATTAACTGACGATTAGCTACTACTCCATTCACCCGACAACGAGAACGGAGATTACCATTATTATTGCTAATTTCTCGACTACAAACGATACTATCTTCATCTAAAGGTTCTAGTTCTTTTAGTTGTAGCCACTCGATCAGATGAGAGTCTACTTGGAAAGTTGCTTCAACAATTGCGCGCTGACAACCAGCACGAATCATCCGATGATTGACTTTACCACCCAACGCCACATCAATAGCATCGAGAATAATCGATTTTCCTGCTCCAGTTTCGCCCGTCAGAACATTTAAACCTCGGTCAAAATCCAATTCTAAGCGGTCAATTAAAGCAAAATTACTAATTCTTAGACCTAATAGCATTTATAAAAAAAATATTTATTTACTATACCCAGTTTGATTTTATTCAGAAGTTTAGTGTAGCGAAAGATAGCAAATAGAGTAGGCTGTTGCCATAAGTCAAAAATTGTAGGGGCGAACCGCCGTTCGCCTCTACTAATTATTTATAATTACCCTTGCATCATTCTGCTCAAGAAACTTTTAAGGCGATCGCTATGGAAGATTTAGATAGATTAAAGCGTTTAAACGAAGAATTTACTAAATAAACCAATATTTTAGACACAAGAGTGGATAATTTAGCAGAAAGAGTTACTTTTTTTAGAAGATCATCAATTTTCAACTACAACCAAATTCTTTGGAGAAGCGATCGCTCCTATTTATTTACTCAGCGATAATAATGGTCCTGGTTTTGGTGCTAGTTATAACTTTACCGATGCTTTAAATTTAAGTGCTTATTATTCGGCTGGCAATGGAAATAGTCCTAATTCAGGCGAAGGTTTATTTAATGGTCAATACCTTACTGGCGCACAACTCAACTATTCACCCACACCAGAAACAGGTATTGGTAGGGAATAGCGAACAGGGAAAAGTTTAGTTTAATTAACCTTCTAGTACTCTGTCAATGTAGTTTTGAGAGATTCTTTTTCTCCGTGTCCCCGTGTCAGCAACTATACCTCATTTCAACTTTGACCGAGTAGTAGTCTATTCAACTGAAAAGCGCAGTAACTTTTGCCTTTTGCCTTTTGACCTGCTACCCTTATTGTTGCTTCGACTAATTCTCATTGTTTCAAATTAATGGCGACAACTACCTGGAAAAGACGGCATATTATTTCTTTAGTCGATTTTACTGCTGCTGAATACGAAACAGTCTTACAAACTGCTGCTAGTTTCCGAGAAGTGCTTTCGCGAGGAACTAAAAAAGTACCAGCCCTACAGGGACAGGTAGTAACTAATATGTTTTTTGAGGCTTCGACTAGAACTCGCAGTAGTTTTGAATTAGCAGCTAAACGACTCTCCGCAGATATCCTGAACTTTGCACCTGGAACTTCTTCTCTAAGTAAAGGAGAAACAATTTTAGATACAGCGAAAACCTATTTGGCGATGGGAACAACTATTATGGTAATTCGCCACGAACACGCTGGAGTTCCTACTATGATTGCGCAAGAAATGGATCGCCTCGAATCAGGAGTTTGTATTCTCAATGCTGGAGATGGACAGCATCAGCATCCTTCTCAAGCCTTATTAGATCTTTATACGATTAGTTCGGTTTTAGACTCAGAAAAACCTCGTTTAGAACTGTTAGCAGGCAAAAAAGTAGCAATCGTAGGGGATATTCTCCATTCTCGTGTTGCTCGCTCTAATATTTATAGTCTAACAGCAGCAGGGGCAGAAGTTCATTTAGCAGGACCACCAACCTTATTACCTCGATTATTTGAAAAATTTCTTGAAGAGGGACATCCAGGTAAATTATTTGTTCATTGGCATTTAGAACCAGCCTTAGAAAATGCTGATTTTGTCATGACTTTACGTTTACAAAAAGAACGCATGACAGAAAATTTAATTCCTAGTTTAAGAGAATATCATCGATTATATGGAATTACTCGCGATCGCTTGAAATTATGTCGACCAGAGGTTAAAGTTTTACATCCCGGTCCTACTAATCGCGGTGTAGAAATTACTTCTGACTTAATGGATGACCCTCAGTTAAGTTTGATTCCTCAACAAGTAACTAGTGGAGTCGCCGTCCGCATGGCACTACTTTATTTAATTGGTAGTAGCCATAGCCAAAATTAACTTGATTAATCAAAACCTCGGCTGACTTTACCGAGGCTAATTAAAAATAATTAAAAAAGATATCTCGATAAATGTAGACATCTTTAGGAGTGAATCCTAGAACAATCATTTACAGGTTAGTTTTCTTGTAGGTACAACCAGAAGTACAAGTTTCTCGAATTTCCACTGCATAAAGCCCAGGTAACCCTGCTATTTCCAGCTTTTTAAAAATCCACTTAGCAACCATCTCACTAGTAGGACTTTCGAGACTCAAGGTTTCATTGAGATAGTAATGGTCTAAAAAATTATCCAACAATGGTTGAAGGTACTTTTTAATATCACCATAATCGATAATCATTCCTTGCTTTGAACCATTGGTAATCAAGCGATTGCCTTTAACATAAACTCGTCCTACCCAACTATGCCCATGTAACCGACGACATTTTCCGTCATGATGAGGTAGCTGATGAGCAGCCTCAAAATAAAATTCTTTGTAAATTAACCACTCTTCCACGTTAGTTATCAAGGTTTTTGATTCAGATTGCTCGTTTTATCTTTAACAGAAATCAATCTTTTTACAAATTATTGAGCTATTTTTTTAAGGCTTTTAGCCCATCAGATAGGATTTCTTCAACTAAATACACTACATCCTTTTGACATTGAGCGATCAAGAAACAAAAGTTACTCAACAATTAAGAACTAGCGAGCAACATAATTTGAATTTATACTTCTAATACTGCCAATAGTCTGTTATAATTCTAAACCGTGACCTTGGAGAGGTGGCTGAGCGGTTGAAGGCGGCTCCCTGCTAAGGAGTTATGGGGTTGATAACCCCATCGAGGGTTCGAATCCCTCCCTCTCCGTTAAAATCTTTTAGTTAATAGTTAGGCTTGTCACTATCGAAATTAAAAGAGATTTATCTGTTATACTATCGACACAAAATTCGTTAAAGTAAACTAACTTTACTCTGGTAATTAACTTAAGAAGAAAATATCTTAAAAATGTTTAGCTAGATGATTAGTTGGATCGAATTGGAATCGCTTACTACCGTAGGTTTCTCCGTAGATATTAAAAGTTACAGTTGGTTCTTCTGCTACTGCTTTGATGGAATGAATTGCCTCAGTAGTAAAACTAATAATTTCTCCTGGTACTAAAATTTGTTCTCCGATTTTTTCAATTTTGTCAGGAAATTCTAAACTAGGATTGCGTTTCCAGAAAGTATTTTTTTGCTTGCCTTGTAACATTGCTACTACCCCCCAAGTTCCATGATTATGAATTGGTGAAGTAGTTCCTGGTAAATTAACTTCTGTTTGTACTGTCATCGGAAAACCCAACTCATCGTAAAGCATGAGAAAAGATATTCCCGTCGTTGGATTGGGTTCGGGGAAGGAAGTTTTCACCCAATAAGAATTTAAAATTAACTTACGTACTAATTTTCGTAATGAAACTAAAAAATCTGTTTCTGGGGTTTCCTGTTCAACTGCCAATCTTACTACATCTTCTACTTCTGTAAGAAATCGATACAATCGATATTCATTGATAATTAAATCCCATTCTCTGACTGATTTACAGGGCGAGCAAACACCATTTTCTGTAAGTAGCCAATCTAGAGTTTTCATCTATGCTTGCGCTCCGCAATTAATACTTGAGCAATCCAGTTTGGCAAATCTTCTAAATCACTATTACTTTCTACATCTCTAATCGGTGAAATAAACTCATAGTAGGGTTCGCATTCTCCAGTATCGTAGACTTCTATAATCCAGCGATCAGGGAAACCATCAATCCCAATTTCTACATCATATCCATCTTCGCCCAGAGTGCGAGAAGCGATGATGGTAAACCAGTTTTGATCTTCTAAAGGTACATTCCATTCATGAGTCAAAAAATCAAAAGCTATTTTTTCTGCTTCTATAGAAGTAATCATTGGTTCTTCCCTAATTTCTTGAGCTTGTTATCTTTTTGATTTAAGACAGAATGACCTTCAGCAATTTGAATAGTTACAAATGGCATGGAACTTTACTCCTTAAAATCGAGCTAAGATTAAGATGAATAAAATAAATTCGGTTAAAATTTTTAGATACTATTGCTAAACAAGAGTTCAAATTTAGGTAAGTTAAGGTGAAGAAAATCTGTAGTCTAATAAATTAATCATTGATGAAAGTAGTTAGCTTAGATTTTTGCTTTTACATTTTAAAAATAATTTTTTCAAGTCAAGCTATTCAGTAATTGCTGTTACAAAATAACTAGCTAAACTAATAATTTATAGTGATTTAAGATCAAGAAAGAAATAATTATATTTTGCTGCAAAGAGAAGCTTTGTCAAGCTGAGATCAAAAGCAAGCGCTGCTACTTCTTAGGGACTCAGCGTACTCGCAGAGCTGCGAAGCCTAACTGAGATCGCTATAGCTGTAAATGATATTTTTTGGTTGGCTCAAACTGTTTTAATGACAGCTAATCTCAAAATTAGCCAGATAAATAAGATAATGGAAAAATATAGCTTTACCAATCATTAAATTTAATTACAAATCATGTTGCCTAAATCACAAAATTCTTCTAATTTTTCTGAGCAAACTTATCAAAATGAATTGGCAATTACCCCCTTAATCGAAAGCATTCATCAAGAATTACTTCCCCATTTAAAAATAGAAAGTGTCGATCCCCACAATCCTGTAGTAGTTCATCACCTTCCTCAACCTTGGCAACTAATAGGAACAGGAAATTATGCGGGAGTATTTTATCATCCTAATTATGTCGATCTCGTGGTCAAAATTTATGCCCCTGGACGCAAAGGTTGGGCTGAAGAATTAGAAGTTTATCGTCGTCTAGGTTCTCATCTAGCTTTTTCCAAATGTTTCTATGCAGAAGAAGGTTTTTTAGTTTTGAAGCGATTATATGGAATAACTCTTTATGATTGTTTGCATCGTGGACTAAAAATCCCACCACAAGTTATTAAAGATATCGACCAAGCTTTAAAATATATTCAAGAGTTAGGTATGTACCCTCATGATGTTCATGGACGAAATGTCATGATGTACGAAGGCAGAGGATTAGTTGTAGATGTCTCTGATTTTCTTCGTAAACAACCTTGTCGAGCATGGGATGATTTAAAAAAAGCTTATTATTTAATATATTTGCCTTTTCTTTCTTGGCTTCCGCTAAAAATACCTTATTTCATCTTAGATTTTGTTCGTCAAAGCTACCGACTTTTTCGTCGCTTAATAAATCGTAGTGTTTAGTCAGTTAGTTAAATTACTTATTTTTTATAAAAATTTTCTAATCAATGTCGCTCGTTTCAACTAATACAATTAGATGAAAAAGATATTTTTTTGAAAAGCAATTGTTAAATTTTTTAAAAAATTAATTAGTTGGTTTATTAACAATAGAAACCTAAATTGCAAATTCCTTCGTTATCATCACCATATAAAGCTTCTTCTAATCTAGCTAAACTTGCTTCTTCTTGTTCTTTAATTAAATTGATTTTTTGTGCTCTTTTTTCACTAACTTCTAAAGAATCATTTTTGGGATTAGAAAAGTTCAAGTTCAATTTAATCAATCCTAAGAAGTGCATATTTTTCTCTCGCCAACATTTAATTTCTATATATCAATTTAATAATGTTGATGGGGAACTTAAAAGGTAACATTCACTGAATTGCCAAATTAATTTTCGGTTAAGAAAACTATTAAATAATGAGTGTTTGTGAAGTAATTATCAAGAAAAAAGACAAAAAACCAATCTGATCGGCACTCAACGAAGATCAGAAACCAGAAAGATAAGGTTTCCTGCTCCTAAAAAAAGGTTTGTCCGTATCATTACGGTAGAATTAAACCAAGAAAATTCTGTAAAAGCAATTGGATATCAGACAAGCGACGTGAGTTACGAGCGAACCTCTCGCTTTGTTTTCACTCAGATTTGATTTGAGTAGTTCGACAAAAATTATGTGTAAAACTCTAGATATTTAAATGCATTCGCGTCTAATTAACCCTTCGGTATTAAAAATAACCCAACAGCAATCATAACAACGCCAGCAACAATATTGATTATTTTCCTTGTTTTAGAATTAACCAACAATCTAGCTTGATCGGCCATCAATGCATAACCAAGTTTTACACCGCCTACGGCAACTATAGTAATTCCTATAATAATTACAGTGTCTAAATAAGATATTTGAGAAAGATCGAGAAAAGCTGGGAAAAAACCAAGATAAAATAAGGTAGCTTTTTGATCGCCTAATGTAATCAACAATCCAGTCAAAAAACTAGACATTAAAGAAGATTTAATAACTTCCTGCGTCTGAAAATCCTTGACTTTTGATCTACATAATCCTATTCCCAGAAAAATTAAATAAATTCCACCTAAGTATTTTATAAAAACAAATAGACTTCCCATCGTTTCAGCAAGAAACGACAAACCCCAAATTGCTATGATGATGAAAAAGATATCACCAAGCACTATTCCTATGGTTGTGAAAACACCATGAATAAAGCCAAAGGTAGCAGATCGGGTAGAGACAGCCAAGACACTAACACTGGGAATAGAAGCCAGAACAATCACGGCACTGAATAATGCAACCATGTTGCCAAATGTCATACTGCTTTGCATAGGCATCACAATCTTAGAAGTTAATATCTACCTTAGTGCTTCATTAAGTTAATTTTAGGAGAAATATTTAGTTTAATTATGTTCATTGCTAGCTCCTCCTAGAATTCGAGACATACGACTAGCTTCTATAGGACTACGGGAAAATATTAGGACATTATGTTTTTGCCTGTTTACTGTTCCCTATTCCCTTTAACCCAATATTTTCTGTCCTAATCGAAAAGCGTACTGCTATACTAGACCATCCAGAGATGCGATCGCTAAAAGCCAGCGATATCCTTCTCGATCTATTTCTTCGCGCAAAAAACGTCTATTTTCTGTTAACGTTTGAGGATTAACTACCACTGTTAAAGTATCGAAAGCCACGGGTAATTCGATATAGCGAACTTCTGCTTGATTGCACGCTTCCATAAGTACATAGGCAGAATCAATTACACAAAACAATAGTTCATAGTTCAAAATCAAACTGATAACTGGTGAGTGATGGCTATTCCCTGTTCCCTATTCCCTATTCCCTATTTTTTTTTCTTCATCAGTGTATTTATTTTTGCATTACTACTTATATGCCAAAAGCATCGAATCAATAATTTCTTAATATATTTGATTATATTTTCGGTGAATAAATTAAACACCTTAAGTATCAAGGCGGCACCCAGATTCGAACTGGGGGATAAAGGATTTGCAGTCCTCGGCCTTACCACTTGGCTATGCCGCCGAAAAGTTCGCTTATCTATTTTACAATAATAATCCTCTAAATAGATCAAACTTGAGCAACTTCAAACAAAATTAGTTTTATTTAGAACGCTTTTGACGGACTTTTTGAGTCCAGAAATCTTCGAGTAGGGTATAAACTACGGGTACAACAATCAAGCTTAATAAGGTAGAAGTAATTAAACCACCAATAATTGTTACTGCCATTGGTTGACGTAATTCTGCTCCTGCACCCAAACCTAAAGCAATGGGTAACATTCCTAAAACAGTTGAACCAGTAGTCATAATAATTGGTCGAAGGCGAACTATTCCTGTTTTGACGATCGCCTCGGTACGACTTAAACCAGTGTGACGTAATTGGTTAACATAATCCATCAGCAGAATAGCATTTTTATCAAGTAAGCCAACTAAAAAGATCGTGCCAATCACTGCAATCATCCCAAAATCGCTTTGAGTTAGCAGAAGTGCAAGCATTGCACCAATTAGAGCCAAAGGAAGACATAAAGCAACGACAATTGGTTCTAATAATCTCCCAAACAGTAAGATTAAGAGGAGAAGCATACAAGCGATCGCTAAGGTGAGAGTTTCAGCAAAACTGCCTAAAATATCACTACTAAGAGCAGCATCTCCTGATAACTGCAAGGTTACACCTTGAGGTAAAAGAGGTTTGGCTATTTTCTCCAGCTCTTCGGTTGCATCACCAATCGTTTTTCCTTTGCTAAGATTGGCATTAAAGAAAACTACTCGTTGACCGTTACGACGTTCAATTTTGGCTAAATTGTTAATATCCTCTGATTCGTTACTCAGAGTGATGTCTGCAAAACCTGGCAAAGTTGCAACTTTTTTTTGCAGTTGTTTGGCAGTTTGGGTTAAAGCTTTAAGATCGTCTCCTGCCAGAGCAATTTGCAGATTTTGTTTGCTTTCAATATCCACAAAAGGAATATCTTCAACACTAATTTGGACTCCAGGGATAGTAGGTAACTGAGTCCGCAGTTGAGCTTGTATTTCAGCAGTAGTTAAAGTGCGGTTGGGAGTGAGTTTAACGTAGAGTTTGCCTTGATTTGGTTTTCCTTGCAATCCTGCTACAGTAAATACGGATTGTACTTCGGGATCAGCTAGGGTAACTGCTTCAATTTCTTTGCCGACTCGGAGAGTTTTATTAAGTAAAATTCTGGCAGGAGATTGAGCTAATTGTTGCAACCAAGCAAAGTTTTGATTAGTTTCTGCTTGATTACTTGTATTTGTTTCGGTTTTCTGTTGTTGGGGTATTCGGTCTAATTTTGGTAAAGGAGTAGTATAAATAATATTAAATTCACCTCGATCTAGTTGAGGAATAAAACCTTTAGGAACTAAAGGAATCAATCCTAATCCTGCTACCATAGTAACAATAGCGATCGCAATTACCGTTTTTCGATGTTGAAGTGACCATTGTAGTAATTGACGATAGGAATTAATTAAGCTTGAATCAAAAATATTGTGGTTATTTTCTTGACGAGCTTTGCTTCTTAACCAATAAAGAGCGAGTACAGGTGATAAAGTTCGAGCTACTAACAAAGAAGTAATTACCGCAGCAGCTACCGTTAAACCAAAAGGTTTAAAAAACTGTCCCACAGTACCAGCCATAAAAGCAACAGGGAGAAATACTGCCACGATAGTTAAAGTCGTCACCGAAACAGTAAAACCAATTTCCTGAGTCGCTAAAGTAACTGCTTGCCTCGGTTGATATCCTGCTTCCAGATAACGGACAATATTTTCTACATCGACAATGGCATCATCAACCACAATCCCAATTGTTAAAGCTAAAGCTAAGAGAGTAATGGTTTCTAAATTAAATCCTGCGATCGCCATAACAATAAATGTTCCTAATAAGGAAATGGGGATCGCTAAAGCCGTAATTAAGGTAGCTGCCCAGTTACGTAAACAACCCAAAATTACGATCACTGCCAGTACAATTGCACCCCATAAAGCTTCGATGGTAGCTTGTGTAGCTTCACGAATATAGTCTGCTTGGGTTGCTGCTAAAGTTATTTGAATATCTTTTAAACCTGGTTGAATTGTAGCAATGGCAGTTTGGACTTGTTTGACTACTTCAAGAGTATTCGCATCACTACGTTTTACTACTGCAATGGCTAAAGCATTTTCACCATTTAAACGAACTAAAGAAGGAAAACTATGATTAGGAAGAGAAGTTTCTGAGGATTGATTCAATTCCTGATTGCTAGCATCTCCTAACAAATCAACCCTTAACACACCTGAAATTGATTTGATTGTCGGGATAATTTGCTGTTGAACAATTGGCATTAACTCAGTTAAACTTTTACTCTTACTAGTAATTCCATAACTAATTACAGTAGATTCATTTAAGTTAAAGGGAATCACCTCTACTTCGGTATTGGGAGGCAAAGCAACTCCTGCCAACTTTCTTTCTACATCTTGTTGCACCGATGCTAAATTTCGTCCTGGAAAAAAGAGATTAGTCACGATACTTTGTCCAGGATAAGTAACAGAATTTAACTGATCTAATCCAGTCAAAGATTGTAAAGGTTGTTCTAAAATAGTTGTAAGTTTTTCTTCTGTAGCTAAAGCTGTTTGTAGAGAAGTTTCGGCTTTAACAATAACGACAGGGAAAGTAATATCGGGGAAAAGAGCGTATTTAAGAGAACTATAAGCAAAAATACCAGCAACTGCAACAATTAACCAAAAGCCCAAAGTTAGCCAAGGATAAGCAAGTGCTAGCTTAGATAAATTTAAACTTTCTCTAAGATTTGGTTTCCTCTGGGGTTGTACCATAGGATTGCAATAAAAATTAATCTAGTTGATGGTTAATTAACCAAAGGTTGTTTGCGCTGATTTTTTTTGACGGATTTAGACACAGTTAATTGGGTTCCTTCTCGATTCCAATGAACGCGATCAAAGACTTCATGTAAAATACATAAACCGCGACCATTTTCTGCTTCTTCTGGAGGTATATGTTCCTGTAAACTGTGATGACAGTTACATTGAGGAACAAAACCAGTACCTTCGTCAGTAATTATCCAAGAGTATTCTCTATCTGTAATTAAAAACTGAACAATAATGGTCTTGTTGGGATCGAGTTTATTACCGTGTTTAGCTGCATTTACTAAAGCTTCTTGTAAACCTAATCTTACTTCTGCTCGCCATTCAGAAGGAATATTAGCTAAAAGTAGCTCAAGAATAGGATGAAGATAAAGAGTAGAAGCAAAACTCATTGTTGTCCATTTGCTTCGATTCCAAGGAATAGGAATAGCAATCACTGATTATACCTCTGGTTTAATTGTCGCAAATTCGACTATGCTTAAATCGAGCGAGATAGAACAAAAATCAGCAGTCATTGTGTAATTTAAATAACTTAGTTAAGCATTTGGTTGACTAATATAAGAGATATATAATTAATACTCTGACACCAAATAGTTAAATCTTGAAGTAGATAGTTTAATAATTAGTTTTGGCAATATTGCCGTAAATATTCTTTTGATTGCCTTAAAAGTTGCCCTAAAAACCGTTAATCTAGACAAGTTTTATTTTTTTTTAACTCGGTATTATTGTTGAATATTTCACCGACTAATAGCATAGTTTGCCTCTTTGAGTATCATAAAAACTTGCCTTCTCTATTATACTAGGATTTCGTCAAAGAGCATCAAAATTGCCAAATTAGCTAGTCGGACTGAGATAAGCATAGGATTCAATGTGAGTAGTTTGAGGGAAAAAGTCAACAGGTTGAACAAAATTCAGTTGATACTTCCCAGATTGACAAAGAAGGTTAAGATCTCGAGCTAAAGTTGCAGGTTTACAACTAACATAAATAATCCGAGGAGAAGGGAAAAGATTGATTAAAGTTTCAATAACTTGAGGTTCACATCCTTTGCGAGGAGGATCGAGAAGAATAATATTAGGAGTAAATTCTAATTGTGGTAGAAAAGCCTCGACTGCTTCAGCGTGAAAAGTGACGTTAGTAATTTGATTGATGTTTGCATTTTGTTTGGCTTGTTCAACAGAATTTGGATGCAATTCGATCCCCACGACACTTTTTACTTGTTTGGCTAAAGGTAGAGTAAATGTACCGATCCCGCAGTAAGCATCAACTATCGTTTCATCACCTCTTAAATTTAATTGTTTGGTAAGATCACTTAATAATAATTCTGCTGCTTCAGTATTAACCTGAAAAAAAGTATCTGACAAGATATTTAATTCAACTCCAGCAAAGATTTCTCTGAGATGATTTGCCCCTGCAACGGTGATAGTTTCTTGTCCAAAAATTACATTAGTATGCTCAGGATTATAATTTAAACACACTCCAACTAGCTGAGGATATCTAGTTAACCAAGTTTGAGCCTGTGTTTCTATGCCTGTGAGGTTTTTATCTGTTGTTACTAGTGTAAGTAAGATTTCTCCTGTACGATTACCGATACGCAAGGAAAGATGACGTAGTTGTCCTTGATGAGTTTTTTCATTGTAAATAGTCCAACCTCTAGCTTGAAGATCTTGTTTGACTTCGGCTAGAAGAGGATGTAGACGAGCATCTTGAACAGGACATTGATTGAGATTAATCAATTGATGGCTACCTTGACGATAATAACCAGCTTGAACTTGTCCAGTAGCAGAAATTCCGAAAGGATAGGTAGATTTATTGCGATAATTGAGGGAATAAGAAGTATGAAGGGTTGGTTTTACTTGGACTTGCGAGAAACCACCGATTCTTTGTAAAGCTTGAATTACTTGTTGACGTTTACTATCGAGTTGATATTCCCAATCAATATGTTGCCACTGACAACCACCACATTTATCAGCAACAATACAACGTGGACGAATGCGGTAGGGAGATGCGATTAAAAGTTGCTCAATTTTCCCATAGCTATATTTATTTTTTACTCTGGTTAAACGCACTAAAACGCGATCGCCTGTAACTGTATCGGGAATAAAAACGACTTTACCGTTAATTTTGCCTACTCCTTCACCGCTACTATTAAGATCTACAATTTCTAGTTCAACTAATTCCCCTTGTTGCCATTGTTTAGTCATGAATTGAGCAAAAAAAAATCTGTAGTAATCGTTACTATAACGTTTTGTACAGATCAAGGAAATTGCCCCTAGAGAATTAATTACTTGCTCAAAATTGTTTGATTGGATTTTTCTGTGGCAGTAGGAGAAGTTCGTTTAGCTTTCAGTAACATTTTTACTCCACCAGTGGGGGCAAGAGTAACACCACGACGATGAGGTTTTTCTGGACGTTGACTGACAAGAGCTAATTCGTAGTTAGAAAGAATATTAGCTAAAACTAACTTCATTTCCAATTGAGCTAAAGCTTCTCCGATACAACGACGCGCGCCACCACCAAAGGGTAAAAATTCGTATTGAGAATATTGCTTTTCTAAAAAACGTTCGGGTTTAAACTCTTGATGATTGGGATAAACATCTTCTCGTTGATGAGCTAAATAAATACAACCCATCAAAATCATTCCTGGTTCTAATTGATAGCCTAATAATTCGATTGGTTCGGTGACAACTCTAGGAAAAGTCAGCATTGCTACTGGATAAATTCTTAAAGTTTCCTGACAAACCGCAGTTAAATAGGGAAGTTTTGCGATCGCCATTGGTTCTGGATTACTACCTAAACTTTCTATTTCTGCCAGTAACTTTTGCCGTACTTCAGGAAGACGATGAATCCAATACAAAGCCCATGCCATAGCTGTAGCAGTAGTTTCATGTCCAGCAAACATCAAAGTCATCAATTCGTCCCTTAGTTCGCAGTCGCTCATGGGATCACCAGACTCATCGCGGGCAGACATCATTAAAGACAGAATATCATTACGATTTTCATAGCCTTTAGCCCGACGTTCGGCAATTTCACTGTAGATTAAATTATCAATTTCTCGTTGTTGACGTAAAAAATTACCCCAAGGACTCCAAGCACCTAAATCTTTTTGTAACCAGTCGAAAAAGAGTAAAGCAGAGCTTAGAGGAGAACTAAAGACATCAGTAACTTTAGTCAATAAATATTTTAATTTCTGGCTTTTTTCCTCTTCATATAAACCATAAACAGCTTCTAAAATTACTTGCAAAGAAATTTCTTGGGTAATTTTTCTAGCAGTAAAGGTTTGATTAACTGGTAACTGGGCAAAAATTTTATCAGTCAAGTCCCAAATTAACTTGCCATAAGCTTGCATTCTTTCGCCATGAAAAGGAGGCAACAACAACTTTCTACGTTTCCTGTGGGGATTACCTTCCAACATGACAATTGAATATTCACCTAGTAAAGGTTTTAAAATGGCGTTTTCTTTACCAGAGGCAAAAAATTGTTGACGATCCTGGGTAAGTAGCTGTTGAATTCCTTCGGGATGATTGACAAAGATAAATTGATCACCAAAGCCGATTACTTCTGCTGCAAAAATATCAGGATGTTGTTGGGCTGCTGTTTCCATATAACCGACAGGATCGGCAACCCATTTTAATCTTTGAATTAATGGGTGAATATTTAGTTTGGGAGGTCGAGTCATATTTAAATTAAGCTGGTAATTTCTATCTGTTATTAGTGTAGTTACATTTCTTTAAACTCGACAGAAAAAAGCACAGGTCCAGAGGATAGAGAAATAAATTAATGTGATGTCTTAAGGCTTCACCGTATATCGTCTCTTCTGACTATTTGTATATTAAACCCTTCCTCTTCAGTAGGAGGTTGAAAATAACTATTTACCAGGTTAAAAACCTTTTCGGTATCAAAATTGGCGCGACTTGGGTTGATTTTTCTACGCTGTTCGATCTGCTTTAAACAAAGTTGATCACTTGCTTCTAAATAATATAATTTATGGGGTATTTCATACTCGGAAAATATCTCTTTAAACCAAGCTCGTTGATTAGGTGTGTTACCTGGAAAATCCATTACTATAGAAAGACCAGAATTTAAGAGTTGTTGGACGTGTTTCTTTAATAAGGGCTTGAGACGCGCTGAATATTTTATATAGTCTTCAAAAACTTTAATTTCTTCAGGATAAACAGCTTCTAACCATTCATCTTCAGATAATAGTATTGCATTATATTCCTTCGCTAGGGAAATTGCTTTTGTCGATTTACCAACTCCCATCTTTCCACAAAAGAATATTAGTGTTCCTGGTTTACGCATCAATTCTCTTAAACTGGTCACTGGTCACTGGTCACTGGTCACTGATAACTGTTATTGTCCTAATTGTTGAGAGCGATGGTAAGCAGCTAAAACAGCTTCGATTAATGCCGAACGAAAACCAGCTTTTTCTAAAGCTGCTACTCCTGTAATGGTTGTCCCGCCTGGACTACTGACTCGGTCTTTTAATTCGCCTGGATGAAGTTGTGATTCTTGTAGTAGTTTAGCTGTACCAAAAACAGTTTGAATAGCTAATTGAGATGCGATCGCTCTAGGTAATCCTGCTGCTACTCCACCATCAGCTAAGGCTTCGATCATTAAGGCTACATAAGCAGGACCCGATCCTGATAATCCTGTCACTGCATCCATCAAATATTCTGGGACTTCTACTACTTCCCCAATGGCAGTAAAAATATTTTTAGCTTTATTTAATTCTTCGACTGTAACATTTTTTCCTGAAGCGATCGCAGTCATTCCTGCACCAACAGTAGCAGGAGTATTGGGCATTACCCGAATTACAGACTGTTGAGAAAAAGCTGATTCTAGTTTACTAAGAGGAACACCAGCCAGAATGGAAATGATTAAAGGATGAGAATTACTAAAGGTGGTTGGGGCTAAATCTGCAACTACCTGGTCTAAAATTTGCGGTTTAATGGCTAGTAATAATACTTCTTCTGCCTCAGCAGCAGCTTGATTATTGCTAGTTACTTGAACCTGATATTGTTGCTGGAGTAAAGCTCTTCGTTCTGGTTGTGGTTCACTAACTAAAATACTTTCAGCAGCATAAATTCCTTGACGAATAAGGCGGGATAAAATGGCTTCTCCCATTACCCCACCACCAATCATACCAAAATGAATTTTGCTACTTTTGGGTTTCATTCCTACAACATAATAATTATTGAGCCATAGCAGTCGATTCACCCCAATGATCGATAACATTGTTGGGAGTTTGACGAACTCGACTTTCGGGAGTTTCAGTTACGTTATGAATTATGCCAGAAAGCGTACTAACTTTGACACAACTAGGAGTAAAGAGAAAAATACTTTCTCCTACTCTTTCTTGATGACCGTCCATAGCAAATGTACCACCAGCAATAAAGTCAACAGCCCGTTGAGCTTCTTCTGGATTCATTACATTAAGATTTAAAATAACAGATCTACGCTCTCTTAATGCTTGAATTACTTGGGGCATTTCTTCAAAAGTATGGGGTTCAATTACCACTACTTCAGAAATTCCATTAGTCAATCCAGGCATCCCAATTACATTATTTTTGGGCATTTTCTCTACAGGTTTTTTGGATGTAGTTCGGCGATTATTGGAATAATTTTCGAGCATTTCTTGATTGAGATTGGGTTGGATTTGCTCGTAATTATCTGAATAATTATTAGCTTCCATTTCTTCTTGTTCAGGGAGATATTCTTCGTAGTCGTATCTGTCTTGATCGTACTGCTCGTTTATTCCCATTATGTCTTTAATTTTATTCCACATAATTGCTCACAGTTCCTTTGTTTTCACAACTCACAATTTGATTACGTATCTACCCAGGGTAAAAGTTGCCAGTCTTACCAAATCCTTTAAGAGTAAAAAGGTATTAATTGCTGAATTTGTTTTTAGATTATGTAATAGCATTTAAGCAATTATTCTTACTCTTATTTCGGGGTATTTATTTAGTCTTTTGTAAAGATACCCAAAATATATACTGATAATTAAATTTAATCCTCCGCATTTTCTCTTAAATTTTGTCTTTGGCAATATCTTAATGTAAGAAATGGCAGATTGCTTGAGTAAGTAATAATATTTATTTGAAAGATTTTATTTAAATTTAATTTAGTTTACAATCCGTTAAGATTAGCTTGGTTTCTGGCAACTATTAGGGTTTTCAGCTTTATTTTATGTAAGTGTAATTACACTCTTAGCTTTACTGAGTTACGGAGAGAAATTGATTAGATCGAGCTATTCTCCATTGATTTGGACTAAAATTTTTCTGCGACGAGGACCATCTAACTCAAAAAATAAAATTGATTGCCAAGTTCCTAAAGCTAAATTTTGCTCGATTACAGGAATAATTTCACTGTTGTTAAGTGTCATAGCAAGGAGATGGGAATGGGCATTAGCTGGTTCATCAGGTGGTACATCTCGCATATGTAAATCATTATGTAAATATTTGTCTGTAGCTGGAGCTAATTTATTGAGATAGACTTTTAAATCTTCTAATAATCTTGGTTCATATTCATTAACTGCAACCGCAGTAGTTGTATGATGACAACAAACGATAACATAACCATTTTCAATTGAAGTATTTGCCAAGATTTTCTTAACAATTGGGGTTAAGTTATGAATATTAATTTCTGGTTGGGTTTCTATCTCAATATATTCGTTAATAATAGGCATATTTCAGATTTTACTCGCTATAAATAACTTCAGAAGTAGTTTATCAACTAAAGAGTATTTCTTACTGGTTAACCAATAAGATTTATCAATCAGTAAGTCTTACCTGATTTAGTCAAGCTTCTACAGAAAAAGTTAAGCTAGCGATCAAGACAAAATTTTCAGTAAAAAAAGCGGGAAATTTTACATGGGGCAAGAATTCGCGATCGCAACTTATGGACTAACCAAAAGATTTGACCGATACATGGCGGTAAATGAAGTCGATTTGCAAGTAAAACCAGGAGAAGTTTATGGTTTAATCGGACCGAATGGTGCAGGAAAAACTACTCTAATTAGGATGTTAGCGATCGCAGAAGAACCCACTAAAGGTGAAATTTACATCAATGGGGAACGTATCTTCAGGGATGATAGTAATCCTCAGATCAAACAACGTTTGGGCTATCTTCCTGATGATTTTCCCCTGTATGATGATTTAAATGTTTGGGATTATTTGGATTATTTCGCTAGGCTTTATCGTCTCAAGCAGCCTTATCGTAACCGTCGCCTTTACGAAGTTTTGGAGTTAGTTCAACTAGAAAATAAACGCAATAGTCTAATTTCCAGTCTATCGCGGGGCATGAAACAACGCCTCAGTTTAGCCAGAACAATTATTCACGAACCGATTTTATTGCTATTAGATGAACCTGTTTCTGGTTTAGATCCGATTGCCCGAATGCAGTTTCGACAAATCATCAAAGTTTTGCAAGAAGCGGGCATGACAATTCTGATTTCCTCTCATGTTCTTAGCGACTTGGCAGAATTATGTACTTCAGTGGGCATAATGGAGTTAGGTTTTTTGGTAGAAAGTGCTTCTTTAAAAGAACTATATCAGCGTTTATCGCGTCAACAGATTATTGTTGGTAGTTTAGGAGATTTGAATTTACTTTCTGGCGAACTAAGTAAAAATTCTTTAGTAGAAGGATGGGAAATAATAGCAGGAACAAACCGCTTAAAAGTTAATTTTTCGGGAGGAGAAGTAGAAAGTGCCGATCTATTGCGAGAACTTATTCAAGCAGGTATTTCTGTAACTGAATTTCATTGTGTACAAGAAGATTTGGAAAGTATTTTTCTTAACTTAGGACATCAACAAGCTTCTTGAATAATGTAGCGCAAATAACTAATAGAAAAAGGCAAAAATCAAAAGCTTGTCCTGAGTAAAACGAATGGGTCAAAAGTTAAAAGAAAAGTTGTTTAGAGTAATTAATTTATCACAATTATTACTCATATTTTAGTTAAATTGAACTAGAACTATGACACCAATAACTAAGATGATGCATAATTTTTTAGAATGGAATCCTCAGTTATTCCGCGAGATTAAAGGTAGACTAAAAACCAGAAATGTTGTCATTGTTGCTTTACTCGCGATCGCTATTCAATTTTTTATTGGTTTGATTTATTTTAGTCAGCTACCTAGTAGTGATCCCAAGCTGGATCAATATAGTCGTTATTGTTTTAAAGTAGTAGACGAACAATATTATCGTAATCATTATGGTTGTGAAACCGATTTAGTTGGTAATTGGATGATAAATTGGCAACTATTATGGTTAGATATTTTTATTACTTTAAGTGTAGTTGGAATTTTTGGTTTATTAGTTGTCGGTACTTATTTATTAATTGCTGATGTAACTCAAGAAGAAAGTAGAGGAACTTTGAACTTTATTCGTTTAACTCCTCAGTCTGCCACGAGTATTTTACTAGGAAAAATTTTAGGAGTACCAATCCTACTTTATTTATTTGTTTTACTAGCCTTACCTTTCCATTTGTTAGCAGGTTCAGGTGCAAAAATTCCAATCAGCTTATTGTTGGCTTTTGATGTAGTTATTGTTGCTAGTTGTGCTTTCTTTTATAGTTTTGCTTTACTATTTAGCTTCATCAATAGTAAATTACCTGGATTTAAACCTTGGGTAGGCAGTGGCATAGTTTTATTTTTTCTCTTTTTAACTAATACCATTATCTTCAATAGTTATTCAGTTAGTAATACTCCAGGAGATTGGTTGACTTTATTTCATCCTGGCATAGTTCTACCTTATTTAGTAGATGCTACTTATTTGCCTCGTCAAGATGTCTATTATTTAGATATAAAAAACATTGCTGAATTATTATTTTATGGACAAAATTTTTGGCACAAAGCTAGTTCAGGAATAGGCTTAGTTTTATTAAATTACTGTTTATGGACTTATTGGTTATGGCAAGGATTAAAACGTCGTTTTCATAATCCAGCTAGTACCTTACTCAGTAAATCACAAAGTTATTGGTTTACTGGTTGTTTTACCTCAGTTGCTTTAGGTTTTACTCTCCAAACTACTGCGGAATATCACCTGTTTGACAACTTTTCTCTGCTGCAAGGTTTCCTAGTAGTTATGTTTTTAGGATTAATTGCAGCTTTAAGTCCTCATCGTCAAACTTTACAAGATTGGGCGCGTTATCGTCATCAACTCGGTAAAGAAGGTAAACACCTTTGGCAAGAATTAGTTTTTGGTGAAAAAAGCCCTTCTACAGTAGCTATTGGTATTAATTTGTTAATCGCTATTGTTTACATTCTCCCCAGTTTAGTTCTTTTTCCTTTTGAGAACAAAACTTTACCTGCATTTTGCGGACTATTACTCACTGCTAACATGATTTTATTTTACGCTGCGATCGCGCAATGGTTTTTAACCATCAAAACACCAAGAAGAGCAATTTGGGCTGCCGTCAGTATCTTTACTTTAATTGTTTTACCACCAATTATTCTAGGTATTACCCGTCTTGATCCCCACTCTTCCCCTGCAATCTGGTTATTTACCTTTATCCCATCCATTGCAACCGAATACGCCACAATGTCTACAGTCATTATGTCTATTTTAGGACAATGGCTCGCGATCGCCTTAGTTAGTTTACAAATGACTCGACAATTACGTCAAGCAGGTGCATCAGAAACAAAAATCTTGTTATCTCAAGTGAATTAAATCACTAAATTATTGCTCAATAATTTAAGTATAAGGTGGGTTATTTACCTACCTTTTTTTCTTTTCTAGTTTTTCCCTATCTTGATTTTTAGAGAATTAATTAAATACTTATACCAAATAGAAAAAAGAATGCGACACATCTCGTAAGGGCGATTGACCAATCGCTCCTACAAAAACATCATCTGTAGCAAACATTATTTGATTTGGTATTAAAAAATAAAATTTCCAAAACAAAAGGGGCATTTGTCGCCCCTGTCAATTGCTTTTTAAGAAAAGTGAATTAATTATTAGTAGTGAGGATAAGCAGGGAAATCAATTTGAGTTTGATCTGCACTATTGTAAACACCTTGGTTAGTAACATTTCCGTAACCACTAGTTAAAGATTGGTTTTGACCAGCTTGAACGGAATTTTGGATTTGAGGATCGACACCATAATAACCATCAGCACCAACTTGAGTTTGAGTTAAATCATTAGAAACCGCTTGATTGGTGTAGTTGCCCGCTCCAATACTAACAGCAGTGTTACTGCCACCTTGAACGGAAGTTTGAACTTGTGGATTAGCGAAAGCAGCGACGGGAGCAAGAGTTAAAGCAAGAGTGGAGATAATTAAGGAGACTTTTTTCATTTTTATAGACCTCAAAAGTTTTTTTTGGTGATTTTTGTCTTCACTATCTATGTATGTCGGGTTCGATTTTTTTATGCAGGGTAAATTTTTTTTGATTAATTTTGATTAGGGAAATATTGCTCCATACCTTCAACACATAGGTTTTAGAGCATCAATTTTTTAATTAATCTTTCATTGAAATCTGAAACTATCTTCAGTTTTGCCAGCTTTAATATAAGTAAGACAACTCAACCAGGCAAAAAAATGGTAGTGGATTATGATGTAGTGTTGATTGGTGGTGGTTCAGGTGGACTGGATGTGTTCCTATATTAAAAACTATTGAATTATTTATTAATGAAACAGGAGAAATTGTTAGCGATATAAAACTGATGTTTTTCCCTCTTCAAAAAGGAAATAAAGATAATTATAGTATTGTAGAAGTAGACCCAATGTATATTACTCCTCAAAAATTAACTCAAATGAGTAGTTTAGATAAGTTAATCGATGAGTTAATTAATGTAGTTTTAAATAAACAGAAATAAAATATTTAAGCTTGATTATATTTCATAACCATTTCTAAACGAGATAAAGCACTCACGGCAGACTCACGAATATAAGGATCGGCTGATTCATCGTTACTCAATTGATTCAGAGTTTCTATCGCTCTAGGATCGCCCATCGAACCCAAAGAATTAATAATAGTTACTGCGATCGCTACATTATCGGTTGTTTGTAACGTTTCTAGCAATAGATCGAGTGCAGGAGAACCAACTTCACCCAAAGCCATCACCGCAGCAATATAAACTACAGGATTGGGATCATTAATAGCTTTTTTTAATCCTTCAATTCCCTCGCTCGGTAAAGGAACTTCTGGATAGTTAACAATAATTTGTGCTAAAGCTTTGGCGCAACTAGAGCGAACTGTAGCATTATCGCTATTAAGTAAAGAATCTACTAAAGGAGAAACTGCATCTACCCCAATTACCCCTAAAGTTTTTACACTAGCTCGTCGATAAACAACATCTTCTGCTTCTAAATTGCTCATCAAACGAGGAATCGTTGTTTCATCCCTAACTTCTGCTATTTCTAGCATGGCTCGTTTCCGTAGATTAGGGTTGGGATGTTTTAACTGTTCAAACAAAGAGTCGAGCGTCATGGGTTGAATACTTTACCGTACAATCACAACAATTAGAGACTCTCAGACTGGAACTTTAACTATTTGAAGCCAAAGCAACAGACTAAGAGTCTCCATTAACTGATTAGCATAATAACCAATCAGCCTACTGAAAACAACTTGCCTAAGACAAAGAGTTGATTACATAGTCGAGTAGAGAATTGTACTCAACTAAAGCTTGAGAAGACATATCGCGAGGAGCGCAACCGCGATTACGAGCAAAGGTTAAAGCCTCAACATAAGGAGCTGTAGGCAGATTTAAAGAGCGATAAACTTCGCGTTGACCAGCAATACCCCATTCATCTAATGGACCAGTACCACCAACAACTAAGCAGTAGTTGATTAAACGCATATAATGCTTAATATCGCGAAGACACTTATCTTTTTTGACTTGAGTAGAGTTAGCTTCGCCGTCGTTATTCAAGTAAGAATACTTTTTAATGCAAGCATCATAAGCTTCTTTAGCAACGTTATCGATATTGGCAGCTAATTTTTCAGCAGCTTCTAAACGAGCAGCAGCGCGTTGAAGACTACCTTGAACTGACTCAAGATCGGAAGTGCTGGGAAAGCGTCCTGCTGCATCAGCAGCAGCAACAACTGTAGTAACAACAGATTTCATGATTGTAGTTTCTCCTGAATTACTTTGAACAAAAGTTATTAGATATATACTTCTGCTAACTATTAATAAACGTTGGCTTCATTAATTAAGGGAAAAATTTTAGCTTAATGCAGAAGCAACTCTGTCAAAGTAGCTAGCTGCTTCAGAACTAATCGCGGAGCAATCACCGTCTTTCATTTCCATTTTACGGAATCTCTTGCCACCATTAGCTTCAGTGTTAGTATTGTTGATATGAGCAACTGAAGAAGCTTTCATGATTGCAACTGCACGAGCTGCAGATTGAAGAGGTACACCCAAAGCAGTGTAGGTTTCTTTTAAGCCATTTAAACAACGGTCTTCGAGGACAGAAGCATCGCCAGATAAGATTGCATAGCTAATATAACGAAGAATAATTTCTCCATCACGTAAGCAAGCAGCCATACGACGGTTGGGGTAGCAGTTACCACCCGCTTGGATTAAGCCTTGGTTTTCGCAAATCATTCCAGCGATCGCGTCAGAAACGATACAGCTAGCATTACTAGCAATAGCGTTTACAGCATCAAGACGTTTGTTACCTTCAGCTACAAAGTTTCTGAGAGAAGCTAGCTCTTCTCCACCAATACAGGAAGTTTTAGAATCTGCTGAAACTACGGCTCTGGAAAAAGCGTCAAGCATTGAGCTCTCCTTTAATTGTGATCGATTGTAATTTGATTACTGTATTGGTCAATTACTCGTTTGACCAACCAATATAGAAGATAAAAGATGGAGGATACGACAGTCTCATTTATTAGAAACAAAGTAATAATCTGTAACGTTTGAGCAAATCTTGTTACACTTTTAGCCAATTGCAGGGGGTTTCCAACATTTTGGCGAGTTTAATATTTCTTAATATTATTTTTGTGAATGAGACTTACGATAGTTTTGACAATAATTTCCTAACCAAGCTATCCCGCTTAAAGAACGAACTGGAGTGACAAATAAGTCTGTTGCTGGAAACTTTAAGGCAATTTGTTCTCCTGGAACAGATAAACCCAACCACTGAAATAAGGGCGAAAGTTGCTGAGGTTGAACTTCGATTTGACAAAAACCATTTAACCAAGAAAGTTGGTTTCTTAACGAGCCTACTGCCTCTGCTCGAACTAAGTTAATTGTTGTTTGAACTTCAGGAGATTCTTGGGCGATTAATTGTTCTTGTCCAGTTCCCAAGCCTACGGCTAATTCAACACTTTCATAAAACATCGGTAGAATGAAATATTCGACTAATCCCACTACACCATTAATAATAGAAACAAATTGACCAGCTTGCAGTTGAATTGTAATATCTCCATTGGCGTTAGAAACTTGGACTAATCCTGCTGGACTATTAGTCAAAACACCGATTAGAGAAGCATTGCGATCAGGATCGTGTTGTAGAAAAAGAGCCGTTCCCTGAGATTGAACTCTTGCCTCTGGAGTTGTAATGGTGCTTTGTCCTTGTCCCGGACGAATCATAACTAAAGCTGCACCACTATCCAACTCAAAGTTACGTTTACCTGGAGCAAAGCGAAAAATAGTCCCTGCACCAGTTCTAACTAATGTTCCTTCATTAAAGAGTAATTCAGCGCGAGAATTAGCCCCTGTACGAACGGCATCTTGAGGAACAATTGCTTCTCCTGGTTGAGCAGGATTCCAGGTAGGTTGATTTTGACGACTAAGATCGACTTGATTGCGAATCTTATATAGTTCAGCACGCTTGAGAACAGATTGAGCATTAACAGGTGTAATTATCAAGCTAGCTATGATGATGCCAATAGCTAGTTTTTGTAAGAGGCTAACAACTTGTTTGGTAGTCAATTGAGCAAACCCCTGCATAAAAAAAAGTCAGCAGACGTATTGAGATCGTGAGGTCGATATTTAACCTAAACATTAAGCTAAATCTTCTGCATAAATACAATTAGCAGACATATTTATAAATGAAAGGTTATTACTAGATACCGCATTCCACCTTAGCAATAAATAATAAGTTTCTACAAGCGGTTATCTATAGATGTTTCAAGATTTACTATTTTTTAACGGAGTGGTTAAAACCATGTTTACCAAACAGTCTTTATTCTTAATTCCAGTTCTGATCATTCTTTCTGCTGGAGTAGCTAGTGCCAATGATATTGAAGTCAAAAACGGTCAGACACAAGTTTCTATTGGTAATAATGGCATCAGTATCAGAAATAATCCTTCTCCTTCTTTTATCGATCGCCTAATTAATTGGCGCAGTATACGTTCTGGTTCTACTTCTTCTCAATCTCAGGTTTCTAACTCTAGCAAATGTAGCCAAAGTAGTTCTACTTATAGTAGCAACCGTAGTACAGGTGGTGGCGTTATGAGAAGTAGTTCTTCTTCTACTACTACCACTTGTCGATAGTTCTGGTTAATTTACACTTACTTCTCTTTTCTTTATTTCTCTGGCTTTTGCCTCAAACTATTTGATTGAAAATTGTCTTGATTTATAAAAATCAATCTTAATTTAAAAAGAATAGATTTCAAGCTATGTATAACTTAGAAAAAAATCGTGTTTAACTGTTTACAAAATTTAATATAATGATCCCATCCACGATATTAGGTATTATTGCTCATTATCATGATAGCGGATCAATTTCCCTGGCTTACCGCGATCGCTCTATTACCACTACTCGCTTCTTTGGCGATTCCCTTTTTACCCGATAAAGAAGGCAAGCGTGTACGCTGGTACGCTTTAAGTGTAGGCGTTACAGACTTTGTTTTAATGTGTTTTGTATTTTGGCAACATTACGATCCTAGTAATGCCCAATTTCAAATTGTAGATAATTTTACTTGGATGCCTCAGCTAGGAATGAACTGGGCGGTTTCAGTTGATGGGTTGTCTGCACCTTTAGTACTATTAGCAGGTTTTGTTACTACCCTATCAATTCTTTCTGCTTGGCAAGTTGATCGCAAACCTCGTCTATTTTATTTCTTGATGCTGGTATTGTATTCAGCACAAATCGGCGTGTTTATCGCACAAGATATTCTGCTCTTTTTTATCTTCTGGGAAATAGAGTTAGTTCCAGTGTATCTTCTCGTTTCTATTTGGGGTGGTGAAAAGCGTCGTTATGCAGCTACTAAATTTTTGCTCTACACCGCAGCAGCTTCAATCTTTATTTTAGTAGCCGGTTTAGCAATGGCTTTTTACGGGAATAATGTTACTTTCGATCTTGCCGAATTAGGATTAAAAGATTATCCCCTGGCTTTAGAATTACCACTTTATGCAGGATTATTAATTGCCTTTGGGGTTAAATTAGCAATTTTCCCGCTTCATACTTGGTTACCCGATGCTCACGGTGAAGCTTCTGCACCTGTTTCGATGATTTTAGCAGGTGTACTTTTAAAAATGGGTGGATACGGTTTAATTCGCCTCAATTTAGAAGTACTGCCTGATGCTCACGTTTATTTTGCACCGATTCTCGCTACTTTGGGTGTAGTTAATATTATTTATGGTGCGTTTAGTTCTTTTGGTCAATCCAATATGAAACGTCGCCTAGCCTACTCCTCAGTTTCTCATATGGGCTTTGTTTTGTTAGGCATTGCTTCTTTTACTGACTTAGGAATCAGTGGAGCTATGTTACAAATGCTTTCCCACGGTTTGATCGCAGCAGTATTATTTTTCCTGACAGGAGTTACCTACGATCGCACTCATACCTTATTTATGGATAAAATGGGTGGATTAGCTCAAGCAATGCCAAAAGTATTTGCTCTCTTTACTGTAGGCGCAATGGCTTCTCTGGCACTGCCTGGAATGAGCGGTTTTGCTAGTGAACTTGCTGTGTTTGTGGGAGTAGCTACAAGCGATATTTATAGTTCTACTTTCCGTACGGTAACTGTTATTCTGGCAGCAGTAGGATTAATCCTCACACCGATTTATTTACTTTCGATGCTGAGACAGGTATTTTACCAATCTCATACAGCACCAGCTTGTACTTTAGAAGATACTAGTTTAAAAAATAAAAATAACGATCAAGCAGTTTGTTTTGGAACGAGTTGTGTCTTACCAGCGGATGCATCTTATAGTGACGCTAAACCAAGGGAAATATTTATTGCTGCTTGTTTTCTAATTATGATTATTGGGATTGGAGTTTATCCCAAGTTTACTACTCAGATGTATGACGTAAAAACTGTTGCTATTAATACTGAGCTTCGTCAATCTTATACTCAATTTGCCGAAGGTAATCCTCAAATTTATGCTCAAAAATTCTTATTTCCGCAAGTTGTCGAACCTGAAATAGCAACTTTTGTTAGTGTTTCTCAGTAAATTGATTATCTATAAGATGGGCATTTTCTATCAACAATTACCAACTGTTTAATCAACTAATGTCCATCTCATCTCTCAATAATTTAAAGACACATCTCGTAAGGGCGATTGACCAATCGCCCTTACAAAAACATCATCTGTAGCAAACATTATTTGATTTGGTATGACTTCTGTATCATAACTGTTAAGATTTTGTCTAGAAAAAATCTCAGAGGCTAAAATAGCCGGCAGCAAAAATATCTACTTGTTAACGGGTAGATAAAAAGCAGAAAAAATTGGCAAATGAAGTTCAATTAATTAAAAAACAGCAAATTTCTGTTTTATAGCCAATCTTTCGTCTTGCTGGCTGCAATCTCTTGAGGATTTTTCTAGCGTGAAACCAATTTCTAACAGTCAACCAGAACTTTCCAACACTACTCCATCATCACTACTATCTCAGTCCCTACAACAATTATCAATCTTGAAACTGAAAGATAAATTACCTTTTTGGTTCAATATTGGTATGGTTATTGGAATTAGTAGCAGTGCGATCGCTTTTAGTTGGTCATGGCATCAATTAAAGTTAAGTTTACCTCAAACAGTTAGTGATTTGTCTAGCTATGTTCGTCCCGATACTTTAACGATCAAAGCAGATGACGGGACTGTCTTACAAGAAATTGGTGCAGTTACTCACGAAAAAGTTAAACTTGCTGAAACTCCTCAGATTCTTACTCAAGCTTTTATTGCCAGTGAAGATCGTCGTTTTTATGACCATGATGGCATAGATTTTTTAGGTATTTCTAGGGCTGCTGTTAGTAATGTATTAGCAGGAAGTGTAGTTGAAGGTGGTAGTACGATTACCCAACAGCTATCACGAATGGTTTATCTTAATCAAGAAAGAACTATCTGGCGCAAACTGCAAGAAATCATTATTGCTAGTCAGATTGAAGGTAGGTTTGATAAACGAGAAATTTTAGAATGCTATCTTAATTCAGTTTATTTTGGTGCTGGTGCTTATGGAGTGGCGGATGCAGCTTGGGTTTATTTTGGCAAGTCTTTAAATGAGTTAAGTTTATCAGAAGTAGCAACTTTGGTGGGAATTGTTCCTGCACCCAGTCTTTATTCTCCGATTAACAATCCTGAGTTAGCTCAACAAAGACGCAACACCGTTTTAAATAAGATGGTGCAACAAGGATTAATCGATGGTAAAACAGCCCAAGATGCGATCGCATCTCCTTTAACGCTCAAGCCTCATCAACTCAAACGATTCCAAAGATTTGCTCCTTATTTTACCGATTATATCCAGCGACAACTGACTCAATACATCTCCCCAGAAATTTTGCACGCAGGAGGTGTAGTCGTGGAAACTACTCTCAATTATAAATGGCAACAAGCAGCAGAAGATAAAATTAACGAAGCTTTAGATCGATATGGTAAGTGGCAAACCTTTCAGCAAGCAGCTTTAGTTTCGCTCGATCCTCGTACTGGTGGGATTAAAGCGATGGTGGGAGGACGCGATTTTGGCAATAATCAATTTAACCGCGTTACTCAAGCTCAACGTCAGCCAGGTTCAACCTTTAAAACCTTTGTCTATACAACAGCGATCGCAGCAGGTTTTTCTCCTTACAAATCTTATCTCGATTCGGAATATATAGTTGATGGCTATCAACCAAAAAACTATGGAGATAAATATCGTCATCGGGAAGTATCTCTTTATGATGCTTTAGCTGCTTCAATTAATATTGTTGCCTTACGCACCTTAATTGATGTAGGCTGGCATCCTACGATTGAAATTGCCAAAAAAATGGGCATTCAATCAGAATTAATTCCTACCTATTCTCTAGCTTTGGGTGCTTGGGAAGTTAATCTCTTAGAATTAACCAATGCTTATGCAACTTTAGCTAATCAAGGAGTTTATCAACCAGGTTATGGAATTCAACGGATTCGCGATCGCCACGGCAAAATTATTTACGAAGCTAAACCTCAACCCCAAACAGTCATAGATAAAGATACCGCTGCCACGATGACTTGGATGTTACAAGGAGTAGTTAATAGTGGTACAGGAATACCGGCTCAAATTGGACGACCAGTAGCAGGCAAAACAGGAACTTCTGATAAGGCTCGCGATCTCTGGTTTATTGGTTATATTCCCCAAGTCACTACAGGAATTTGGTTAGGGAATGACGATAATAAACCAACTCATGGTTCTAGTGCGATCGCAGCTGAAATTTGGCGGAAATTCATGTTAGAAGTAGTCAAAGATTTACCTGTCCAAAATTTTCCCCCTCGTCCAGCTTTTACAAGTAAAAAACCATCGATCAAAGCCGAACCTGTAAAACCCACAAGTAGTTTTTATTTAGAACAAACTCGATCAATATCGATTGATGATCACAGAAGCGAAGTTCCTTCTGATGATGAAGCACCCAGACGAACCTCAATCATACAAAGACTTATTGACATACTCCCCGGCGTGAACGCACGGGGATTCTTGACACATCATTTCAACTT
>CAZLUP010000049.1:0-31582 GCA_964562685.1 uncultured bacterium
GTTGAAATGATGTGTCAAGAATCCCCGTGCGTTCACGCCGGGGAGTATGTCAACAGAACCTTTGACTAGGGCAGTAGGAAGATTTCAAAATGCTGAGGAGATTGAGGAACTTTCTTTTACAGTTGGTGAGTCGAATGGTTCTAGAAGGGTTTATCTACGCAATTTTGCTCAAGTTATCGATGGCACAGAAGAACAACGGGTGTTTGTCTCGCTTAATCAGCAACCAGCGGTTAAAGTTAGTATTCAAAAACAACCTGATGCCAATACGATTGAAGTAGTAGAAGGCGTAAAACAACGTCTGGAAGAGTTACGTCGAGGTGGAGTAATTCCAGAGGATATGGAATTGATTGCTACTACCGATGAATCTATTTTTATTCGCAATGCCATTTCTAATGTAACTAGTGCGGGTTTAATCGGAACAGCACTAGCTGCGATCGCTGTGTTACTTTTTCTTGGTTCTCTTCGTCAAACTCTAATTATTGTAATTGCTATTCCCTTAGCTACCCTCGCAGCCATTATTTTGATGAGATTATTTGGTTTATCAATCAATGTCTTCAGTTTGGGGGGATTGGCATTAGGAGTAGGAATTGTGGTAGATAATTCCATTGTCATGTTAGAAGCGATCGCAGAAGATGCAGGCATGACCCCAGGTAAAGATGCTCGCACCCGTCTTAGTTTGTCAGAATTACTTCAACAAGCCACCATTAGCGGTCAATCGGTTGAATCTGCGCTGGTAGCTTCTACTGCAACCAATTTAGTTGCTGTTCTGCCATTTTTGTTGATTGGTGGTTTTATTGCTCTCCTGTTTAATGAGTTAATTCTGACGATTAGTTTTGCCGTTGCTTCCTCTATTTTGGTTGCTGCAACTGTTGTACCGATGCTCGCCTCGCGCTTATTGGCAATTCGTTCAACTAGTGGCATTGGTAAATTTTGGTTTTTACAAACCTTTAATCGTCGCTTTGAAGCAGCCACAAGAGGATACACTTCCATACTTGATCGCATTTTACGGCAGCGTTTGCTGGTGATTGTACTGGTATTTTTATTGATTGGGGGTAGTAGTTTAATGGTTGTTAGGCAGATTCCTCAAAAGATTTTGCCTAGAATTGATACAGGACAAGCTCGATTAATTGCTCAGTTTCCCCCTGGAACACCGTTGGCAAATAACCGTAAAGTGATGAAGGCAGTAGATGAAATTTTGCTGGCTCAACCCGAAACCGAATACGTTTTTACTACCGCAGGTGGCTTCCTCTTTGGTACTAGTAACAGCGAAAATCCTCTGCGCGCTTCTAGTTCAATTACCCTCAAACCAAACACCGATGTTGAAGAATATATCTCGCGAGTAACTCAAGAATTGGATAAGTTGAATCTGGTTGATATTCGCTTACGAATGACTCCTGGTGAAGTACGAGGTTTAATTTTAAGTAATTCTCCAGTGCGTTCAGATATTGATGTGGTTTTGCAAGGTAATAATACCAATGAACTGGAACAAGCTGGAAGACAAGTACTACAAGCCTTAGAACAACAAGCAACTTTATCCAGTTTTCGACCAGATGCCGATAGTCGTCAACCAGAACTACAAATTCGTTTAGACCGAGAACGTGCTGCTGATTTGAACCTCAACATCCAGGACGTTGGTGATGTACTTAGGACTGCCATTGAAGGTTCTGTACCAACGCAACTTCAGCGAGGTAATCGTTTGGTAGATGTCCGCGTACAATTTGACCGAGATTCTCTGCAACGTCCTTCCCAAATAGAACAACTGCCTTTGTTTACCGAAAATAATCAATTGATTCGCTTAGGAGATGTTGCTACTGTTCAAGAAGGACAAGCACCAGGGGAAATTCAAAGAATTAATCAACGACAAGTATTTATTATCGCTGGTAGTTTAAATGAAGATGCTTCTTTAGGAGAAGCCTTAGCCGAAGTTGACCGCATTATGCAGGGTGTAAATTTACCAGCAGGAGTAAGTCGTCTTCCTAGTGCTGCTGCCCAAAGTAATCAAGCTATTCAATCTGCTTTACCTTTGTTGGGTGGTATGGCTGCATTTCTGGTATTTGTAGTGATGGCAGTACAGTATAATTCTCTGGTCGATCCGTTGGTAATTATGTTTACTCTACCCTTAGCTTTAGCTGGCGGAATTTGGGGCTTGTTTTTAACTCAAACTGCGATCGGTGCCACAGTAATTGTAGGTGCGGTGTTATTGGTGGGAATTGTCGTTAACAATGCCATTATTATGGTAGAACTTGCCAATCAAATTCGCTCAAGGGATGGAGTTTCTCGCCGAAATGCCATTTTACAAGCAGCACCCCAACGTCTGCGTCCAATTTTAATGACTACCATTACCACTGTTGTCGGGATGTTTCCCCTAGCACTTGGTTTGGGACAAGGAGGAGAGTTTCTGCAACCATTGGGAATTGTGGTATTTTCTGGATTGGCATTAGCAACCTTACTAACTTTATTTTTAATTCCCTGCTTTTATTTATTGCTCCATAACTTAAGCGATCGCTTGTCTAAATTGCAGTTTTAATTATTTAGGCTTAATGCGATCGCACTATTAATTTATCAAAAAAATATATTTATTTCTCGGATTTTTACGGATGTCATTCAACTAAGTTAGATTCCAAGATTAAGAAAAAAACTTATCTTAATAAGTTAAAAAATCACAATTTATTTTTCTTAATTAATGTCAAGCGATTCTCAACACAATTCAGCTTTTAATGCTGCTGCAAATTCAAAAGTTCATCATGCTCAATTAGGAGATATCCGTCAGTTTACTCCAGAAAAAATCAATCATTTACGCAGAGGTGGAATCCGTCAGGGTGCAGGACGAAATACCGCCGAAATGCAACAAATGTTAGATAAAATTCCACCTTCTCAAAGAGCCGGTGTAGATGGACAATCGGCTGCTCATAAAGTCAAAGAATACCTGTCTGATAAAGATGCCAGTCATATCCAATCTCACCATCAAGGCGGTTCTAATCATTCCGATAATATTAAGTGGGAAAATAAATCTATTAACCGCGCTCGTGGCGATCGCAATATGACTCGTCAAGAGCAAATTAAATTAGATGTTCAAGCACAATTTGATAACCTAACTGGAGCTTTAAAAGCTGGTATTGGTGCAGCACCAAAAGGAGCAGTAATCGGTGCAGTTAGCACTGCTCCCTTTTCCATGTTAAGAAATGGACTGAGGGTTGTACGAGGAGAAATATCGGCACAAGAAGCAGCGATAAAAACAGCTAAAGAAACGGGAATTAGTGCTGGTGTCGGTGCTGTAACAGCTTTAACAGTGACAACTGTAGCAACTGCCTGTCCACCTATTGCCATCGCACTAACCGCAGCGTCTCCTTACTTATTAGGTGCAGTAGGTGCAAATATGATTCATCAGTTTTTCAAGATTTTGGACGATCACAAACAACAAGTCAAAGCATATTATGAGTCGATGACTGAGCAAGAATTGCAATATCTCAGTCAAGTAGAAGCAGAATTGGTTTACGAACACGAAAAAATCATGTCTGTTTTAGACGGGCAACAGGAATTGACTGAAATCATTGTTAATCGTCCTCGCGAGTCTGGTGTACGAGGTGCTTTGCAGCGATACATGGAATCTCGGCAGATTTATCAGTCTCTTCAAAACACATCTGAGCGATCTAAATCTCTCAACAGCATGGTTGGACAAACTGGGGTTTTCCCAGCGTCCCCCACGCTCAAATCTTCTCAGCAAAATTTTTTACCTCCAATTACCAAATAAACTATTAGGAGAGTATTTTGATGTTACCTCTTATCATGGCAGCAATTAGTGCTGCTAATGCAGTTGCAAGTGTACTTAAAACTAAAGCTTCTAGCGAACAAGACGGACAAGTTATCAAACGATATGAAAAAGTTAACGCACAATTAATCAACAATCGAGATAAATTACAAAAGCAATATTACGAACTTGCTGACAGAAGCAAACGACAGATCGACGATCTAAATCTTAAACTAGCTGAGTCGGAAATGGAAAAAGACTTAGTTTATTTAGCTTTGAGTTTATATCACGAACTTATGGCTTTGAGAGAAGACATAGATATTAATCCTTCTTTTGAAGTTTTAGTAAAATTTCACAAAGCGATTATTGTTACTAACTACGTTTTGAAACAGCTTAACAAACATTTAGTTCCAGTTACTCAAGATTATTTCAGCCGTATTTTAAAGCGTATTGACGAAAAAGATAATCTTACTAAGGAACAACTTTTAGATTTTATAAGTGTATTAATGAATCCTCAACAAGATATTGTAACTTCTCTTCTTAGTGAAGTTCAGAATGAAATATCTCATCAACAAATTTTAGAATCAGAAGAAATAATAAATGATGATAATAATGCTCAAATTTGGTCGCAGCAAGGAGAAAATTTTTTAGATTCCAAAGAATATGCCCAAGCACTTATTTGTTTTGATAAAGCGATCAATATTAATCCTAATAATGATGAGTATTGGTATTGGAGAGCCAGAGTTTTATTTAGTTTAGATAGATATAAAGAATTTATCTATTCTTTGGATCGAGCTATTGTGATTGCTCCTGAAAATAATAAATACAGAGATTGGCGAAGTAGAGTTTATTGTGTTAACTAATAATCTAAGCGATTGCACTAAAGTAGAGGAATAAAGCGATCGCATTTACTTACTAAAAATAAACTAGACTAAGAATTAGTAAATATTATATTAAATTTATGACCACTGAATCTGTAGCCAGTAAAAGCAAAACATTAACCGCTATTTTGTACTGGGAAGAAGATGTTTATGTAGCTGAATGTCCAGAAGTAGGAACAGCAAGTCAAGGTGAAACTGTGGAAGAAGCTTTAGCTAATTTAAAAGAAGCCACAGAACTTTATTTAGAAGAATTCCCTTTATCAACCACTTCACCTCGTCTGATTACTACTTTTGAAGTGACAAATGCCTAAATTACCCAGAGTAACCGCTATAGAAGCAATTAAAGCTCTAGAAAAACTAGGATTTGCCAAAGTTCGCCAAAAAGGTAGCCATGTAATCATGAAAAAACAGTTGAGCAATGGCGATAAGACTCAAATTGGCTGCGTTATACCACTTCACAATAAAACTTTGGCAGTAGGAACTCTTAAAAGTATTCTTAATCAAACTAATTTATCTGTAGATAAGTTTATTAAAGCTTTGTAATTTGCGTAGCTTAATTTGTTTAAAGTTTAATCTACAACACTTATACAACGTAATTACAACAAAATTTGCTAAAATATTAACCAATGAATACCGAATTAGCTGAATATGCCTAGAGTTAGTTTTGATGTCAACGAACAGTTTCAAGAAGACTTTGAAAAATTAGTCGAGTTAACCAATAGCTCTTCTAAAGCAGAAGTTTTCCGTAGGGCGATCGCTTTATTAAAAATTGCCACAGAAGCTCAAGCTAAAGGAGAAAAACTGATGATTGCTGATGAAAATCGTCAACCGATAACTGAAATAGTATTACCATGAGCCAATCTCCTCAACCACCAGAGCGAGAGCGACAATCATTGACAGTTACTAATTTATTCGATTTAGCCGAAGGTTCGGATTGGAAAGTAAACGTCAGTAACGAAAACCCTCTAGATCGGGATTATCGATTACAGCAAGAGAGTTATGATGCTCAACACCGTCGCTGGCGAACCACAATTTTGTTTATATTTGTTTTAACTGGAGTGGCTATAGTTCTCTACTGCTGTTTTCAAGTATTACTCAATCCCCAAGCAAGTACAGATGATAAAAAATGGGCAACTGCGATCGCAGCATCTATTGTCAGTGGTGGAATTGGTTTTATTACTGGTTCAAAAGCCGTAGGATAAATATATTTACTGGCGATCGCATTGTGTTTTTAAGCAGAAAATAGATACGATAATAGAGTATTTCTATACTCACTATGAAGCAACACTTTTTTGTACCTTCTAATACTAAATCCGATTCTCAAAACCAACTTTTAAGACTGATGTGGGGACACGGGGACATGGAGACGGGGAGAGCCTTTTCAGTTTTAGATATAAGTAGGGTATGACAACAGGATTTGGTATAATCCCATCAGATTTAACAATCAACAATCAACTGCTACTGCAACTTGAATAGCTCGATTTACTGCTAAATCCTTATCTTTTAAAATAATATCTTCTGCCTGAGTACGCCCTGCGACTACTCCACAAACACAAGCAGCAGCAAAACCATAAACTGAACCCATTTTAAATAAAGTTCCCGCTTCCATTTCATAATTAAGAATATTTAAATTACGATACTGTTGAGTAATCCCAATCAACCAAGCTTGTAAATTGGGATTAGCTGAAGATTCTTGACGTTCTTGTCCTTCATAAAACGTATCTACTGAAGCAGTAATACCAAGATGATAAGGTATGTTTAATTTTTGGGCAGTTTCTACTAAAGCGACAGTTAAAAAAGGATCGGCAACGGCAGGATATTCTAGCGGTGCAATATCATTCGCAGCACCTTGGCGACATAAAGCACCCTGACTAATTACAATACTTCCTACTTGTACATGAGGTTGAATCGATCCACAAGTACCGATACGAATAATTTGCTTAATACCAACCTGCACTAATTCATTAACAACAATACTGAGAGAAGGCGCACCCATCCCACTAGTAGCAACTAAAACAGGTTTGCCATTGGGAAGATAACCGAGATAACTATTCAACCCCCGATAATCAGAAAGCAAACGACTATTTTGAAGAAAAGTTTCGGCAAGATAACGCGATCGCTCTGGTTCGCCAGATAATAATGCTAGTTGTGGAGGATTGTCGCCTAAATCTTGTTTGCTAAAACCAATATGATAAAGTGTCATCGTGCTGGAGTTCTGACTATAAACTTAACTTAATGGGAATGTTTGGGAGATTTCTCCATGCTCAAAAGTCTTGAACAATTTTCCACTATAGTTGATTGCTGTCAGAATAGTCAGATTGGTAAACTTTTACCTACTGCTCTTTACATTCATACTTGCGCTTTAAAAGTTTTAGATCCAATCTTACAAAATTACGAATCTGAAGCGAGAAAATTAGCTCAAGATCAAATTAAAGGTGCAACTTTAGTTAAATTTGGCACAGACCGACCAAAGATATCTTATTTATTTTATCCTGACTTTGATAGCGATCCTCATCCGTCTTTATCTAAAAGTATCATTGTCGATCTAATCAATGAAAAAGTTGCTCAACGTAACTATCAAAATTCCGATAACCCCCCCATTTTGCATCGCAAGGAAACCTTTGTTCCTCAAGACTATCCTTTGTACCAAGAATTTAAAGAATTAACAAAAGAAGAGGTTACTTTAGGGTTATTAGATAATTCCCGTTACATCGGGACATTTCAAGAATGGCAGCGACTTTTATTACAACAAGGTATAGATTTTGCGGGACATCATTTAGTTTGTCCGATTAATCCCTTATCTAGACAAAAAAGAACTGTTGCGATTGAAAGACATAAAGCTGCTTTACCTCGTAAAGATTTATCTCGTCCAGTGCGTTTAGCTTTAGAAGCTGGTTTATTTACTGAAGGAACTACTTTTTTTGATTACGGCTGCGGTTATGGTAGTGATGTCGCCAAGATACGCGATCGCGGTTATAGTAGTTATGGTTGGGATCCTTATTACTATCCTGAAAATTCTTTAATTTCTGCAGATATTGTTAATCTCGGCTATGTTATTAATGTTGTTGAAGATTTAGCTGAAAGAAGAGAAGCTTTATTAAATGCTTGGCAATTAACTAATCGTGTTTTAATTGTTTCTGCTCAAGTTTTAATTGATGATCGTCAACGTGGTTTAGTTGCTTACAACGATGGAATTATTACCAATCGCAATACTTTTCAAAAGTATTTCCAGCAGGAAGAATTAAAAATTTATATCGATCAAGTTTTAAAGGTTGATGCAATTCCTGCTAGTTTAGGGATTTATTTTGTTTTTAAAGATTCAAGTCAAGCAGAAGCTTTTTTAGCTTCTCGTTTTTATTCTCGGGTGAATACTCCTCAAGTAGCAATTAAAGTTAGAAATTTTGAAGATTATCAGGAATTATTAACTCCTTTAATGGAATTTTTTGCTCAAAAAGGTCGTTTACCAGCTAAAGGAGAATTAGCTCAAGAAGAAGTAATTAAAGCAGAATTTGGTACTTATCGCCGTGCTTTTAAATTGATTTTACAGGCTACTAACGTAGATGAATGGGATGCTATTACAGAACAACGACGTCAAGATTTATTAATTTATCTTGCTTTAGCTAAGTTTAATAATCGCCCTAGCTCGCAAAAATTAGCTCCCGAACTTAGGGAAGATTTTAAAGCTTTGTTCGGTAGTTATAAAGTTGCTTGTCTTTTTGCAGATCAACTTTTATTCAGTGTTGGCAATCTTAATAAAATTGCTTATTTATGTCACAATTCTTCCTACGGTAAAAAACTTAAAAATGCTTTAGTAATTCATGCAAGTACTTTAGGAAAATTAGAACCTTTATTACGTTTATATGAAGGTTGTGCTAGTCGTAATTTTAGTCGTTTTGAAGATGCTAACGTCATCAAGCTTTATTGCGATCAACCTAAAATAACTTATCTATTTTATCCCGACTTTGATACAGAACCTTTTCCTGCTTTACACAGCACTATGGAAGTGAATTTGAGTACTTTAGAGATTGTGTATCGAGATTATTCACGAAGAATCCCTCCTTTAAGATTAGAGCAAAAATGCTCTTTGGTTACTCCAGATTATCCTCTTTACGAACAATTTATTGAGCAACAACAACATAGTAATAATTAAGTTAAAAGGATTATAGTTATCAATCAATAAATTGATGTGGAGATACGGAGAGAGGGAGACACGGAGATTTTTTATTATAGATTTGCTGCCTTCACTACAAGGTCTATCTGCTTTAGACTATGGATCTGTTTGACTGCCTTAAATTAGTTGTGTTGTTTAGGAGTAACCATCAAAAAAAAACGTGGGAATTCCTAGTTAGTGCGGACAGCTTCGCTGGCGTAGCCGAGATCGCATTAACTTGGGAAGGAAGCTAATTCAAATTATGGTTAATTACTACAAGACTTACTTTAAGCAACAGGTTCGATTGCCACTGCTTTTCCATTATTTAGATAATACCATGTCAAGTTATACAATTACAAGCAATTATCGTCAATTTTTTTGAACTAATTATCCAACGCTTAATCGATCTGTTCTTTTACGGATATATTGGCTGCACTCACTATAAGGTTTACCCTTAAGCCGAAGGAAGGGTTGATGATTGAGGAAAAGGTTTATTTGCTATGGGCTTTGGATATTGTTGATTGTTTCAAATTAGTTGTGTCTTTCAAAAGTCAATCTCAAATAGACGTGATAATTCTTAGTTAGTGCAGCCAGCGAAGCTGTCCGCGCCGAGATCGCATTAATTAGGCAAGGAAGCTAATTCAAATTATGGTTAATTACTACAAGACTTATTTTAAGCAACAGGCTCGATTGCCAAGGCTTTTCCATTATTTAGATAATACCATGTCAAGTTCAAATTTTTTTAGCTAATTTTATCCACTCTGTCAGACCTTGTTTAGTTGGTACTCCTGAAGAAGTAAATGTCCAAAGATCTCGTTTATGTTGTGAACCATAGCTAATATGAATTGGTCTTGCTTTGCCATAAAAATAAAGCGAATCAAAAGGAAGTTTTGTTTTAAGTATCCATTCCACTAGCTCATCACTAGATAAATCAATAATCAGAAAATCGCAAGCAGCCCCTAATCTCTCACAATAATATTTACCTTTTATTTATTTTTATTGTGATCTACTAAGCACTAACGCTGCTGTAGGTTAGTGTTTAAACTGTTGTGCATAAAACATTACACCTTTGATTCTTCTCATGCCTTCTTTCCAAGAGTTTATGAAATAAAGAACCTCTTAATCTCCTGTTGTTGTTCAAAAAACTTTATCTAAATTAGTGATTTACAAATTTTACCTGGGTACTTTAGGTTTAGAAGTTATTGATTAAGTCTTAATTGATAATCAGTAAGATATTAGATTTGCTTCATTCAATTGCAAATCACTCAATCATTTAACTTCAAATATTCAAAAATTTATTGATTGATTTTATTCAGATGATTTCTAAGTCACTAAAAAGAACTACTCTAGCTACGACTCTTTCTATATTAAGTTTAGGTGTTATTGAAACTAATCAAGCTCAAGCTGCTGCTTTATTTTTAGGTCAGTATGCTGATTTAACTCAAAGATTAGGAATCTATTTACTGGCTAATTTTCCTAATCAGTTTCATGAACTATCTTTAGACACACCAAAAGATGCAAAGCCTCAACTAAAATCTCAGAAAGAAAACAATACTTTATCAAAAACACACTCAATCAATCAAAACATTCAAGAGCGTTATCAGGGCTTAATTGAAAAAGATACAGAACAGGTTGGATTAATTGAGGCTAATAAACAACTAATGTCTGAAGGGATAATTGAAGCAGCCACTCCAGAAGACGAGGAAAAAGTTGTTGCTTTTCTACAATCTCAAGGGATAGATATTAGTTCAGCCGCTCAAAAGGACACTCTTAATGCTCCGATCCCATTGTTCGTTGCTATTTTTCTCTTAATTAGCTCTCCTTTTATTTACTCCTTAATTTCTTTATTCAAAAATATTAATCAAAATATTATTGAAGAGTTTCAAGATAAATTTGGTAATCCTAAAGTTCCTGAAGGAACTGTTTTTCTTCACGATCGCTCTTTTAAAGAATTATTATCTTTAGCTCGAAAAGCAGAACGAGTTGATAGTGAAAAATTTGGTAGTGAAGAATTTTTGCTATTTCTAAAATTCAAAAAAGCAGGAGAAAAAGGAACTAAAGAAGAACAACAATTACATCATAGTGTTGAACTGTTAAGAGTTGCGATCGCAACAAAAAATAGTTTCCTCCGAGTTGAACAAACAGAGTTACGTTATCGCAGTACCAAACAACAAGAATTTTATCAATTTGTTCTAGATACTATTGGTGAAGAGCCAGATAAAAATAAGTTTAGAGATAAGGTTAAAAAGAAGCTTGCAGAAATTATTCCTTTACTAAATACGGAAGAAGGAAGAGATGCTTTACAATCCTATCTTAAAGAAGTTAATGTTATTTCCGAGCATGAGTTTGGCTTAAAACTTTTTGCTTTATTTAAGCAATATCAATTAGCTGACTTCACTATTCTCAAAAATATCTCCGATCTGGTTAATCAACTGCAAGGCTATGATTTACTAGCCCCCAAAAAATTAGTCATACTTGTCATTGAAAGCTATGAAGTCTTTGAAAAACTAGCCCCTATTATTGGAATTCCTGGTGAAAACCAAGCACCAGAAAATTATGTGCCTATTTTGCAATATATGGGTTTAATTAATCGTTATCAAGATGCTTACAAAAAATTCCAAGAGTTGATTAAAATTTTAAAACAATGGCAAAAACCTTATGATGCCCTTAAATTAATTAGAGAAGAATATACTGCCGATCAATACAGAATTCCTCCAGAATTTACTCAAGAAATTCCAGGGTTAAATGTTTATAAAAAATACGAAAAATATGTCGAATAGATAACTGATGTACGGGCAAGGTAGTGCCTTGCCCCCTACTGGTAACTGTTTTACTCTCCACTCAACCAAGAGATCGCACTTCTGATCCATTCTTCTACATTATGATTTTTAAGTAATTGATGATCTTGACTAAGAGCAGTCATTGCTTGTTCAATTTCTATTTGAGTATAGCCAAGTGCGAGTAAGGTCATTTCCAAATCTTCAATAATTTCAGATTTAACTGCCACAGAAGAAGTAGAGGTTTTAATTTCTATGCCTTTAATTTCGCGCCATTGAGCAAGTTTTAATTTTAATTCTAAGGCAATTCTTTCAGCGGTTTTTTTGCCCACACCAGGAGTTTTACTTAATACGTTAATGTTACTAGTAACGATTGCTCCAACTAATTCAGAAAGTTCTAAAGTATCGATTAAAGCCAAGGCTAATTGTGCGCCAATGCCACTAACGCTAATTAACTCCCGAAATAAATCTCTTTCTGCTAATGAAGAAAAACCATAAAGAGTGTGTCGATCTTCTTGAATTTGTTGATGAGTAAAAATTTGAATTATTTCTTCTTGTTGAACTGATAATTGACGAGAAAAACGATGGCAAATTTGGACTTCATAGCCAATGTGATTAACTTCAATTATTAAAAAAAATCGATTATTTGTATTTTTTACTATTTGTACTATTTTTCCTTTGAGGTAACTAATCATTATTTTTAGTTTAAATAACTTAATCATTACTTATTGACTAAGTATAATTGCAGTATTGACAATTAAGGTAATACGCATTAAAGAAATAAAAATATAGCACTACGTGTTTAGGTTAGGACGAAAAACCCTGTAAGGGCGATACTTCGCACCCTTCGGGAAGCGCGAATCGCCCCTACGATTTACAATGATGCCCTAATCTTTCTTTGTACTGCTATAACTGATCAATAATTACTCAACAGAAGGAGAAGCTAACTCTGGTTGTAGTTCACTTTGGGCTAATTTTTCCTTATCTTTGCGACGTTTTTTGGCATAGAGTTGAATGCTTGCTACCATTGCAATCACTAAAGCTACAATCAACCAAGTTGTTAAATCTAAAGGAAGATTATTTTTAAATACTGCTAGCAAAACAATCAAAACTAGCATTACGGTAGGAGCTTCATTTAAGGCTCTAAATTGTTGTCCTGTCCATTTGCATTCATCTTTGGCTAATTGTTTCATAATTCTTTTGCAGTAGTAATGATAGCCAATCAGAAGTAAAACTAAACCTAATTTAATATGTAGCCAGCCTGATTTGAGGATTTCTGGTTCAGTAGAAATCAAACCGATCGCCATTGCTACTGTTACCAACATTCCAGGTGTGGTAATAATATTGTAGAGGCGTTTTTCCATTATTTCGTATTGTTTTTTTAAAATAGTTCGGGCTGGTTCTGGTTCTTGATATGCTTCTGCATGGTAGACAAATAAACGCACTAGATAAAATAACCCTGCAAACCAGACTACTACGCCGATGAGGTGGAATGCTTTAAACCAGTAATATGCCATTTTTTTTACTAAAGTAATTTACTCACTATTGAGTGAGTTTAAAGTTTTATTTGGTTGCAAAACTTAATACGCAATAAAATTTTAGATCCAGTTCAACATGACAAATATTTTTCAACTTCCTAGTCAGTTGCCTCCAGAAGAGTTATTTGAATCTTTGCTGAAGAATGATCGGGTTTTGATTGAAAGGATTATCTCAACAGGACAAACTACACCAGCAGGAGAATATTACGATCAAGACTGGGATGAATGGGTAATTTTGTTACAGGGAGAAGCTGAACTTAGTTATGAAGATAATTCCCGAATCAAACTAGTAGCAGGAGATTACGTCTTTATCCCTGCCCATCAAAAACATCGGGTTGATTATACTAGCATTACTCCTCCTTGTATTTGGTTAGCCGTTCATTGTGAAACATCTTAAACTATGAATTTTTTTACTAAATTAGAGGAAGCGATCGCGCGAAATCAGAGTTTGTTGGTAGTAGGACTCGATCCTAATCCTGAAATGCTTCCAGAGACTTATCTTCAAGGCAATCCGAGTAATTTAATGGCTGGGTTACAAACTTGGTTACAGTGGATTATTCAACAGACTAGCGATCGCGTTTGTGCTTATAAACCTACTTTGGGTTTTTATCAGGCGTTGGGTGTAGCGGGATTGGAATTACTGGATTTAGTTTTGGCGACGATTCCTTCCCATCTACCTGTGATCTTAGATGCTAAACATGGTGATCTTAATACTAGTACAGTTTTTGCTCGAACTATCTTTCAAAAATGGCGAGTTGATGCAGTTACTTTAAGTCCCTATGCAGGACAAGATCATGCTGCGCCTTTTTTGGTTTATCCTGATAAAACGGTTTTTATGCTCTGTCATACTTCTAATCCAGGCGCGATCGCTTTACAAGAATATCCTACACCTGATAATCCTTTTTATTTACAAGTAGTTAGAGAAATTAAATCTTGGGGTACTTTAGAACAACTTGGTTTAGAAGTAGGTACAACTAACCCTGATGTACTGAGAAGAATTCGTGCGATCGCTCCTGAAAGAATAATTTTACTCCGAAGTATTTGGGCGGAAGGAGGAGATTTACAACCAATTCTTCAAGCTGGTTTAAACCAAACTGGGGAAGGTTTATTAGTTCCTGTTCCTCAAGACTATCTTGCTCAACAAAATCTTGCTGAAACAATTAATAATTTAAATCAGGAAATCAATCAAATTAGAGAGCAAGTAATTAAAGTAGGTTCTAGTTGTGAACTGTGGACAAATAATGTTTGTTTTCTCAAACAACATCCTCATCAAGACTTAATTTTACAATTATTCGATATTGGCTGTCTTTTATTTGGGGATTATGTTCAAGCTTCTGGGGCAACTTTTTCGTATTATATTGATTTGAGGAAAATTATTTCTAATCCTCAGATTTTTAATCAAGTTCTTAATGCTTACGCCGAGATTCTACAAAATTTGACTTTTGAGCGCATTGCAGGGCTTCCCTATGGAGCATTACCTACTGCTACTGGACTAGCTTTAAACCTGAATTATCCGATGATTTTTCCTCGTAAAGAAGTAAAAGCTCATGGTACTCGTCGTCTGATTGAAGGTAATTTTCATCCAGGAGAAACAGTAGTCGTCATTGATGACATTCTCATCAGTGGAAAAAGTGCCATTGAAGGCGCAGCAAAATTAGAATCGGCAGGATTAAAAGTCGAAGATATTGTTGTTTTTATCGATCACGAAGGCGGAGTAAAAGATCGATTAGCAGAGCATGGTTATCGCGCTCATTCAGTTTTAACTATTTCTGAAATTACAGAAACTTTATATCAAGCGGGTCGAATTACACAACAACAATACGATGCTCTGCAAACAGAATCTTAACAATTGTCTAGTTTTTTATTGCTTGGCAACACTAATCTTGATTTGATGCTCACTCTGTTCTTGCAATGCTAGCCTTAACTGATAACGAGCATCTAATAACTCTGGATTTAATGCCAGTGCTTGATGATAATATTTGATTGCTAGCTCTAAATTACCTGCTTGTTGATACTGATGAGCTAAGTTGTTATTTTTTGCTGCATAATCAACTTGTTGTTGAGGGGATAACTTTCCTTGAGCATAAAGTAAATTTCCTAAACACACCTCGGCTTTCAGATAGTTCGATTGAAGTTCAATTGCCTTTTGATGACAAGCGATCGCTTCTGGATAGTTATTTGTATTTTGTTTTTCTAGTGCTAGTCCTAAATGATAATGAGCTTCTGCCCACTCTGGAGTTAGTGCGATCGCTTGACGATAGTATTCAATTGCAAGGCGACAATCACCTTCCTGTAAATATTTATTTCCCAATTCATTATTTTTTACCGCATAATCAGCTTGTTGTTGGGCAGACAACTTTCCTTGAGTATAAAGTAAATTAGCTAAACTAACTTCGGCTTCGAGATAGTTCGATTGAAGTTCAATTGCCTTCTGATAACAAGCGATCGCTTTTGGATAGTTATTTTCACTTTGTTTTTGCAGTGCTATTCCCAGATGATAGTGAGCCTCTGCCAACTCTGGATTTAATGAGATCGCTTGACGATAGTATTCAATCGCAACACTAAAATCACCTGCCTGAAGGCGTTTATTGCCCAAATCATTGTTTTTGAGAGCATAGTCAGCTTGTTGTTGAGGAGATAATTGTCCTTGAGCATAAAGTGCATTAGCCCAAATCACCTCAGCTTCAAGACAATCGGGTTGAAGTTCTCGGGCTTTTTGATAACAAGCGATCGCGCTTGACCATTTATTCTGTAATTGAAAAGTATAACCAAGATTATGATAAATTGCTGAAGAAATAGCTGATGACTCTGGTTGTAAATTTAACGCTTGCTGATATGCTTGTTCTGCCTCGCTCAATTGGTTTTGAAATTGATATATATTACCCAAACTAAACCAAGCTTTAATATGGTTCGGTTCAACTTGAATTAATTTATTAAACAAATCTTCAGCAGCTTGATATTTTCCCTGTCGTTGCATCACTACACCTAAACCATAAAGTGCCTCTGAATGGTTCGGTTGTACTGCTAAAATTTGACGGTATCCTTTTTCAGCCTCAACCAGATGGTTAGCTCGATGATAATTTTTAGTAATATTAAGTGCGATTGGTAGAGTTCTGACATCAAGTTTTTTGTCTGGTTGTATCCAGTTTTGACGTTTAACCAGAATGGTTTGAAGATGACGTTCTTGAGAGCCAAAAGAATATTTGTATGCTTCATTTCCCATTAAAAAATCGTAGATTTTGAATCCATTATCAATAGCGGATTTGATTCCATAAGCATGAAGGACAAAACCAGGTAGCAGTTCTTTAAACGTTTCATCCCGACTGCCGACAAAAAATAAAATAGATTTTTTACTCACATCAATTAAGTTGGCAATTGCTCCCAGAGGCTGCTCTCCTTTCCATAAAACAAGTAAAGATAAACAATTGTTTTCAAAGCAATGATGTAAGTCAAAATTCATCGCACGTATGATTGCATCACAATGTTCTGCACCTTTTCTGCCTTCCCAATTAGCTCGCCAGAGTTTAATCAGTATTTCAATATGATGCTTTAAATTGTCTGCATTAACTTCAGTAACACGAAAATCGTCAGAGTCTTCGATTTTTCGGAAAAAACGCCTAATTTTTTGTCTGGTATTTGAGCTTAAACAATTTTGCAGATAATCATCCCAGCTATCTAGCAAAACAACATAAGGAATAATTTGATTATTGATATCATCTAAAGGATTAGTAAAATGTTCGGGATTAAGTTTGTGGATTTCAAAATTTTGTTCAACAAAATATTTTAAAAATAAATTTAATTGATTGTTTGTGGTGAGAATATGTTCTAGTTCTAAAACTGACCAAGTTTCTTGCTGTTGAAGATATTGAGCCAAGGCAGAAACTACCGCTTCTTCATATTTTGGTAGGCAAATAAATCCTGAGTAATCCGCATCTGTTACTCCTACGGTGGTAAGTCTATTATAAAATTCACCTTGATTAGATTCTTTGAGTTCAATTTTTAAAGGGAAAAAGGCAACATAATCTGAAGCATAATTATTTAATTTGACTGCCAAGATAAACCAAGGTAGTTTAAATTCTTCGTATTTTTTTAGTTTGGCAGCAATCCAAATCCAAGAAATAAAAAACCGAGCTTCAGGATCTGCTTGGTAAACATCATCCCAATTGCTTTTGATAGCGTGAAATGTTTCAATATTATCAATTATGTCGATGTTCATGTTTTTAATAGTACAACTAGCTTATACCAGTACTAGAAGAAACTACATAGCTAAGCGGATTGCTAAACAGGGTTTTCACGACTAAATCTCGTGTTGTTTAGCATTTCATATATTTGGTTTAAGCAGCTACTATTACCATCGCTTATATTGGATTGTAAACAAGAAAGAAGCAGTTAGTGTTGCCATTTTGGCATTGAAATCATGCGTTAAGCACCTATAGACAATGATTTACATACTTGAAAGTTGGTGTTTTCTATGTTCTCTATATTATTAAATTTTAATTAACTAAAGTTAAAAATTAGGTTAAAAATTATTTAAACAACTTACCTTTATGGCTAAAGCATTGAGAGATAAACAATTATAAATATTGAAAATTATAAAAGATTTGATTTGATGAAATTTTTCTCATAAAAGTTTCATCAAAGATTAATTAAAAATAGTCAAGCTATTAATAACAGAAAAACATTCCAATTTAATATGGATGTTTATAAAAATTTTCACCTTAACAATCAACCAACCTAAACCAAGCGCAAGACAAGCGCAACTATCATGGCTCGAATTATCTCGACATCTGTTGGCACAGGTGGATATAAAAGATTAATGGTTTATTCCCACGATGCTTTTGGTCTTGGCAATATTCAAAGAATGTTAGCAATTTGCAAGCATTTACTGAAGTTCATTCCTAATTTATCGATTTTACTAGTATCTGGTTCGCCAATGTTACAAAGCTTTCGATTGCCAAAAGGATTAGATTATATTAAGCTTCCCTGTCTTAATCGTGGTGAATCAGGCGAAATGTCAGTTAAATATCTCAATGCAGATATTGAGTCTACTCTGAAATTACGTTCAGAATTGATCTTAGCAGCAGCTAAACACTATCAACCCGATCTACTTTTGGTAGATAAAAAACCATCAGGAATTAAAGGTGAATTAAATTCTACAATTGATTATTTAAAAAATAATTTATTAGCAACAAAATTAGTCTTACTGCTTCGAGATATTCTTGATACTCCTGAAAAAACAATACGGGAGTGGGAAAAAGAAGGTTATGACCAAAAGGTAGAGTCTGTTTATGACAGAGTGTTAGTAGCGGGAATGCCAGAAATATTCGATCTAGTTCGCGAGTATCAATTTAATGATGCGATCACATCCAAAGTACGTTATTGTGGTTACATTCACAAAGAGTCTGGTTTGAGAAATCGTCGTGCGATCCGTCAGGAGTTGGGACTTCAAGCAGATGAGAAGTTAGTTTTAGTTACCCCTGGTGGTGGAGAAGATGGCTATTACTTAATTAATAATTATCTGACTGGATTGGCACAACAAAGCGATCGCTTGTTTGAGAAAAAAATCCGTACTTTAATCTTTTGTGGTTCAGAAATGCCTACCCAGCAACAACAACAAGTTTATCAACAAGCAAACAAATACCCTGATGTTAAGGTTTTAGAATTTACCGACGATTTGATGAGTTATGTCAATACAGCAAACGCGGTAGTTTGTATGTGTGGATATAACACTATCACAGAAGTACTACAAAAAGGCAAACGTGCGATCGTTGTTCCTCGCATTAAACCCGGACAAGAACAATTAATCCGCGCCCAAAATATGGCAAAAGCGGGATTAATTAAGATGATTCATCCCGAACAACTTAACCCTAATTTATTAATAGAAACTTTATTGAATAGTTTAGAGCAAATTAATAATTCTAGTTTGATCGCTAGTTTAGATTTTGGTGGACTGCCTCGAATTTCAGATTATTTAGCTATGCTGTTATTCGATTTTTTTAATATTAATCAATCTAAATCTATTGCTATTAAATCTGCTTAATTTTACAGGTTTAATTTGAGCAAAAAAATAACAATTAATCAATATTTATTAATTAAATAATTATGCCTAAATTAATGTTTTATTGCCAGCACATTCTTGGCATGGGTCATCTAGTCCGCAGTATGGAAATTGTACGCGGTTTAACTAAAGATTTTCAAGTGTATTTTATTAATGGCGGTCAAATTGTTGAAGGTTTTGAAATTCCTTCAGGAGTTGAAGTTATTAATCTTCCTGCGATTAAAACTGATTCAGAGTTTAGAGAATTACAAGTTATTGATAACTCTTATACTTTGGCTGAAGTTCAAGAAATTCGTAGAAATATTTTGTTAGAAATTTATGAAAACACACAACCAGATCTTTTCATTGTTGAGTTATTTCCTTTTGGCAGAAGAAGGTTTTCTTTTGAATTAATTCCTTTATTAGAAAAAATTAAACAAGACGGTAAAACTAAAGTAGTTTCTAGTTTACGAGACATTGTTGTCACCAAACAAGACCAAGCCCGTCATGAAGCCAAAGTTTGTAAATTAATCAATCAATATTTTGACTTGTTATTAATTCACGGTGATCCAAAATTTCAACCTTTAGAAGAAACTTTTTCGAGAGTAAAAGATTTAAATTGTGAGGTTCACTATACAGGCTATGTTGTCCAACCACAGCCTAGAGAAAATCACTTAGAAAAAAGTAAACAACCAATGATTTTAGTCAGTGTTGGTGGAGGTAGATTTGGTCATGAATTATTAGACTGTGTGGTAGAAACTGCACCTTTATTAGCAACTAAATTACCTCATCAAATTCAAATCTTTACTGGTCCTTTTATACCTGAAGAGAAATTTATACAGTTAAAAACTCAAGCAGCCAAAAGTAACAATATTAAATGCGATCGCTTTACTTCGAATCTACTTAGGTACATGAAACAAGCAGACCTTTCCATTAGTATGGCTGGTTACAACACGACTATGAATATTTTAACTACAGGTGTACGTGCCATGATGATGGCATTTACAGGCAATGACGATCAAGAACAAAGAATTAGAGCGCAAAAACTAGCAAATTTAGGTATTTTAGAAATTATTAATCCTCAAGAATTACAACCAGAAATATTTGCCCAAAAGATTATTAACTCTTTGCAAACACAACCTAAAAAAATTACTTTTGATTTTAATGGTGTAGACAAAACTACCACAATTTTAAAAAAAATAGTTGCTCATAAAAATTTTACTTATGCCTAAAAATTATCAGATAGAATAGATAACTTTGTGTTGATTATTTTTATTGGTTTGCTCATTGCTCACTATAGCACTCCATATTTAGGTTAGGATGAAAAACCCTGTAAGGGTGATACTTCGTACCCTTCGGGAAGCGCGAATCGCCCCTACTTTTAATGATGACGTCCTAATCTTTACTTGTACCGCTATAACTTCTTTTCTTTGATTAAACAATCATGAAAACCAAACAAAAAATTTGTTTAACTGCTCAAGAATTCCCTCCCGATGTTGGAGGAGTAGGAGTATCTGTCAAACGCATTGCTTTATTACTAAAAGATTTAGGATATGAGATTCATGTAGCTGTTTTTCGTTCAGTATTTAGAAAAGAAAGAAAGTTAGCTAAAGCTGGAAAATTTCGACGTTCTCATTGTGAAACGAGCGAACAAAACGGTATTATTGTTCATCGTATTCAACCTGCTATTCGTTCTACAATTGCTCGCAATCAAGACTATCGAACTGATATTTACGGACAATTAAAATGTCTACATCAACAACATCAATTTGATTTGCTTCATGCCTTTTTTATTAACGAAACAGGATTTTTAACAACTATGTTAGCCAAAGAAAATGGCTTACCTGTAATTAATAGTGTGCGGGGTGCAGACTTGCACAAACATATCTTTGATGATGAACAGCAAGCACAAATTGCGTGGACATTGAAAAATTCTGCTTGGACGACTTTTGTTAGTCAGGATCTAATGCATCGAGCTAGATTATTTACACCAGAAATTATCAATAAATCTTCAGCTTTTTGGAATTCAATAGTACCTTTTGATTTTGATAACTTACCTGTCCCTCTGTTAGCCAATCAATTACAAGGTACGGTAATTGGTTCAGTAGGAAACTTTCGTGACAAAAAAGGTATCGAGTATTTACTAGATGCTTGTCAAAAGCTACTACAAAAAAATGAATTTACTTTATTATTTGTCGGTGAATTTGTCGCTAAAGAAATAGAATACTGGCAACAAGAATTACGCAATTCCCATTTAGAAGATCGAATTGTAATTACTGGGAAAATTAGCAGACAAGAAGCCCTTGCTTATTTCCCTTATATTGATATTTTTGCTATTCCTTCTCTAACTGATGGTTGTCCTAATGCTCTACTCGAAGCAATGTTAGCAGAAAAAGCAATTGTCGGGACAAATGTGGATGCTATTGGTGAAATTATCGAAGATGGAATTAATGGTTTACTTGTCAATCCTTATCAGAGTGAAGAACTTGTGATCGCACTTGCTAAACTGATTAATCGACCTGATTTACGACAGATTTTTGGCAAATTAGCTAAACAAAAAGTTTTACAAGAAATGCACCCTTCTATTGAACAAAATAACTGGGCAAATATTTATCAAAAGGTTTTGCCTATTCCAATTAGTTCTAAGTTAACTTTTGTTTAGAAGTGAATGTCCGCAGATGAACGCGGATAAACCCAGATATAGCAGTTTTTGAATCGATGAGGTACAAAATCAAGGAAGAAATACAATGTACCTCGGTAACTAAAAAACACTATAAATTTGCACATATTTGAAGTTAAAGAGAGAATAAAATTATGAAACCAGAAGTAACTTTAGTAGTAGTTCCTAGAGAACGTTTTAGTTATACTCGTCAATCTTTAGAAAGTATTTATCAATATACAAAATATCCTTTTAATCTTGTTTATATTGATGGCAATTCTCCCAAGCATATTCAAGAATATCTTCAAGAACAGGCGCAAGAAAAAAATTTTTTATTAGTTCGTAGTGATCATTATCTTGCTCCTAATGAAGCGAGAAATCTTGCTTTAAAATACGTTAAAACTAAATATTTAGTATTTGTTGATAACGATGTTCACGTTGCAGAAGGATGGCTAGAAAAATTAGTTCAATGCGCTGAAGAAACCGACTCATCTGTTGTTTGTCCTTTAGTTTGTATTGGCAAAAACCTGCATTCAAAAATTCATTTAGCAGGTGGAGAAGCGCGAATCGTTTTAGAAGTCAAAAATGAAAAAATGAGACGAAAAGTCCACGAAAAACACTATTTTGTCAATCGTCCTGTTGCTGAAGTTCAAGACCAACTGCAACGCCGACAATGTGAATTTGCTGAGTTTCATTGTATGTTAGTTCGCACCGATATCTTCGATCGCATTGAATTATTAGATGAAAAATTACTTAGTACTAGAGAACATATTGATTTCTCTATGACTGTTACTAATTTAGGGGAAAAAATTTACTGCGAACCTAATTCTGTAGTTACCTATGTCCCTGATTCTGGTTTTGAACTGTCAGATTTGCCTTATTTTATGTTGCGTTGGAGTGATGTTTGGGAAGTAGCAAGTCTAGAGCATTTTATGCAGAAATGGGATTTAACTAAGAAAGATAAATATTTCAAAAAACGCTACAAACGTCTAGGACAACGTCGCCATCAAGCTTTTTTACGTCCTCTAGTCAGACAAATTTCTTTTGGTGGCTATGCTACTTGGTTGGAAAAGATGTTGGTGGCGATCGAAAGAAAGGTCAATCAATATATTAGTTTAAGGCAGGAGGCAGGAGTTAGGAGGCAGAAGTATAATTTATTTCACTAATAGGCTGCGGACATTTTTGTCAATCGAGTAATTGTACTTAGTCAATAAGAGTGTTTGAAGTTTTATTGAGTTGAAGAGGTTTTGAGAATCAAAAAAAACAGCAGGTTATTTACTAGCTAGGATTTCAAAATATTAAGAATAATAAAGTTTTTGAATCTAGTCAGAAAAATCCAATATATCAGATGGTGTGTAGCCTAATTATTCAACAAATTTATCACAGTCTGAACTGATAGTAAATTGGTTTACTATTTTCAATAAAATTTTAATATTTTCTTTGGCTTTATAAAAATTAACCAAGGAGACTAATTAAACATATAACCTTTCTCAAATTAATAAAATGTAGTTTTTTTGTTCTCTGTTACCTGATCTTTCACTAAGTGTATCTCACTAAACTGAGAGTTACTATCTTCCACAGATGAACACAGATATTCAACACAATTAATAATGAAAAAAAAGCGACCCAAGAACATCAAACAAGGAATTTCTGGAATAAATAGGATAATTAAACATTTTTTACCACAGATTCGTTCTCAAAGTAGTTTAATCATAGTTTCCTTTCTGGCATTATTAGCCGAAACAGGGTTACATATCCTCGAACCTTGGCCCCTCAAATTTATTTTTGATGAGATTATTTTTAAGGAATTTCAAGTTGATAGTTTGCGAGTTCCTTTCTTGGATAACTTTAATGTTCTTACCTTATTAACTTTATTAGTAATTGCTTTAGTGATGATTGCCTTACTGCGAGGCACAATGGCTTACATCAGTACGGCAGGAATGGCTGTAGCTGCGACTAAAGTCCTAAGTGAAGTACGGGCTAATTTGTATTCTCATATTCAAAGTCTTTCTCTTTCTTTTCACAACAAAGCCAAAACTGGAGATTTAATTACTCGCGTTACCTATGATATTGAGAGATTGAGGGAAGTAACTGTCGTTGCTGCTTTACCTCTATTAACCAATAGCTTAACTATGATCGGGATGTTAGCGGTCATGCTTTGGCTGAATGTACAACTAGCCTTAATTGCTGTAACCATTTTTCCCCTGTTTCTAATTACTACTGCAACCATGAGTAAACGTATTCATCAGGTTGCCAAAAAACAACGCAAACGCGAAGGAGTAATGGCAGCTACCGCAGCGGAAGCTATTGGTGCGATTAAAGTAGTGCAAGCTTTATCTCTCCAATCAATGCTAGAAAAAACTTTTGCTAAACAAAACAAAAAAAGTCTTAATGAAAGCGCGCAAACTCAGAAATTGAGGGCGGGACAAGAACGCACTGTAGAGGTATTAGTGGCTGTAGCAACTGCATTTGTGCTTTGGCGGGGTGTACAACTGGTAATGCAGGGTGCGGTAACTCCTGGGGATTTATTAGTTTTTATTACTTACTTAAAAGTAGCTTTTAAACCAATGCGTCAGTTGGCTAAATATATCGGACAAATTGCTAAAGCGATCGCATCTGGGGAAAGAATTGTCGATTTATTAGAAATTGTACCTGAGGTGAGAGATTCCAGGTGGTCATATCCCGCCCATACATTTCGGGGAATAGTCGAGTTTCGCAATGTTAGTTTTGCCTACGAAAATCAAGCCAATACTCTCAATAATATTTCTTTAACAGTTTTACCTGGGCAAAAAGTTGCTTTAGTCGGTGCTTCTGGTGGGGGTAAATCTACTTTGGTTAGTTTATTATTACGTCTTTACGACCCGATCGCAGGTCAAGTTTTAATTGACGGACATGATATCAGAGAATATACTCTTGATTCTCTCAGAAAACAAATCAGTATCGTTCTGCAAGACAGCATTCTGTTTGCTACCACCATTAGAGATAACATTGCCTATGGTTGTGCTAATGCTACCGAAGCAGAAATTGAAGCTGCTGCCCGTTTAGCTAACGCCCATGACTTTATCATGGCACTACCAGAAGGATACGATACCGTTGTCGGGGAAAGAGGCGCAACCCTTTCGGGAGGACAAAGACAACGTATTGCGATCGCTCGTGCAGCTATTAGAAATGCCCCTATAGTAATTCTAGATGAACCGACAGTTGGACTTGATAATCGTAGCGAACGTATTGTTACCGATGCTTTAGATCGTCTGACGCAAACAGCTACTACCTTTTTAATTACCCATGATTTAAGAACTGCTAAAAACGCCGACCAAATTTTTTATCTTGAAGATGGAAAAATTTTAGAACAGGGAACACACGAACAATTGATGAAGTTAGGACAGCATTACGCTACTCTTTATCGTTTGCAACAAACGGTTCAGTATCAATAAATATAACTAAAGATTAATCACTAATTAATATGAATTATCTTTTATCTTCCCCTACTCTTCCTACCTCTCCTAACACTTCAACTTCTTCTACTAAAGTAATTTTAGTTCGCCATGCCCGCACTACCTACAATGAACAAGGTAGATATCAAGGTAGCAGTGATGAATCAGTATTAACAGAAAAAGGACATCAGGATGCTTATGCTACAGGATTAGCCCTACAGCAATTTACTTTTGATGCGATCTATACTAGCCCTCTCACTAGAGTTCAACAAACTACTGAAGCAATTATTACTGCATTAAAACAAACAACTAATCATTTACCCCCTATCGCTATCGAATCTAAATTAACTGAAATTAATATGTCAGTTTGGCAAGGATTATTTTATCAAGAAGTCAAAGAAAAATTTTCTGAAGCTTATAATTGCTGGCAAGAAACTCCCCATTTATTTAGTTTTAATGATAACTTTTTTCCTGTCTTAGAATTATTTCAACAAGCCCAACAATTTTGGCAATCAATTTTAGATAAACATCCTGGTCAAACTATTTTAATTGTGGCACACGGAGGGACAAATCGAGCATTAATTAGTAAAGCGATCGGGTTGCATCCAAAACATTATCATAGTTTACAACAATCTAATTGTGGTATTAGTTTATTGGAGTTTGCTTCTAATAGTGATTATGGTCGATTAAAATCTTTGAATGTTACCGATCATTTAGCAGAATATTTGCCCAAGCTGAAAGCGGGAAAAACAGGCTGGCGATGGTTATTGTTACCCAATCACATAGAAAATAAACTATTACGATCTTCTTGTTTAACAGAATTAATCGTTCGAGATTTCATTGATTTAGTTTTGACAGATAGTTCACTACAATCAGAATTTTTGGCTATTAATTTTATAAAAAATAATACACAAATAATACATTTGCCAATTGTTAAAAAGTACTTTTTGGAAACGTGGCAAAAAACAATTTTTACTCGCCAAAAACTCAATTATTTTTCAAATAATGCAAATTTAATTACTGGATTAATTATTGTACAAAAAAGTTTTATTGATCGGATTTTACAAAAAACTTTAGGAAAGAATATTACCTTAGAACATAAAAATTGTTTAAGTGTTATCCATTATCCCTCAGCCAATCAGCAATCTATTCTTCAAGGAATCTTACCGCTTTCACAGCTACCAGTTATTAATTAACAATTAACAAAAAAAGAAAGCCTATCTGATGGCAAAATTCTAAATCTCTCTTGTTTTTTGCGTATTGACTATTGCCTTTTATTTTTAATGAAAAAAAAATTGTGGACAATTGTAAAATTAGGAATTATTACAATTACATCATTTGTCGATTCTCCAGTTACTTTAGCCAACAACTTAAAATCAATTCCCTCTGTATCTCAACTAAAATCAATTAAAACCACCCACTGGGAATATCAATCTCTACAATCCCTAGCTCGACGTTATAATTGTTCAGTCGAATGGCAAAGTAAGAAAAATAATAATAGTCGTCCTCTTAGTCGTTACGAATTTGCCATTGCTTTAAATAAATGTCTCCAACAAATTAAAACTATTTCTTTTCAAGAAGATCTAATTGTTTTGCAACGATTACAACAAGATTTTGCTCAAGAATTAGCCAGTTTAAACACTAAAGTAGATCAGATTGAAGCGAATCTTATTCAACTAGAATCTAATCAATTTTCTACGACAACTAAACTTTCAGGTGATCTTTTGTTACAACTGTCTGATAGTTTTGTTCAAGAAAACGATCGCAGTCAAACTTTATTTGGTTATCGGATGGAACTAAATTTTGATACCAGTTTTCGAGGCAATGACCTTTTGCAAGTTGGACTAGAAGCTAAAGAAATTGGTCGCTTAGACGATGTTACAGATACTCTAATGACTCGTTTGGGTGTTGATGGTGACACAGATGAAAATATTGAAGTTGAACTTTCTTACAGTTTTTTGCCTAGAGATCGCACTGAAATTATCATTGGTACAGCAGGAGTGAGTCTCGACGATATTGGCGAAGTTTTAACTCCTTTCTCTAGTAGTGGTAGAGGTGCAGTTTCTCGTTTTGGTAGAAGAGATCCAGCTACTTTACGCGCTCCTGGTGGTGCAGGAATCGGCATTAGACAGGAATTTAGTGAACAAGTTCTTGCTTTTGCTGGTTATTTTATTAATACTGATGATGCAGCTAATCCAGAATCTGGTAGAGGCTTGTTTGATGGTTCAGCTAGCGCGATCGCTCAATTAGTCATCGAACCAGAAGACGAATTAGCTTTTGCTGTTACTTATACCCACACTTACGAACGCACCGATAATGTTAATTTGATGGGTTCTACGGGGGTTAAAGAGGCTAACGAACCTTTTGGGCAAAATGCAACTACTTCAGATAATTTCGGCTTACAATTCAACTGGGCAATTAGTTCTAGTTTTGAGATTGGGGGTTGGTTTGGTTATACTCAAGCCGAACAACAACAAGGAGGTAATGTCAATGCAACCATTCTTAATGGTACGCTAACTTTTGCTTTTCCTGATTTGGGAGCAGAAAATAACCTCGGAGGAATTATTATCGGTGTTCCACCTGTAATTAGTGACCATGATGATAATACTTTAATTACTGAAGAAACACCTCTGCACATCGAAGCCTTATACCGCATGGCATTAAACGAACAGGTCGAAATCACTCCTGGATTACTTGTCATTATTAATCCTGACAGCAATGATAGGAATACTATCTGGGTAGGAACAGTAAGAACTCAATTTAGTTTTTGACAGAGATTGATGATTGCTTCGAGTTTTCTGATGACTATTTTAGATATCCTTACTGCTAATACCCAAAATTAATCTGACGAGTGGAGAATCAAATGGCAATTTTAATCACTGGTGTAGCTGGATTTATTGGCTATCATTTAGCCCAAAGATTGTTAGCAGAAGGGAAACAAGTCTATGGAATTGATAATCTCAATAACTATTACGATGTTGCTCTCAAAAAAGCAAGATTAAATCAATTATTACCCCAAGCAAACTTTACATTTGAGTATTTAGATATTAGCGATCGCACTAAACTAGCTCAACTTTTTCAACAACATCATTTTGATGCTGTGGTTCATTTAGCAGCCCAAGCAGGAGTAAGATATTCGCTCGAAAATCCCCATGCTTATGTTGACAGTAACCTAGTTGGCTTTACTAATATTTTAGAGGGTTGTCGTCATAGCCAAATCGAACATTTAGTTTTTGCTTCTTCAAGTTCTGTTTATGGTGCTAATACTAAAGTACCTTTTTCAGTTAGTGATAATGTTGACCGCCCGATTTCTCTTTACGCTGCTACTAAAAAAGCCAACGAATTAATGGCTTATGCTTACAGTCATCTCTATCAAATTCCGATCACAGGCTTGCGTTTTTTTACCGTATACGGTGCTTGGGGTAGACCAGATATGGCATACTTTAAATTTGTTAAAGCGATCGCTGAAGACCAACCCATTGATGTTTATAATTTTGGCAAAATGAAGCGCGACTTTACTTATATTGATGATGTCGTTGAAGCAATCGTCAGGGTAGTGGCAAAAATCCCTCAAGTTTCAGCCAAGCAACCTCCCTATAAAATTTATAATTTGGGAAACCATAATCCTGTAAGATTAGGCGAATTTATTGAAACAATTGAACAAATTATGGGTAAGTCAGCTAAGAAAAATTTATTACCCATGCAACCAGGAGATGTCTTTGCTACTTATGCAAATGTAGATGAATTGATCAAAGATGTAGATTTTCAGCCCAATACGTCAATTGCTCAAGGTTTAGAACATTTTATTAATTGGTATCGAGAATATTATCAAGTTTAAAAAGTTAAAAGTCTTGTCTTCAAAGATAGTTAAGGATTGCATTAAGTCTTTAGCCCCGAGCTTACGAAAGCACAAGCAATGGAGCAAAAGTCAAAATTGACAAGGTTAAGCTGGTTTTTTCCTCTTTCTTAACTATAATTTGATACATTACAATTTACGTAAGTAATCTTAAAAATAAACATCAAGTGTGAAAAACGCTTTTTTCGACTTATGGCGTAACTTGAAATTAAACGCTACAAAAATCAGAAAACCAAGATTCTTAAAAGAAGCACGTAGTGTGATTATGCTTTGGTATGTCTTCTTAATGGTTTTTTTTGTAGCGATCGCTATTCCTACTATTAAACAGCGTTTATTTGCTAGAGTTGATGCACGAGTTCAAGATTATTTGAGCGACGAAGTTGAAGATTTTCAAGAAGTGCTTCTGGAAGAGTTGCTTGAATCAACTATCACGTCCAATTCCAAACTAGAAGCAAACTCTGCTAAAAAAAGCAAAATTGCCGAAATTTTTGATGAATTTCTGGAAAAGAGAATTACAGAAGACGATAACTTTTTGATTACTATAGTAGATGGTGAATTTTATAAGTCTAGCCCTAGAGGTTTACCAGAACTGATTCAACCAGGTTCGCAATTAATGGGATTTTGGCAAACTATTGCCGAAGAATCAGAAGGAGAAATAAAAGTCTCAGATCCTGAGTTAGGCAGTATTCTCTACAAAGCTTTATCAATCAAAACCAGTGAAGAAATCCTCGGAGTATTTGTAGCAGTTCATGCTACAGCAGGGGAAAGAAAAGAAGCACTAGAAGCTTTAGATGTCGTTGTTGAAGTTAAAATTGTCATTCTTGTTTTTGCCTTATTAATGGCTTGGTATGCAGCAGGAAGAATCTTAGCACCGCTTAACTTGCTTGCCAAAACAGCTAAATTAATTAATGAATCCGATCTTAGTCAACGAATTCCAGTTCGAGGAGAAGGAGAAATTGCCGAACTAGGTAAAACGTTTAATGAGATGATGGATCGCCTAGAATCTTCTTTTGCGACTCAACGCAACTTTATTAATGATGCTGGACACGAACTGCGAACACCAATTACTATTATTCGTGGACATTTGGAGTTGATGGGAGATGATCCTCAAGAAAAAGCGGAAACCATCAACTTAGTTCTAGATGAACTCGATCGCATGAATCGTTTGGTAGAAGATTTAATGGTCTTAGCTAAAGCAGAACGTCCCGATTTTTTACAATTGGAGATGGTAGATGTAGGTTTATTTACCGAAGAAATTTTTACTAAAGCTAGAACTTTAGCAGACCGCAATTGGACTTTAGATAGCATTGCCAAAGTTAAAATATTAGCAGACCGTCAACGTCTAACTCAAGCAATGATGAATTTAGCCCAAAATGCTACTCAGCATACAGTTTCGGACAATCTCATTGCCATAGGTTCTACCCTGAAAAAAGACAGAGTTGAATTTTGGGTTAGAGATACTGGGGAAGGGATTGCTGAAAGCGACCAACAGCGTATTTTTGAAAGATTTGCACGGGCAACCAATGCTCGTCGTCGTTCTGAAGGTTCGGGACTAGGTTTATCAATCGTCAAAGCGATCGCAGAAGCTCATGGTGGGTTTATTCGTCTTCAGAGTCGTTTAGGAATTGGTTCAACATTTATCATTGTCTTACCTCTCGAACCAGAGCGAAACTTAGTTTCCGATCAATCAGTCAATTTTAATTGACAATATAGTTATATTTATTGGCTTATTCTAATGAATCGAATTTTAATTGTTGAAGATGAAGCTCGAATTGCCACCTTTATTGAAAAAGGTCTACGCGCTCGTGGTTTTACTACCAATTGGGTTGAAGACGGCAAGAATGCGATCGCAATGGCAATTAATACCAAATTCGATTTAGCTATCCTTGATTTAGGTTTGCCTGGTAAAGATGGGTTAGAAGTTCTTGAAGAATTACGTGGACAAGGATTAACTATCCCAGTAATTGTTTTAACTGCTCGTGATGATATAAGCGATAAAGTAATTGGTTTACGTTCAGGTGCAGACGATTACATGACCAAACCGTTTAGTTTTGAGGAATTATTAGCACGAATTGAAGTAAGACTACGAAATTACAACCCTACTTCTGTTAAAGAAGAAATGTTTCTCAAAGTTGGCAATGTAAGTCTGGATCTGCGTACCCGAAAAATGCAAGTAGACAATTGTGAGATCGAACTTTCTGCACGCGAATTTACTATGGCAGAAGTGTTTTTTCGTCATCCAGGACAAGTAATGAGCCGACAACAACTCTTAGATTTAGTCTGGGGTTACGATTACGACCCAGGTTCTAATATTGTTGATGTTTATGTGGGCTATCTGCGTAAAAAATTAGGTTCTCAATCAATTGAAACCGTCAGAGGGATGGGCTATCGTCTAAAAATATAGCGATTCTCACCCTTAGTGATGTACTCTACACGCCTTCGCTACGTGATATAGCACTACGCAAATACATTAGGACAATTTTTGAAAGCAGCATCTACACA
>CAZLUP010000050.1:0-31265 GCA_964562685.1 uncultured bacterium
AACAGGGAAATTATACTGTTGAACGTTTGATGTTTAATTAAGTGGAGCTACTTATAATTATCAATGCTGAGACTGTTTCAGTAGAGCAAGGAATATTTCTTACTCAGGTAAGAGGCTTTGATATTGACATAGTTAGAGAAAAAGCGAATGGAAATGCAGGAGATGTATTAATTAGTGCTAAGAACATCTCTTTTGATAGAAACGGTACGATCCTTGCTGATGTGCAAAAAGGAGCTACAGGAAACGGAGGAGATATTATTATTCAAGCTTCTGACGCTTTTACTTTAACTGGAAATAGTTTTTTTCTCACCCAGTTAGGACTAGATGCTAGAGGTAATGCTGGCAATATTAGCATTAATGCTGGTTCTCTCAAATTTAATAATAGAGATGGACTTCCCCACTTACAATCTGATGCTCAACCAGGTTCTCGTGGAAATGCTGGTGACATTACTATTAATGTTGCTAACAATGCATCTTTTGATGACACATTAATTCTTTCTCAAGTACAAGAAGAGGCGGTGGGTGATGGAGGAGATATTAATATCACAGCCAATAACATTAATCTCACTAATAATTCTCTAGTCTTAGCAGACACTAAAGGAAATGGAGATGCTGGCAATATATCAATTAACGCCAATCAAATTAATCTTACTAATAATTCTCTAGTCTTAGCAGACGCTAAAGGAAATGGAGATGCTGGCAATATATCAATTAACGCCAATTCTCTAATCTTAGACAATCAAGCAGCAATCTCTGCTACTACTACATCTCGTATAGGTGGCAATATTGCTCTACATATTTCTAAAAATTTGATTATGCGTGATAATAGCTTAATTTCCGCCCAGGCGACAGGCGAAGCTGATGGTGGTAACGTTAAAATTAATTCCGACTTTATTATTGCTTTTCCTAATCAGAACAATGATATTATCGCCAATGCCCAACAAGGAAATGGAGGAAAGATAACAATCAATGCCCAGTCTGTTTTTGGTATTGAAGAAAGTCCTTTAAATCCTATTACTAACGATATTAATGCGAGTTCTGCACAAGGCGCACAATTTGATGGGATTGTCGAAATTACTACTCCTGATGTCGATCCTTTCCAAGAAACCGCCGAAACGCCAGAAAACGTTGTGAATCGAGATCAAATAGTTGCTGGAGTCTGTGATGCTTCAACCACTGCTAAAAACGCAGAAAATAGTTTCATCATTAACGGTAGAGGTAGTCTACCTCCCGAACCTACCAAACCGTTTACAGCAGAGAATATTTTGATTAATGGTCAATCTATACCTGTAAATGCAGAAGAAAAACAAGCGTTACCAGAACAATATCCACCAATACTTACATCCCAAGGTGCGATTTATCCTGCTCGGGGAATCGTTAAAAATCCTGATGGTACAGTTATTTTAACTGCTTATCCTACTGATAATGCTCAACGCTCTCTAAATCAATCGTCTAACTGCGGACAACTGTAACAGTTATCAATGAAATGAAATAGTAGAGATAAAAAATTTACTCCTAGTCCTTGGTCATCATCCAAAACCACATTTAAACTTATACTATGTATCATGCATTAACAAGAGACTTGGTAGGTTGGGTTTCACTATCGTTCTACCCAACCTACAATTTTCAAGATTATCTCTCCAACTATTTTTGAGAATTGGTATTATATCAAGTTCGGATGATGACTTTAAATTAAATTTCTCCTCGTCTCCAGAACCTTCGCTTTTCTCAGGGCTTCGCTGCGCTCGTCTCCAAGTCTCCCCGTCATCCATAACATTTAACTGTTGACACAAACCTGATATTACAGGTTCGGCAAGAATACCATCCTCTGTATTACCTCCATAAAGACCTTTTTTGTATCTTTCAAAGTAATAGATATTTGTGAAAATTTTTATTGGCAATTATTCTTTTTTGTCAAATTTATATTCAATAAACTCCTCAAATATAGCAATTCTTAGACTCGTGAGGTACACCCATTAACTAAGTCTGAAGTCTAAAGTCTGAAGTTAGAAAGAAGAATTTATAAGCAACAATCAACCATTAAGAATTCACAAAAACCAGGGTCTTAACTGCACCTTACAACTATGAGAAACGCTATAAATTAATTTTAATCATCTTTGGTTAATAGCTAAAAAATATTATTAAATAATCTTGATTATCTTACAAAAATAATTTTATTTCTCTTTATCTTCAAAACTTGCTATACCTTGAAATAGCATTATTAAACCAATAATCACAATAAATAACGCTAATCCACCAAACAATAAATCTAACGATTGATAATTTTCCATTTGCCTCTTGTGATTAAATCCATAACAATATTTAAAGCAATTATTTTTTAGTTAATTTTATTATGTTTCAAGTTGTTTATCAAAATAGAAAGAGAGAATTTAGTCGTTGGACGGAAGCTCTAGATTATGCCAAATCTTTAATTCCCGATTGTAAAGGCTTATTTGCAGATATTCGGATTTATCAAGAAAAAGAATTAATTTGGATTTATAGCCGTTCCCATAAATATCCTCAGTATATCGGTGCAGGAACTTATGACAGATTAGCGCGTTTGTTTATATTAGAAACAATGGAAGAAGAAGAGAAAAAGAGACAAGGGGAATAAGGGGATAAGGAGAAACCTAGTATTATTATTAATTACTCTTTGTTACTCCTCTGCCTCCTCTGCACCCCTAGATCTGTTAGTCTTTTAAGCGATCGCCATAGCTGATTCTGCCCAACGTCCCATAACTTTACCAAGTACTTCCAATTCTTGCATTAAATGGTCAAAACGTTCGGGAGTAAGAGATTGAGGCCCATCGGAAAGAGCTTTAGCTGGGTTGGGATGCACTTCAATCATCAGAGAATCAGTTCCTGCTGCGATCGCAGCTTTTGCCATATCAGGAACATATTCTGCTTTACCTGTACCATGACTAGGATCGATCATTACTGGTAAATGAGTCAAAGAACGAAGAACAGGTAAAACTGACAAATCGAGAGTATTGCGAACATAATGCATATCAAAAGTACGGATACCTCGTTCGCAAAGAATAACGTTAGGATTACCTGCTGCCAAGATATATTCTGCTGCCATTAACCATTCATCGATAGTAGCAGACATACCGCGTTTTAATAATACGGGTTTATCTTGCGCTCCGACTTTTTTCAACAGGGCAAAATTTTGCATATTTCTTGCCCCTACTTGGACAACATCTGCGACTTCTGCTATTTTTTCCAAATCAGCAGTATCCATCACTTCGGTAATGATTCCTAAACCCGTCGCTTCTCTAGCTGCTGCCAACAATTCTAAAGCACTTTCGCCATGCCCTTGGAAAGCATAGGGAGAGGTGCGAGGTTTATACGCTCCTCCTCTCAAAAATTTTGCTCCTACTGCCTTAACTCGTTTGGCTGTCTCAACGATCATATTTTCGTTTTCAACCGAACAAGGACCAGCTACCACCACTACAGGATGATTTTTGCCAAAACTTACCGAACCATTAGGAGTTGGGACAATAACTTCACTTGGTTCGCCGTTACGAAATTCGAGACTAGTTCGCTTAAAAGGTTTTTCTACACGTAATACCTCTTCAATCCAAGGACTAATTTCTTGTATTTGTAGAGGATCTAGAGAAGCTGTATCTCCTACTAATCCGATCACTACCTTATGTTTACCAATAATTTTTTCTGGTGTTAGTCCCCATTCTTGGAGTTCTGTGCTGACACGTTCTATTTCCAATTCTGGAGAACCAACTTTCATTACGACAATCATATCTAAGTTCCTTAAGGATGAAGACGACCAAAAAATGATGAACCATGAAGCCTGAATTTTGAAGTCTTTGTTTAGATGAGTCAATGTTTAAAATTCTCGATTCATCGCTTCACTATAGAAGACATGGTAGTCATTTTTTAGTTGAGATTGGAGAATTAGGCTCAATAAAATTAATCTTCTTGGGTAGTTTTCCGAGAATTTTGCCAAGCTGCAATCATCCGTTGCCAATTAATTTTAAATTCTTCTACACCTAACCAAGTACCTGCGCGTTTTTCATCCCAAGAAGCAGAAAGAATGCCATAACTTAAACCAACCATTCCGATGCCAAAAAAGCTAATGCTAACGATTAAAGGAACAAAGGAAGGCAATTCTAATAAATTATTAGTTTTTATTAAGTAAAAAAGCACAAAGGACAACATTCCCAAACCAGTCGGAATAGTACAAAACATAGCCATTCGACGAGCCATACGCTTGCTCACTGTATTAGGAATAGCTCCAATACTAGCTTCAGATTTAGTTGCTTTAGATTTAGTTGCTGTTTTGGGTGATTCTGCTACTGTATTATTCACAGCAGCAGGTTCTTTTTTGGGCTTTTTTTTCTTATTTTGACGGGGTTCAAAAGGAAGACGACCCCGTTGAGATTCAGAAGACATAATTTTTTAGGTAAATAATTAACGGCGAATACCTAAACGAGCAATTAGTTGTTGATAACGTTCTTGGTCTTTATTTTGAATGTAAGTCAGTAGATTTCTACGACGACCAATCATTTTCAGTAGTCCACGACGAGAAGAGTGGTCTTTATCATTGTTTTTGAGATGTTGAGTTAGTTGGTTGATTCTCTCGGTAAGGATAGCAACTTGTAAATCAGCAGAACCAGTATCGGTTTCATGAATTTGATATTCAGACATCAATTCTTGTTTGCGTTGTTGAGTTAGGCTCATAGTTTCAGTTAAGGTTTGTATAATACTCCAAACTACTATGTTACCATCGTTTTTTTGATAAAGATAAATTAGATCGAGTAACTCAACGAATTTCAGAATAATTATTAGTAGCTGCGATCGCGGATGCGCCTCGGCTGCGCTGAGACTGCATTTCCAGCTATCCAAGCAGTTGTCCAAGCATTTTGAAAGTTAAAACCACCTGTAACGGCATCAATGTCTAAAATTTCACCAGCAAAATAAAGTCCTGGACAAATTTTACTTTCCATAGTTTTAAAATTTATTTCTTTGAGATTAACACCTCCACAAGTAACAAATTCTTCTTTAAATACTCCTTTACCTTTGATTTGATATTGTCCTCGAATAATTTCTTCTGTTAATTGATTGAGTTCTTTTTTACTTAATTCTGTCCAAGTTTTTTCTAGATTAATATCAACATGATTAACTAAGTTTTGCCACAATCTTTTTGGTAGTCCTAAAGGACAATAATTCAAGATCTTTTTTCTAGAATGAGTAGTTTTTGTAGCCAAAAGTTTTTCTTTAACGGTTTCTAAATTTTCTTGAGGTAACCAATTAACTTCTAAAGAAAGTTGATAATTATGTTCTGCTAAAATTCTAGCTCCCCAGGCAGACAATTTTAGAATAGCAGGGCCACTAACTCCCCAATGAGTAATTAACAAAGCTCCTGTTTGTTCTAATTTATGTTTATCTGAAGTTAATAAACGAACTCGAACAGAATCTACACTGACTCCTGCTAAATCTTGGAAACGACTATCTTTAATATTAAAAGTAAACAAAGAAGGCACAGGATATTCAATAGTATGCCCTAAATTTTTTGCCCACAAATAACCTAATCGATTGCTACCTGTTGCTATTAAAACACAATTACATTTTAAAATTTCTCCATTTTTTAGCTCTATTTTAAATTGATTATTTTGGGTATCCTTTCTAATGTTTTGAACAGCAATACCTGTTTTTAAAACTACTCCTACTTGTTTAGCTTCTTCAATTAAACAGTTAACAATAGTTTCTGAATTATCGGTAATCGGAAACATTCTTCCGTCGCTTTCAGTTTTTAATTTAACGCCCCGAGATTCAAACCAATCAATCGTATCTTTTGGTTGAAAACGAGCAAATGCACCCCGTAAAGCTTTTCCTCCTCTCGGATAATTTTGGACTAATTGAGCCAGATCGAAACAGTGATGAGTTACATTACATCTACCACCACCAGAAATCCTTACTTTTGCTAAAGGTTGATGAGCAGCTTCGAGTAAAGTAACTTTCAAATGAGGATTAGTTTCAGCACAAGCAATGGCACCAAAAAAGCCTGCTGCACCACCACCAATTACAATTACATCCATGAGTTATTGGTTGAAAATACAAAATATGAATTAAAATCTTCTAGTTTTGACGATTCCCCACGTTAAACCAGAGCCAATAGTTATTAATAACAAGAATAAAATAATTCCTCCTGGTAAGAAAGAAAGGATACTAAATCCTCTAAGTAAATAGACCACAGCAAAAGTTACTAAAGAAATAATAAATGTTTTGAGGATGACAGACATTGCTTTCGATTTATTTAAACTAAAATTTATAGTAGCAATTAGACAATTATAAGTAACTGATGCCCAATTAATTGTGTACTTTTTAAATTAGAAGTTAAGTAAAAAATAGATAGATATACAATTAAAAATTTTTATACCCTGATTAAAAAAAATTGAGGTCATTAGATTGACCTCGGTAGGGAAGATTTATAATTTAGAGTAAAATATTTAACTTTAATTTAGTAAGGAAAAGCAGGAACATTAAAGTCAGATTGAAATTGGTCAGCATTGTTATGAACACCTTGGTTAATTACGTTATTTTCACCAACAGCAACACCAACGTTTTGACCAGCTTGAACAGAGGTTTGAATTTGGGGATCGACGGAAAAACCACCAATGTCAACTTGAGTTTGAGTTAAATCATTAGAAACAGTTTGATCGACGATGTTTCCATAACCTTGAGTTAATGCGCTATTTGAACCAGCTTGAACGCTATTTTGAGCTTGTTGGGCAAAAGCAGCTACGGGGGAAAGAGCTAAAGCAAGAGTGGAGATGATGAGAGCAGCTTTTTTCATTTTTCTAGACCTTTAAAGTTAATTGATTTTTGTCTTCACTCTCTAGTTATGTTAGACTCAATCATTTTATGCAGCTAGAACCAAAAAAAATAAAATTACTTCCCTGGCAAGCTTTCTAGTTCGGTTCAAGACAACAAAGTACAGAAATCGAGGAAATTAATCCAAAAAGGTTACCAGATTTTTTTTGTTTTCTCTTTCCTTTAAAATAAACTTAAATTACATTAAACTTATCCATTATTATACGCATCATTAACCAATAACTTTTTAATTAGAGTTGCAATTAAGATAAAACCGTGTCTTGGATTACAGTAAGAATGACCAAAGCTCGCTGGGAGGCAGAGTTAATGCAACAAATTTTAGCAGCCTATGATATTCCCAGTCGTGTTATTGATATCGGTGTAGGTATATATTTCGGACAGGGAAGTCAAGCAGCTTTACAAGTTCATACTAAAAATCAGTGGACAGCCTTGCTATTATTGAGTTCTCCTGAAGATCATTAAAAAGCTAAATTGAGAAAATAGTCTTAAAAATATGTCTTTATTTGATTGGTTTGCCAACATTAGAAAAACAGAACCCGCAATTCAAACTAAACAAGAACGGGAAATTGCTGACGGACTTTGGACTAAATGTCAAAAATGTGGCACTGTTGCCTATACTAAAGATTTCAAAGCAAATCAGTTAGTGTGTACTGAGTGCGGATATCATTCGATGGTTGATAGTGACGAACGTATTCGTCAGTTAATCGATCCTAATACCTGGAAACCTCTAGCTGAAGAAATTTGCCCTATCGATCCGTTAGGATTTAAAGATCGTAAACCTTATCGCGATCGCATTACTGATTATCAGAAAAAAACTGGTTTAACTGATGCGGTCAAAGTTGGTACTGGTTTACTAGATGGCTTACCCGTTGCTTTGGGAGTGATGGATTTCCGTTTTATGGGCGGTAGTATGGGTTCTGTAGTGGGGGAAAAACTTTGCCGTCTGATCGAACACGCTACAGCAGAACGTTTTCCTGTCGTCATTGTTTGTGCTTCTGGTGGCGCAAGAATGCAAGAAGGAATGTTGAGTCTAATGCAGATGGCAAAAATTTCTGGCGCACTTCATCTTCATCAGGAAGCTAATTTATTGTATATTCCTGTCTTGACTCACCCGACTACTGGCGGAGTGACTGCTTCTTTTGCTATGTTAGGCGATCTAATTATTGCCGAACCTAAAGCAACGATCGCTTTTGCAGGAAGACGAGTTATTGAACAAACTATACGCGAAAAATTACCTGAAGGATTTCAAACTTCTGAGTATTTACTACAACATGGTTTTATTGATGCGATCGTTCCTCGGACTCAATTGAAAAAGACTTTGGCACAATTAATTAGTATTCATCAACCTTTTTATCCTTTGATGTCTCATTTAGAGTACACCAATAATGACAATCATCGGGCTATGCATGAAGCTATTTAGCTCAATAATTACTTGAACTTAATCGATTTGATTTTGATAAAGGCAGTTTTTGCCTTTTTTTGTCTGTATTCAATTTAATAACTATTCAAATTTGTAGCTACCATAAGCTTAAACCAGTTAGCAATTGAGAGCGAGCAATGTTTGGAAAACCCCGTGAACCACAAAAACCCGAACAGCCTGACTTACAAGATATTAGGCTTTCAATCCCTCAACCCCAACCAACAATTACGCAACAAGATACTGTGCTGCAAAAAGAAAAAGAACTTGAATTAGAAGAAAAATCCGAGTTAGTTCTTGCAGTAGAAAAAATTAGTCGAATTGTTTCTCCTTATTTCATTGTTATCGTTGGTTTATCTTTGTACGAAAACAACTTTTTGATCGGCACAATTTTAATTGTGGTGGGCATTTTATCTTTACTAAAAATTTCAACCACAGATGTAGCGAGATTTTTTGAATGGCTCAAAGATTTTTTAGGATTAGGCAATAGTAAATAGTTGAAAATATTTATCCAGTAGAGATGTAACCTATTGCGTCTCTACACCAGTTATCAACCTTTCATTGATATTTTTGCCAAATTGATAAATCTTCAGGACGATCTATATCTCGTAATTGGGTAAGATACGCAATATTTAAGCCTAATCTCTGGGCAATCGCTTCAGTTTTTGCCAAAACGCGATCGCTTCCCCAGCTAATATTTTTAAATAATTCAGGTATGAGGCGATTTAAACCAATTAAATAATAACCGCCATCTTCAGCAGCACCCAGAACTAAATCTTGCTTTTGGAGTGCTTCAAATGCAGATTTTAAGATTGATGGATTGAGATCGGGACAATCTATTCCAATCGTAACTACTTTTTGTTTTCCCCTCTGAAATGCTTGAGCAAAAGCCGATTCCATTCGCTTGCCTAAATCTCCTGAAACTTGCGAATAGTAAGTTAAATTTGTGCCTAACCATTCGCTCATTAATTGATGATTGCCACCCGTAAAATGAATTTCTACTTCTACCGAACCAGATTCTTGCAGTTGTTTAACTTGTTTAAGAGTATGTTCTGTCATTTGACGTTGTAAATTTGCTGCACCTGTTGCACCTAATACTGGAATCATGCGAGTTTTGGTTGTACCAGGTTCGGGATAACGACTAAAGATGATTAGGCATTTTTCCATAGATCAGCTAAAAGTAGATTAAATCTTCAGTAAAAAAATCTATAATGACTCTCAATAAATCAACACAAACACGCTCTAAATTACGCCCCAATAAACGTTTTGGTCAACACTGGCTACGCAGTGAAACTGCACTAGAACAAATCGTAACAGCAGCCCAATTAACATCAAGCGATCGTATCCTAGAAATTGGTCCTGGTACTGGTATTTTAACTCGTCGTCTTTTGCCAAAAGTAGAATCTCTAGTCGCAGTTGAAATTGACCGTAATTTATGTCAAAAACTTGCTAAAACCCTAGGCAAACAAGCTAATTTTCTTTTACTTCAAGGAGATTTTCTGAAACTAAATTTAGCTGAATTACTTCAACCTTTTCCTCAATTTCAGCAGCCTGATAAAGTAGTTGCCAATATTCCTTACAATATTACTGGTCCTATCCTTGAAAAGCTTTTAGGAAAAATTTCTCAGCCAGCAACCACAGCTTATCAATCAATCCTGTTACTGGTACAACAAGAAGTAGGTGAGAGATTAACTGCTTCTCCTGGAACTAAAGCTTATGGGGCATTATCCCTTAGAGTTCAGTATTTAGCTAGTTGCGAATTAATTTATCATGTTCCTGCCAAAGCTTTTTCGCCACCGCCAAAAGTCGATTCAGTAGTAGTTCGTTTGTATCCTAAAAAGATCAGCAAACCTGCTGATAATCCTCGTTTACTTGACAGTTTGATCAAGCTTGGTTTTGCTAATCGTCGTAAAATGTTACGCAACAACTTATCTAGTGTAATTACATCTGATGAGTTGACTCAATTATTAGAACAACTAAATCTCAATTCTCAAAGTCGGGCAGAAAATCTGAGTCTTGAGGAATGGATCAAACTAAGTAATCTGATTGGTTCTCGTTCTCTTTAACTTTTGAGGGGTTCGGGGCAGCCCTCAGTCCCTCGCTGTAACGATAACTTGTAACGTCTGTCTTAATTGAAAATGAGCGACTATTTAAGTACATAACCAACTCCTCGAACTGTATGTAACAAACGTTTAGAGTTATTTGCCTCTAACTTAATTCGTAAAGCCCGAATCTAGTGTAGTTAAATTAACATATTTGTACCAAACCTAAGATAATTTAGTAAGCAATCCCAAGATTTTTTTCGATGTTGGTGTTAGCAGGGTACGGCGGTAAGCATCGGCTGCTTTTTTAATTCCTTCTGCTTGAGTGGGATAGGGATGAATTACCCCAGATAAACCATTCAAACCCACCTTGTTAACTATCGCCGTTGTCACCTCACTAATCATTTCTCCAGCATGAGGAGCAACAATGGTCGCACCGAGAATTTTATCAGACCCTTTTTGGTGGAGAATTTTGACAAATCCTTCCGTTTCTCCATCTGCGATCGCCCGATCTACACTACTCATTAGAATCTTAATGGTATTGACTTCAATTCCCTGTTCTTGAGCCTCATCTTCGTACATTCCGACATGGGCAATTTCAGGAGCGGTATAAGTTACCCAAGGCATAACTAAACTACTGAGTTTGGAACGTCCCAACCCGAAGGGAGAAAACAGAGTATTCTTAATCACAATCCTGGCTGCTGCATCGGCTGCGTGGGTAAATTTACATTTCATGCAGATATCTCCTGCTGCGTAGATTTTGGGGTTAGTTGTTTGAAGATAGTCATTGACCTTAACCCCGTGGCGATCGTATTCTACCCCGACTGCTTCTAAATTTAATCCTTCCACATTAGGGGCGCGTCCTGCACCAATTAAAATTTCATCAACGGTGACTGATTCGGCTTTGCCATTGCGAGTATAGTAAAGTGTTTTACCTTCAGGAGTTTTTTCAACCCTCTGCATCTGAGAATCTAGGACTAACTCAATTCCTTCCCGAATAAAATTATTTTGGACAATTTCAGCAGCATCCGTATCCTCTTTGTTTAAAATATGAGAATGGCGGTGAAACAGAATTACTTTAGCTCCCAAGCGTCTAAAAGCTTGAGCCAATTCACAACCAATGGGTCCGCCACCAATTACCGCCAGACGTTCGGGACTTTCGGTAAGAGAAAAGACGGTTTCATTAGTCAAAAAACTTGCCTCTGCGATCCCTTCGATGTCTGGTCGCACCGCTCTTGCTCCCGTAGCAATCACAGCTTTCTTATATTTAAGAGTCTTACCAGCAACTTCAATACCATTGTTACGTAAAAAACGACCTGCTCCCAAAAATACATCAATACCGAGCTTTTGGAAACGTTGAGCGGAATCGTGATGACTGATACCTGCTCTCAATTCCCGCATTCTTGCCATCACCGCAGGAAAATCAACTTCTATGTGTTCTGGAGATTTAATCCCAAACCCTTCTGCTTTCTGTATTTCCCCCACAACGCGAGCAGAACGAATGATACATTTGGAAGGGACGCAACCCACATTCAAGCAATCTCCACCCATCAAATGCTTTTCAATCAAGGCGACTTTTAACCCTAAACCCAAACCTGCTGCCCCTGCTGCTACCACTAATCCAGCCGTCCCCGCACCGATGACAACTAAATCGTAGCGTTCTGCTGGTTGCGGATTGATCCAATCGTTGGGATGAACGTAAGAAACCAGTCTTTGGTTATACTCGTCCATCGGGGGAACGGTTACTGGTTGAAATGCAGAATTTGACATAATTATTATTGATTTATTTAAATTACTCAGATATGTACCTAAGCAGAATTATTTGTATATTTTCTTGTCCTTTGTCCTTTGTCCTTTTACCTTTCCCAACTATCCAATTAATAAGGACACGGGTGCTGAAGTTTCCTCTGTACCTTAATCTGTCTGTTTTGCACAACTACTTAAAGTTGCATAAGATTCTGTAGACTCTTTTTCATTCATTTCAATTACACCAATTAAACTTTGAGTCCAAGGATCGAGATCAGTTAAAGGTTTGACTGTTGGACTCGGAGAAATAGATGACAGCGTTTCTTGTTGAATTGAAATCAGCAGGGACTGAACTAAATGCCAGCGATCGCTAATTGGTAATTCCAATGCTTGTTTTTGTAATTCTGGCAACTTCATTAACATTTTCCCCCAAAATCTTTTTCTTTAATTGTAAATATCATTGATTTTTCACTTCTTGACGGACATTTGCCAAGCAACAACTACCTTGAGGATTGTTAACTTCACAACCACAATGTCCAGCCTGAATGTGAGTGCGAATTGAAGATTCTGCTGTGCTATGGTTTGTCTGTTGAATTTCTTGTAAGATGCGATCGCGTGTCCAATTAAAACAATAACAAACAGGAACTTGTAAACCTTTGTCTTTTTGGTAGACAGGTACTTTTACCTCGTTGACGATAAAAGTTTGACCCTGCTCGTTAAAATAAACAACGGGACAATCAATTGAGTCACAGAAAAAGTAATTAGATTCAGGATTTAGAGTTTCTAATGCCCTCGGTGTCAGCAAACTTTTAAGTGTAATGGTTTGAACTCGCTTTCCTTTTATTCCGTTTACTGGACAGTTTGTCTTCAAGGAATTTTTATTTTGAGAGCAAGATTCTTCAGACATATTTTTTCTCCTATCTACAATAATTTTTGAATTTTTGCGATTTGATTTGCGGTAGCGAAAATAGGAAAGTACAGTTAGTGCAACCAATATTCCTAATGCTGGTAAGAGAACATAATCGAGATAACCTACAACAGCACTTAATCCCACTACTCCCAGTAAAATAACCAAAATAGGTGTGAAGCAACACAAAGCGACAACAACTGTTCCTGTCAAGCTAGCAATCAAAGCAGTTTTAGGTTTCATACAAATAAATATCCTTGATTAATTAATTAAGGTCGAATCGTTCATTGGGATCGCTTTGGGGTTCTAAGACTTCATTTTCTAAAGCCTTACGAGCAATTTTAGTGACATACAGGGTGACAGCTACCGTAGCGATCAAACCCACGATCCGAATCGTCCATTGCACGGTAGGGTTAGCAGGTTGAGCCTCAGTACCGATGGTAGCAAGATTACCAGCTAAAGAACCGATATAAACATACATAATCGTTCCAGGAATCATTCCCACCGAACCGATTACATAGTCTTTGAGGGAAACTCCCGTAACTCCGTAAGCATAATTCAACAAATTAAAAGGAAATATAGGAGATAAACGGGTCAAAAGAACGATTTTTAGTCCTTCTCTACCAACTGCCCTGTCGATCGCTTTAAATTTTTGATTCCCTTCAATTTTTTTGGCAACCCAACCCCTAGCTAAATAGCGTCCCACTAAAAAAGCTGCCGTAGCTCCTAAAGTAGCACCAATGAAAACATAAAATGAACCTAAGACCAAACCAAAGACAACACCAGCCCCCAAAGTTAGAATCGAACCTGGTAAAAATGCCACAGTAGAAATGATATAGAGTAGAATAAAAGCGATCGCGCCGATTGCACCCAGACTATCGATCCACTCTAAGGCGTTTCGCAACCATGCTTGAGGATTAAACCCGATCTCATTAGCAGATTCTTGTGCCAAAGCAGGGTTAGCATCTAAAAGAAGAACAATACCAAAAGTAACTCCAGTTAAGATAGCCAGTGGCAAAAACTTTGGTTGGTTTCTGGCACGAATATTTTTGATGATTTTAGTGATTTTTAGTGCTAGCATTGATAATCTCTCCATCCTGAATATTTTGAGCTAGGGCTTTTTTGGCAAGGCGTGTGATGTAAATCGTCACCGCAATTGTAGCCATCAATCCCATAATACGGATCGCCCACTGAAGATTTTGAGTGGTAGCTGTAGTGGGAAGATTGGACATATCGAGGGTAGCAAGATCGGTTGCCAGAGAACCAATGTAAACATACACTACAGTAGCGGGAATCATGCCCACTGAACCTAAAATATAGTCTTTGAGGGAAACTTGGGTAACGCCAAAGGCGTAATTTAAAAGATTGAAAGGAAAAATCGGAGAAAGACGAGTTAATAAAACGATTTTCCATCCCTTTTTTGCTACCGCTCGATCTATTGCCTGGAATTGAGGATTTTTTTCTAGTTTTCGGCAAACCCAATCTCGCGATAAATAGCGTCCGAGAAGAAAAGCCCAAATAGCACCAAGGGTAGCAGCAATTAAAACATAAACCGAACCCCACACAATGCCGAACAAACAACCTCCTTTGACCGTTAGGAGTGAACCAGGGACAAACAGCAATGTTGCTACATTGTAAATAGCAATAAAAACCAGTGTGCCAAGGAAACCAAGACTTTTGACCCAAGTTAACGATGTCTGCAAAAGTTCGTACAGGTTGAATTGTTTGGCAGCAATAATTAAGATGACCACCAAACTACTAATGAGTATCAGTTTGAGTCTAGTTAATTGTCCTTTGTTTTTTGTCATTCGTTATTAGTTCTGGTTCTAATGACTAGTGACCAATGACTGATGACCAATTCAGTTGGCTTTAGGGAAATCCCCCATGAGATGACCGAAGGTAATTTCGCCCATTTTCCCTGGCATTTCACCATGGGTTTGGTCGTCGGCGTGATAGGCAACCACTAGCATTTGATAATCATTATCGGCTGGGACAGTAATAGTAGTGGTGGCATTACCTTTACTATCGGCTCTAAACTCGTTGTCTGGAAGACCTCCAGCAGGACCCATCTCCATGCCAACCAGTTTTTGATTGACCCACCATAAAGTGTAAAGTCCATTCGGTACTAAGTTACTTGCTTCGAGGGTGACAGTATAACTGTCTGGATTAACCTCTGAAACCGAAACTTTGCCCTGGGCAGTCATCCACTCTTCTTTGGTTATACCTTGTGGAGTACCATCGTTGGCAGCAGCCATTAACATTGAGCCTTTTTGATTCTGGGCGATGAAAATTTGTGAAGTAGTGTTTTGCTTATTTGTGCTACTGCGATCGCGATTCTCGGCTCTGACAGCAGGTAATATAGTAGTGGATAAGGCAAGTATTGATAAACTAGCAAAAATCAAACGTTTCATGGGTTTAAATTCCTTCTAATTAGTTTTTATCTAGATTATTTAAGTGCGATTGAACATGATTTAAGTAACTACTGTCATTAATTTTGTCTGATGGTAATCTTTCTAAAGCGATCGCAGCTTTAACTAAGCTTTCTGCATCGACTTTACCTGTTTTTATGGCTGATAAATATCTAGCATTGCCAGGAATTCCTTGATTGACAAAATAACCTTGATAGCCATTAGTTACTAAACTAAATGGAGTCAGTTCTACATTGCCACGAATAGAAGTAGTACTAGTAGCAGCTATTTGTTCTGCTGAAACTGGATTAATCATTCCTGAAATTGCCAATGTAGATAAAGTAGCAAGAATAAGACGTTTCATTTTTTTTCTCCCACCGATTGAAGTTTCTTTTTTGTACTTATTATCTTCGTCAAACAATCTGAAAATAAGCTGACTCGATGATGAATATTTCCTGAAAAGATTCTGAAATAAGATGAATAAATTTTATTAAAAAAATCTTAAGAAAACTGGGAGAAACGCGAAAAAGTTGGTTTTTTGATTAATAAAAAAAGTATTAGATTAAATTACAATTGCCAAAATATTGATAATTTTTCTATAAATATGTAAATCTGATTATGGAGGATTAATAGAGATAGATTAGTAACAATTGAGCATAGACAACCAATTAAATTACGAGGCGTACGAGCCGTGCGGAGTTCATAAACGCCTGAACCAAGAGACGCTCCGCGTAGAGAACCAGGCGACGACCCCTTGCCCTCGAAGGGCAGGGTCAGCCCCTCACGATTCTCAATCATCTTCATTTGATTGTCAGATGATGCAACGCTGCTTACAATTGGCAAGTTGTGCTAGGGGACAAACTTCTCCCAATCCTTTAGTCGGGTCTGTCGTTGTCCAAGCAGGTACAATAGTTGGAGAAGGTTTTCATCCTGGTGCAGGTAAACCTCATGCAGAGGTATTTGCTCTCCAAGCAGCAGGAGAACAAGCAGAAGGAGCGACAGTTTACGTTAACCTTGAACCTTGCAATCATTATGGGCGGACTCCTCCCTGTACAGAAGCTTTGATTGCAGCAAAAGTAGCTAAAGTTGTGGTTGGGATGGTAGATCCAAACCCTTTGGTATCAGGGAAAGGGATTGAAAGTTTACGCGATCGCGGTATTGAAGTTATTGTGGGAGTAGAAGAAGAAGCTTGTCGTCAACTCAATGAAGCTTTTATTCACCGTATTCTTCATCAACTTCCGTTTGGTATTTTAAAATATGCCATGACTTTAGATGGCAAGATTGCTACTTCCACAGGACATAGTGCTTGGGTAACTACTCCCGCTTCTCGTCATTTAGTACATCAGTTAAGAAGTGCTTGTGATGCAGTTATTATTGGTGGTAATACCGTACGTAGAGATAACCCACAGTTGACTACTCATGGAGTGAGCGATCGCAATCCTTTACGGGTGGTGATGAGTCGTAATCTAGATTTACCAGAAAATTGCCATCTCTGGAATACAGATTCAGCAGCTACGATAATATTTACCGAAACCAATAACAATTCTCAGTTAAGAAAGCAGTTAGAGGCGAAAGGAGTAGAAGTAGTTAGTTTAACTGCTTTAACTCCCCAAACAGTAATGAAACACTTATACGATAGAGAATTATCTTCTGTTTTGTGGGAATGCGGAGGAATCTTAGCTGCCCAAGCGATCGCTGATGGTGCTGTACAAAAAATTATGGCATTTATCGCACCGAAAATCATTGGGGGTCAAGCTGCACCTTCCCCAGTCGGTAATCTTGGTTTAACTAAAATGACTGATGCTTTAAAACTAGAAAATATTAAGTTACAAACTATTGACTCGGATATTTTAATTGAAGGATATTTAAGTTGAAGTTCAACTGCATTTAAACAATTCAAAAGCGATTAAAAAGTTATTGGATGTAGGCTTTATTTATTTAAAATTGTACAATGTAAATTGTTACGGTTATCACTACATCAATTCTCTCAATTATCAAAAAATATTTATCTACAATAAAAAAAGATTGATTAATAGTTTTGCTCACAAGTTAAAGTAAAAAGTAATTTGTTTGAATAAAAATGAGTTTAAATTTCGTTGATCAATCAGTTCTCAAATAAAAATAGAGCAAGAAAGTCTCACAAGACAATTTCTCGAAGTAATCTTAGATGCGAAAATCATGGATAAACATCTCGAACAACTTAGCTTAGAGCAAGAATTTAGTCATAAACTTTTTGCTGATGCAGTTCAACATTTATCTCATCAAGAAGCACAAGAATTATTAGTTCAACTTCATAAGCAAATGCTTTACAAAGATAATCTTTATAAAGTTTTGCTTTTAGAACGAGGTAAAGATTTGGTAGACGCTTTATTTTCTGAAAATAATAACTAAGATTAATTAGTATAGAGTAGCTTGTATTTATTGGGTTTCGTGCCTCAACGTCACTTGCTATAACGGAGGTTATCTCCGCAACGAAGTGGCTCCCCAACCTACAGAATACACGATCGTACTAAATCAATATTTCTGTAATCTAATAATCATATTTATAGCACTGTTTAGCAATTTAATCCTTGTGGCAGTGCTATTAGTATTAGTGCTATCTTTGTCAAATTAAAACAATCTTCAGATGTCAAAGTAGGCACAATTCATGAATTGTCTCTACTCACAATTTGGTCGCTCCTTGATTAAAATAGAATTCAAATCTTTCTCTTAATTGTTCTAAGGTTAAATTTTGGGTCCAATATTCAACTAAAGCGTGACCAAATGCCCAGGCATTACGTTCTGGTGGACTAAGATTTTCTAATAATACTGACCACAGAGAAAGAAGATCGAAATCAAGAGGATTATTACTGGTATTTAATAAATTAAATAAATCGTAAGCCATTTGTAACTTGCCAATTACAACGGGTAATTGTTCGACAGGAATTTGTTCTGCAAGGATATAAGCTAAGGTAGGTGAACCTGTTGATAAAGTAGATATAAATTGTAAGACTGGAGTTTTTAAAAGGGTAGTTAATCCTTGAGTAGTTGCCATTTGAAAAGTATAGCGGTCAATAATTTTTGCAGCAGCAACACTACGGGTTTCTAAATTTCTTAAAAAGCGGGCAAGACGAAGTTGTTTTGCAGGAGAAAGTACGTCAAGTAAATTGAAGGATAAGGCATCTATTCCCCAAGCTTTACGATTGGTTTGCAGATCGCTAGTTACTACTGGTAAAACTAAATCACAAAATTCGCCTAAAAGTTCATTGCGATAGATAACTGCTTCGCGGATGTTTTTTTCTTTGGGTAATTCTCCTTCTTGCCAATTATAGGGAGGATTCCATTCCCGAATTGGACGCAGGCGATCAACTTGAGTGACAATGGTAAAGGTAGGTAAGTTTTCTACTTCTGCTTTGATGTCTTTGAGGAAATCTAAATCCATTTGCAAGGCAGGATCTAAGGCAGGAGTAACTAATAATAACAAATCTGCATTGATCGCATAATCTAAGACTTGTTCGCGAAAATCACTTCGATTAATTTGTTCGTAACCTGGAGTATCCCAAAGAGTTAAACTTTCTCCAGTGCTTGCTTGCCAATGGTAATTTTTGATTTTATCGGTACTGGGTAAGACATCAACTTCTGCTAATTCTGATTGAAATAGAGTATTGATTAAACTACTTTTTCCTGCACCAGTTCTACCTACTAAAAGTATATTAACTGGTTTTTGTACGACTATTTCTGTTGGCTCAGCCTGTTGTAAAATCTCTCGCAGAGTTTGAGTTTTGGCTTTGGGTAATGAAGGGATGCTAGGTGCAAAACTTTCAGGTAAATTTTTACCACTATAAAGCGTAACTGCCTGTCTGCATAGATTTCTTAAGGCGACTTCGCGGAGAGATTGACCTAAATTGATCAGTAATTGTTGAGTAGCGCGATCGCTTGAACGTTGACTTGCTTGTCTAGCTAAAGCTACAGCAGGATTAATCAACCACTGCATCCAGTTCCAAGCTTGCCATAATTTACGAGCAGATGGTTCTAGTTTTTGATAAACTTCATAAGCTTGATAGGCTTGCCCTACGGTAACTTGATTCAAAACAAGAGATAATTTTTGCATCCAGAGATCGAGATCGTCTACTGTGCCTCGAATTAAACCGTAAGCTTGAGGAACGTAAATATTGAGTAAGGGATACTTAACTTCGGGATGGTAAATGTGAGCGATATTAATCACCAGATTTTGACATCTTTGCCAAAAAGTATTCCAATCTTCCCAGATGGGTGGATCATTTCTAGCTGTTTGTAAAATATTTTGTAAGACAGCTTCTACTTGTTGACTAGTTTCTTCTCCTGTAGGCAAAGTCACGGGAGTTATTACAGTTGATTCCAACTCCTGATTTACTTCCGTCATCACTGCTTCAATTTGCGCAATCGCAGGATTAGTCCATTTCACTAACAACCAACGCCAAGCGACAAAAATTAACGTAAAAATTGCCCAAATCCAGTTAATTCCCCAATGATTAATCTGCCATCCTGCTGCGATTAAAAAGAAAATAACAATAGATGCGATCGGAGTTGCTAAAACTACCCACTGCCAAGGTTTTAAGCGTACCATGCCTTGTTTATCCTAGAGTTAGATAAGAATCTGTGTAAGTTTAGTCTATCGTCTCCAATATCAAATAGACCTCTGGCATAAGTCTGATCGATCTTGGTTGTGTTGAAGAGAAGGGGAGAAGGGGAGAAAGGGGAGAAAGAAAACAATGAATAATGAATTATAAATTAATTTGATCGTATTAAATGTTTTAAAGAGCTAATTTCTGAAGAAGTTAAATCTCGCCAATCTCCTAAATTTAAACCTTCAAGGGATAGTTGTTGATCTTTAGTAACAGCGATCGCAACTCTGACTAATCTTAAAGTTGGAAAACCAATTGCTGCTGTCATTTTTCTGACTTGTCTGTTTCTTCCTTCGGTGAGAGTGATTGATAACCAGCAAGTAGGAACAGTTTTACGATAGCGAATGGGTGGATTTCTAGGCGGTAAATTAGGTTCTGCTGTTAGCTTATGAACTTGGGCGGGACGAGTATAATAATCTTCGATCTTAATACCTTTTCTCAAGCGATCAAGCGCAGATTCATCAGGAATTCTTTCCACTTGAACTAGATAAGTACGGGGATGAGCAAATTGACGATGAGCGAGACGATGTTGTAGTTTTCCGTTATTAGTTAGTAATAATAATCCTTCACTATCTAAATCCAATCTGCCTACAGGATAAACTGAAGGAACAGGAATAAAATCTTTAAGAGTACTACGCTTATTTGTCTCGTTACTATTGTCAGTAAATTGACATAGTACTCCATAGGGTTTGTAAAACAAAATATAGCGATTCATCGAAGAGTTGAGTTATCTATCTAGATTAAATTATGGTTCAATTTGAATCAAAAAATTACCCACAAAAAACAGAAATCGCCGAAGCAATTCGAGTCAAAGGAACGGTTCAAGGTGTAGGATTTCGTCCCACAGTTTATCGACTGGCAAAAGCCAATCAATTGCGAGGAGAAGTCAGCAATGATGGACAAGGAGTTTTAATAATTGTTACTGGCGATCGCGCTGCAATAGATAATTTTATCGAACAATTACAGCAGGAAAAACCGCCTCTAGCCAAAATAAACGCCATAATTCGCCATAAATACCAGGAAAAACAAAAATTTACTGACTTTACCATTGCTAAAAGTACTAATAACGAAATTCGTACCGAAATTGCGCCTGATGCTGCCACTTGTTCCACTTGTCAGGCAGAAACTCTCGATCCTTTCAGTCGTTGGTATCGCTACCCCTTCACCAACTGTACTCATTGTGGTCCTCGTTTAAGTATTATCAAACACCTGCCTTATGACCGTCCTCAAACTAGTATGGCAGAGTTTGAAATGTGTCCCGATTGTCAAAAAGATTATGACGATCCTCTCAATCGACGCTTTCACGCACAACCTACTGCCTGTCCTCTTTGTGGTCCCCATGTTTGGTTAGAAAAGGCAGATGGTAAACCTGTTAACACTCAAATGTTTTCGATGCTGGATGATGTCGATGCAGTAGCAACTTTGATTCAACAAGGAAAGATTATTGCGATTAAAGGTTTAGGTGGTTTTCATCTCGCTTGCGACGCGACTAATGAAGATGTAGTAAAGAAACTACGCACCTTAAAAAAACGACCCGATAAACCTCTCGCTTTAATGGCAAGAGATTTGGAAATCATCGAGAAATATTGCTACATTAATCCAGCAGAAAAAGAACTATTACAAAGTCCTGCTGCACCCATAGTTTTATTAAAACAAAAAAACTCTCCCCATCTTCCAGTCTCCCCATCTCCCAGTCTCCCCATCTCCCAGTCTCCCCGCCCCCCAGTCTCCCCGTCTCCCCTCGCTTCCTCCGTTGCCCCTGGACAAAATTATTTGGGTTTCATGTTGCCCTACACTCCGCTACATTATCTCATCTTCAAAAGGCTAAATATTCCGATTGTTTTAACCAGCGGTAATTTGGCAGATGAACCTCAATGTATTGATAATGAGGATGCGAAGAAAAAATTGACGGAAATTGCCGATTATTTCCTCTTTCACAACCGGGAGATCGTCAATCGGGTTGATGATTCTGTCGTTCGGATTTTATCTTCTAATTTCTCCCTGTCTCCTAGTCTCCCCGTCTCCTCGTCTTCATCAACTCAATCAAATTCAGCAACCAACCTACAAATCCTCCGTCGCGCCCGTGGTTATGCACCCGCACCCATTAATTTGCCAGCAGGTTTTGAAAATATTCCGCCGATTTTGGCAATGGGTAGCGAATTAAAAAATACTTTCTGTTTGCTAAGAGATGGGCAAGCAATTTTATCCCAACATATCGGCGATTTAGAAAATTTGGCTGCATGGGAAAGTTACCAACACACTCTCAATCTTTATTTAGGTTTATTAGAACATCAACCTAGTGCGATCGCAATTGACTTACATCCCGAATATCTAGCAACTAAACAAGGTAAAGAATTGGCTGCTACTAATTCTCTTCCTCTTTATTCAATTCAACATCATCACGCCCATATCGCTGCCTGTATGGTAGAAAATGGCTTACCTCTCGATACACCGCCCCTATTGGGAATTGCTTTAGATGGTTTGGGTTACGGTGAAGACGGAACTTTTTGGGGTGGAGAGTTTCTCTTAGCCGATTATTGTAGTTACAAGCGTTTAGGTACTTTTAAACCTGTAGCTATGCTAGGAGGCGAACAGGCAATTTATCAACCCTGGCGGAATACTTACGCTCATTTACAGACAGCGTTTGGTGCAGATTTATTTTCTGGCTATGGAGATTCAGAACTATTTCAGTTTTTACAGCAAAAACCACTGAAATTATTGAATCAAATGCTCGAAAAAGGGATTAATTCCCCATTAGCTTCTTCTTGCGGACGATTATTCGATGCAGTGGCTGCTGCAATTGATATTTGTCGCGAATCCTGTAGTTATGAAGGACAAGGCGCGATCGCCCTAGAAGCTTTAGCCGAACAACAGATGTTAAATCACCCTGAAGAAATCGCTTTTTATCCTTTTGCTGTGGAGAATAGAGAAGTAGGGGGATCAAATTTACTGTATCTTGAACCGCGTCCGATGTGGCAAGCCTTACTTGCAGACTTACAACAAGGTATTTCTCAACCTGTGATAGCAACCAAATTTCATCGAGGATTGGCTAGAGCGATCGCATTAATGGTTAAGCAAATTCGCAGCAATTATCCAGAAGCAAACATAGATCGAGTTGCTTTGACAGGAGGAGTCTTTCAAAATCAAATTCTGCTACTAGAAGTAACCCGTCTACTACAAGAAATGGAACTTATTGTTCTTACCCACAGTCAAGTACCACCCAATGACGGCGGATTATCCCTCGGTCAAGTTGCGATTTCCGCAGCCTGTAAGGGCGAACGGCCGTTCGCCCTTACTAAATAACAATTAATCGATAAATAACAATCAACAATTAATAAAAATGTGTTTAGGAATTCCAGGTCAAATCGTCGAAATTACCGATACTAATAACAAACTAGCTTTAGTCAATGTTGGTGGAGTCAAAAGACAAGTTAATCTCGCTTGCATTGTCGATGAAGAACATCCCATTGAATCTTGTATCGGCGATTGGGTTTTGGTTCATGTTGGTTTTGCCCTCAATCGCATTGATGAATCAGAAGCTGCCGAAACCTTAAAAATGTTACAGGAAATCGTCGCGTTAACTTCATAATTTTCTTAGCAATTCGCAAGTAAATACACAGTTAAAATTCATTAATTAAGCATCGAATTTTAGGTTATAGGTATCAATTATCAATCCCTAAATATCACCTATTACTTATTACCTTTACAAAAATGAAATACGTTAACGAATTCCGCGATCCTCAAACTGCCCAAGCATTAATCAAAGAAATTAACCGCTTAAGTTCTTTATTAGAAAGAACGCCAGAACAACCCCTGAAATTAATGGAAATTTGTGGCGGACATACCCATTCCATCTTTAAATACGGAATAGAAGCAGCCCTTCCCGATACTATTGAATTAATTCATGGCCCTGGTTGTCCCGTCTGCGTCATGCCGAGAGGAAGATTAGATGACGCGATCGCTCTTGCCGAACAACCTAACGTTATTTTTACCACGTTTGGCGATGCCATGCGCGTACCTGGGTCGAAAAAAAGCCTATTGCAAGCGAAGGCAGAAGGCGCAGATGTGAGGATGGTTTATTCTCCTTTAGATGCCTTACCTATTGCTAAGGAAAATCCTGATAAAGAAGTAGTATTCTTTGGCATCGGATTTGAAACGACTGCCCCCAGTACAGCTTTAACGATTTTACAAGCTGAAGCAGAAGGGATTAAAAATTTTAGTATCTTTGCCAATCACGTTTTAGTCGTTCCTGCCTTAGAAGCTTTATTAAATAATCCCGATTTGCAACTGGATGGTTTTATTGGGCCTGGTCATGTTAGTACAATTATTGGTACTAAACCCTATCAAGTTATTTCAGAAATTTATCATAAACCTTTAGTCGTGTCTGGTTTTGAACCTCTCGATATTTTGCAATCAATTGTGATGGTATTGCAGCAGTTAGCAGACGGACGTTGTGAAGTAGAAAATCAGTATAGTCGTCTGGTTCAAACCGAAGGAAACAAAGTCGCTTTAGATGCCATTAATCGGGTATTTGAAGTTAGAGATGAATTTGAATGGCGTGGTTTGGGCAATATTAGCCAATCTGGACTTAAAATCAGAGAAAATTACGCCCATTTCGATGCTGAAGCCAAATTTACTCTACCCAATCGTCAAGTAGCTGACGCTGCTGCCTGTCAGTGTGGAGAAATTCTCAAAGGGGTATTAAAACCCTGGCAATGTAAAGTATTTGGTACTGCTTGCACCCCTGAAAATCCGATCGGTACTTGTATGGTTTCTTCCGAAGGGGCTTGTGCTGCTTATTATAAATATGGTCGTTTATCTACGATGGGAAAGCTAGAAAAGGGAAAGAAAATTGAAGCAAAATTAAGGAATTAACATCCTAAGATACTGTTTAAAAAATAAATATAAAAAAAAGATAATAGAGATAAGTAGGCGGGTAAAAAAAATTATAAAAATAAGAATTTTTTACTTCCTATATCTCTTCTACTTTATCTACTAACCTACAGTTTTATAATTCATGATTGCTCTCTACTTATTTGACTGGCAACTACAAACATTGAATTGCTCGTAATTTATTATCATAGAGAAATTTGACTACAAGCTTATAAAAGCTAGGTCAATTATTGATGATAGTTAAAATCAGTATAAAATCTAAATTTAGAAGGTATGGCTGAATTAGAATTAAGGCTGACTGCACTTAAACATCTTTTATTTAGAATTAAGTTATACGAAAAATTAATCTGTGATAAAGGTTATGAAAAACTTAGCACACGTAAGTACAAAAAAAATTTTAATAGTTTACGTAACTCAATTGAGTTTGAAGTAAGTCAAATACTTGAATCATTAAAAGCTGAAGGTATAAAACATCCAAGAGAAGATTTTTCTTTTACAGAAGTTGTAAATTGTTTAAAAGAGCAGACTGAAATTGAATCTTTGATTGTTGAGTTGAACGAGATCAGTGTAGAAATGTTCAAGGAGTCTGAACGTCGTGAGATAGAAATTATATGTAACTTTGATGTTACACCAGAATGGCTTTTCCCAACGTCTACGGCTAATCCAATCAGTGACATGGCTACCATTAAAGAATTTTTGGAAAGCAATTATTCAAGTGTTGATGATTTGTTCATGGATAAACTGATGAACAATCAACGTGTAAAACAAACTTTCGATTTCTGGAAGAGACAACCAAAAATTTCCAATAGAATACCTCTTATTGAAGAAGCAATAGAAGCCCATATTGAGAAAAAATTTTATCTTAGTGTTTCAGCTTTAATTCCCCAAGTAGAGGGATTGCTGAGAGATGCACTAAAAAATATGAATAGGAGTGTTGACTTTGAGTCAATGCGTAAAGAAGATATGAAAAGAGCTACTTCTGCTCTTAAAGATTTGTGGAAATCACAACCTTACAATTTACCAGAAGCAATCTCGCTTTTAGATTCACTACCCGATGCTGTGAGTGAACTTTATGTTATTCCTACACAATCTTTACAGGGAGAACTTTATCGTCATGGAATTTGTCATGGACTTCAGACAGATTTTGGCTCTAAGAAAAATTCTCTTAGACTAATCCTGCTTCTTGACAGGATAATTTTCTTTTATGCAATAAATTAACTTAGTGTGATCGCACCTTGTTTTAGATTTGGTTGACAAAGGAAACCGAACAACTTCTTACTCTCTTTCACCGCTATTAATTGATTAAATCTAGTCAAATAGAAAAAAGCAAGAATTAGCATGATTATCGATCCGCAAAAAGTATCGGGCAAAAAAAGTTCTAATTATCCCCAACAATTTCAAAAATTAGTAGCAGGAAGAATTAAGAAAAAACTGGGAAATGTCGCAGGGTTAAAAAATTTTGGCGTGAATTTGGTAACACTTGAACCAGGAAGTCGTTCTGCACTGAGGCATTGGCATAGTAAACAGGATGAATTTATTTATATTTTGTCTGGCGAAGCTACTTTGGTAACAAATGCTGGCGAACAGATTTTACAAGCGGGAATGGCAGCAGGATTTCCCGCAGGAGAAGCGGATGGACATCATTTGCTGAATCGATCTGATACAGAGGTAGTGTATTTAGAGATTGGCGATAGAACACCAGAAGATCTAGTCGATTATCCCGACGACGATCTGATTGCTAAAGATAAAGATGGTGTTTGGATTTTTACTCACAAAGATGGCAGCGTTTATGATTCTTAGTGAGAGTATTAGAGAATGTCTGAAAAGTTAAAAGTCAAAAATATGGAGGATTTAAAAACTGTAATTTTAGAAAGTGAAAGGCTAATTCTTCAACCAATTTCTTTAAAATATACTGAAATAATCTTTCAAGAATTCAATAGCGAAATAACTAGATATACTTACTCAAAACCTGCAAAAAATATTAAAGAAACTAAAGAGTTTATTAATTTAGCTAGAAAAAACATTAAAAATAAAATCGATTTGGTTCTAACAATCTTAAATAAAAGTAACCAAGAGTTTTTAGGAATATGTGGAATTCATAGAATTAATACTGTTAAACCAGAATTAGGGATTTGGCTTAAACAAAAGGCTCAAGGAAATAATTTTGGTAAAGAAGCAATTTATCTTCTGAAAGATTGGGCAGATCGAAATTTAAATTATGAGTATTGTTTGTATTCAGTTGATCCAAAAAACATTCCTAGCCGAAAAATACCAGAAAGTATGGGTGGTCAAGTTTTTCACGAATATCAACTGACTAATCAAAGCGGAACTATTCTTAACTTACTTCAATACCGAATTTATAAATAACTATGAATATTCTTCCTGCAATTAATCCCACTCAAAATTCTCTGTTTAATAAAGTTGAAAAGATTCGCCGTCGCCCTGCCAAAGTCAAAGATCGCACTATTACCTTAGCCCATGGTAGCGGTGGTAAAGCCATGCGTGACTTGATTGAAGATATTTTTGTCGGTAGTTTTAACAATCCTTTATTATCAGAATTAGAAGATCAAGCCAGAATAAATTTAGCGGAATTGATTGCTAAGGGCGATCGCTTGGCTTTGACTACAGATTCTTACGTCATCGATCCGATTTTTTTTCCTGGTGGTAATATCGGTGAATTAGCAGTCAATGGTACAGTTAACGATCTTGCAGTCAGTGGCGCAACTCCCCTGTATTTATCCTGCGGAATGATTATTGAAGAGGGGTTTCCTGTCGAAAGTTTGCGTCAAATTGTCCACAGTATGAAACAAGCTGCGGATGTGGCAGGGGTACAGATCGTTACTGGTGACACGAAAGTAGTCAATCGCGGTTCGGTAGACAAGCTATTTATCAATACTACGGGAGTAGGAGTAATTCCTTCGGAAGTTGATGTTTCGGCTAGCAATCTTCAATCTGGAGATGCTGTAATTGTAAATGGTTATTTGGGCGATCATGGTGCAGCAATTACCGTAGCTAGAGGAGAACTAGCGTTAGATAGTAGTATTGAGAGTGATTGTCAGCCTCTTAATGGATTAGTAGATGCGATTTTGGCTGTTTGTCCCGAAATTCACGCCATGCGCGACGCTACTAGAGGAGGGTTAGCGACAGTATTAAATGAATTTGCCCTTAGTTCGGAAGTAAGTATACGTTTGTACGAACAAGCACTTCCTGTTAGAGAAGAGGTTCACGGGGTTTGTGAATTGTTAGGATTAGATCCTCTCTATATGGCAAATGAAGGCAAGTTAGTTACCATCGTACCTAATCATCAAGCAGAAGAGGTTCTCGCTGCCATGAAAAATCATCCTGCTGGTAAAGATGCCGTTATTATCGGCGAAGTGATTGATTCTCCTTCAGGAATAGTGTTAATGGAAACTATGTTTGGTACAGATAGGATCGTTGATATGTTGGTAGGCGATCAATTACCTAGAATTTGTTAACCCTTACCCATCACAAAAATTGATTTATTAAAAAAATGCACGAATTAGGAATTACCCAAAATATTGTCGCCATCGTCAGCGAAAATGCTGGAGGCGTACCTGTAAAAAAGTAACTTTAGAAATCGGGCAACTTTCAGCCATTATGCCCGATGCGATTCGTTTTTGCTTTGATGTTTGTTGCCAAGGAACGGTTTTAGAAGGGGCAAGTTTAGAAATAATTGAAACTCCTGGATTAGCTAGCTGTTGTCAGTGTGGTGCAAAAATTCCTCTAGCTGAACCTTTTGGCATTTGCGATCGCTGTGGCAGTATCGAACTGAAAATTATTCAAGGTGAAGAATTAAAAATTAAATCGATGGAGATTGAAGACTTATGTGTGTAACTTGTGGTTGTTCGGATGATAGTCAAGTCACTGTTACTACTTTAGAAAATGGCAAAACCAGTCATACTCACACTCATACTTTACCTGACGGCACGGTAATTACTCATACTCACGAACACGACCATTCTCATCAAGAAACCTCCGAAATTCATGCGCGGATGCACGGGACAACTATTGCCTTAGAAAGAGAAATTTTGAGTAAAAATGACCGTATTGCCGAGCAAAACCGCCATTGGTTTCAAAAAAGGGATATTTTAGCCTTAAATCTAGTTAGTTCTCCTGGTGCTGGCAAAACCACCCTCTTAACCCGTACAATTAACGACCTAAAATCCCAACTACCCATCAGTGTAATTGAAGGCGATCAAGAAACGGTTAACGACGCGGAAAAAATTCGTCAAACAGGTTGTCAAGTCGTACAAATTAATACAGGAACTGGCTGTCATTTAGAAGCAGCAATGGTACAACGAGGATACTTAGAACTTAATCCCCCTTCTAATTCTATTCTGGCGATCGAAAATGTTGGTAATTTAGTTTGCCCTGCTTTATTCGATTTAGGAGAAAAAGCCAAAGTAGCCATTCTTTCTGTTACAGAAGGGGAAGATAAACCAATCAAATATCCCCATATGTTCCGCGCTAGTAAAGTAATGATCTTAACTAAAATAGATCTGCTTCCTTACCTTCAATTTGATGTTAATCGCTGTTTGGAATATGCCCGAAAAGTCAATCCACAGATTCAAATCTTTCAAGTTTCTGCCACAACTGGCACTGGTTTAAACGAATGGTATGAATGGTTGGAAACTCAGTTAAAAGGCGTGCCGATGAGCAAGTATGAAACCGAAAGTAATACGGTTCGTAGCTAAGAGCTAAAAGCTTTTGGGTAGATATCTTATCGAAAAAAACATAGATCTTTATCTTAACCCAATCAAGAAAACTTTGATTTTTTGTTAAGATACTATATAGTTATATAAATTATATAGTTAACCTAAATTTGTCCATGTCCATTAATCCTACTCGCGAAAATACCTCAAAGCCCACTGAATTTCTTGCTCCAGTCGCTGATTATTTTAAAGTACTTTCAGAAGTTAGTAGGTTACAAATATTAAGTTGTTTGCGCTCGGGACCGATGAATGTCAGTGAAATTGGTGAAACAACAGGTTTGGGACAGGCAAATTTATCAAAACATTTAAAAATGTTGACCGAAGCAGAAATCTTGTCTCGCCAACCTCAAGGAGTTAGTGTCTACTATGAAATTAAAGACCCGATGATTTTTGAGCTATGCGAATTAGTTTGCGATCGCCTTTACGAAAGAATGCAGGAACAAGCAAAAAGATTTAAACAATTAAATGCCTTTAGCACTTCCTCCAAATAAATTCTGCTAAAAGTATTGACGTTGCCACTCTAATAATAAAGCACGACACTGAAGACAGGTTAAGACCTCAAGTAAATGGTTGATACCTGTCTCATTAATAGGATAGGTAGTTTCTAATTTGTCCGATTCAACTGTAACAGTAGAAGAAATTTCCGCGACAAAACCATAAAGTTTTTGATTAGAAAAAGAGCTATTAATTGCCCAACCAATTTGATTAAGAGGACTAAGGCGAGTAATTTCCGATTCTGTTATGCCTAACTCTCGGCGAAGAATCTCAAATAGAGCAGCAACTGGGGTTTGTTGAGGTAACACCCTACCACCAGGAAAATCAAGCGTAGTTTGTCCTAAACCAGGACGATAAGAAGCTTTCGGGAACAAAAACTGACCATTTTGAATCGTCACAATTACAACAGAATCAACTTTTTCTACTCGCCAATAATTGAGAATGTGTTTTTGTTCATCTTGTAATTTTTCACCAATCAAAGTTACCCAAGGAGAACGGATTTCAACAAAACGTTCTAAAACTTGCCAGTCATTTTGAGAATGCACGTTAATAAATTGTTTTTAAATTAAGTTATATAGCGGTACAAGTAAAGATTGGGACGTCATCATTAAAAGTAGGGGCGATTCGCGCTTCCCGAAGGGTACGAAGTATCGCCCTTACAGGGTTTTCATCATAACCTAAATACGTAGTGCTATACCAAATCAAAAATATTGGTAACAGATAAGTAGGGGTGATTGGTCAATTACCCTTATAGGATAAGGTTGAAAAGAGATCAAAATAAATTAGTGAAAATAGTGTTGCCTCATGGTAGGTATAAAAAATACTGTATTACGGGCAAGGCACTGCCTTGCCTCTACGAATTATTTACGTTTAATGATGGTTACGCCATCGCGCAGGGGAATTAAAACCTGTTCGACACGCTTATCTTCGGCGACAAAACGATTAAATCGTGCGATCGCTTTTCCATGGGCAGAACGTTGTTCTTCAGGTAGATAGGGTTGTCCTTGCAACAAAGTATTATCTATACAGATAAAACCTTTAGAGGTTAACAAATTACTATCCAATAAAAGATTGGGCGTTGGTGAGTGCGTAATGCTTCAAATAGAAAATTGAAGCGTACCAAATCTTA
>CAZLUP010000051.1:0-29833 GCA_964562685.1 uncultured bacterium
AGGAGATTTTCGCGATCCAGCTAATAAAAATAAACGTCCTTATGCTGTAGTACAATTGCGCCAAGAAGACAAAGCAGGAGAACTATGGAATATGGTCGGTTTTCAAACCAATTTAAAATGGGGAGAACAAAAAAGAGTGTTTAGCCTAATTCCTGGTTTAGAAAAGGCTGAATTTGTCCGTATGGGGGTGATGCACCGCAACACTTTTATTAATTCCCCTGGACTTCTCCATCCAACTTTACAATTTAAATCTAGAGAAACTTTACTGGCAGCAGGTCAATTAGTAGGAACAGAAGGATATACGGCTGCTACTGCTGGGGGTTGGTTAGCAGGAACCAATGCAGCTAGATTAGTTCTAGGCAAAGAACCTATTACTCTACCCAATACCACTATGATGGGTGCATTGTTTGATTTTATTAGTTCTGCTTCTCCCAAACATTTTCAACCCATGCCCCCCAACTTCGGCATTTTACCTCAATTACCTAGTAAAATTCGCAATAAAAGAGAAAGATCTGGACAATATCGCGATCGCTCTTTGACAGATTTGGATAATTGGCGAACTAAACTTTTAACTTCAGCTTTAACTGTTGTAACTTAAGTAAAATTATGACTGTACAGCAAGAAATTAAATCAAATTGTCTTAGACCAGGAAGTTTGCGTAAAGTTCACCATATTGCTTTAAATGTAAAAGATATGGCTGCATCTCGTCATTTTTATGGCAGAATTCTGGGCTTATATGAACTTACAGGCGCAGAAGTGCCAAAAACTCTGATCGAATTAGTAGCAGCAGGAAAAGTAGCTAATTTTATTACTCCCGATGGCACAGTAATTGATCTATTTTGGGAACCAGATTTATCTGCGCCCCATCCCGATCCTAGCCAAGCTTTTACTCGTGCCAATCATTTAGCTTTTGATATCGATCCCCAATTATTTGATTCGGCAGTAGAAGTTTTAAAAGCCAATCAAATTCAGATTAATAGCGGTCCTGTCACTCGTCCTACTGGGAAAGGAATTTATTTTTTCGATCCTGATGGTTTTATAATTGAAATTCGTTGCGATCCAAGTTAATACCAATTTGATTTAATCGTGAGAGAAATTGAATGAAAGAAGGTAATTAGTAATTACTAATTACTTACCTCCGACTTCTTTTATTGATTTAAAAACTGCTAGAGATTGCTACTTAGCTTGATAATGAATGCAATCTTGACAAGGACCGTCAGGATTAACCGCACAACGAATATAGGGAGAATAAGCGTTGTAACAACAACTCACATCGCCTACAAAAATTTTTTTTAATTCTGTCGAATCTTGATCGCTGAAACTATCTAAACCGTATTCGTAAAAATGCCGAGATAAATCGCTTCCAGAAAAACTACTACTGGCAGTATAATCTGTCATCAAACGAACTCTTCTTAATCTTGACAAAGTCGAAGCAGACTCCGCCGTGAGAAGGCGGAGTACCTTCGACTGCCATCTTTGCTTCACTCGATGCAAAATAAAAATAGAAACCAGTGAAGGGAGTATACTTAGCAGCAAAATTAAAGCTAGCTTGATGACAAGACTATTGGTCATTTTGAGCTAGATAAAAAAACGCGAGAATGTTGAAAATTTTGATTCAGTTTTTATGATACTGAGGCTTCTAATTGTAACTCAGCAGCAACATGGCTAGGAAAACCACGGTCAGTTTCTTGCATTGTCATTTCTTTAGCTTGAAGGGCTTTTTGCAGAACTTCCATGGCTACTACTGGTTTTCCTTTTCCGCAGAAAAACAGATCTGCTGCAAAATAACCATATTCTGGCCAGGTATGAATCGCAATATGAGATTCCGCTAAAGTAGCAGTTGCTGTAACACCGTGGGGACTAAACTGGTGTACGCACAAATCAATCAGAGTAGCTTCTCCAGCAGCGATCGCTTCAATCATACCACGACGAATTTTTTCTGGATCGTTAAGCAAATCGGCTGGCGCGCCCCAAGCGTCTACCACCAGGTGAGTTCCCATTTTTTTCATTCCGATCAATTTACCCCCTGATATTTTCAGTCAAGCCATTAATAATAGCATAAGCAAAACTAATTATCAAGGATTAAGCTTAAGGCTTATTTAATAATTTGATTGACTTATGCTATTGTCCAAAACTATTCTAAGAGATCATTCAGCTTTTGTACCATTAGGCATGATTGTTTTTTCCCAAGAGACTTTGAGCAAATTCGTTTGGGAAAGGTTCGCACCAATCAAATTAGCTGCGGTCAAATCTGCTCCCATTAAGTTAGCTCCTGTTAAATCTGTAAAAAGTAAGCCAGCTTGACATAAATTAGCTTGAGATAGATTTGCTTGACCCAAATTAGCGTTAAGTAGATTAGTTCCTGTTAAATTTGTCCCTTTAAGAATAACTTGCTGTAAGTTAGCGTTGCTTAAAACTGCTCCTTCTAGGTTAGCTCCGCTTAAATTCGCTCCTGTTAAATCTGACTCTTGAAGATTAGCACCTTCTAAATTAGCCTCTTGAAGATTAGCTTTACTTAAATTAGCTCCTCTTAAATCAGCGAAACGAAAATCAGCTTTTTCTAGATTAGCTTTTTTAAGATTGGCGCGATGTAAATAAGCTCGAATAAAAATTGCATCTCTGCAATTAACATTTTCTAAATTAGCATTAGATAAAATCGCTCTGCTTAAAGTAGCTCCTGTTAAATTAGTACCAGTGAGAATTGCGCCTGTTAAACTAGCACCTGTTAAATTAGCTTCTTTGAGTTTACTTTTGAGCAATTGAGTTCCTACCAAACTACAACCTATTAAGATTGCTCCTGTTAAATTTGTTTTAGTAACGATAGCATTACTTAAAATTGCCCCACTTAAATTAGCTTGTATCAAAGAAACTTCTGTTAAGTTAGAACGAGAAAAATTTGTTTCAATTAATTGAGCTTTTTCTAAATTACTTTGAGATAAATTAACCCCGCTTAAATTAGCATTAATTAAATGAGCTTGCTGAAAATTAGCTTTTTTAATAACAGCCATTTTTAGATTGATATTATTCAGACTGACTTTTGGTAAATTAGTCTTTATTAATTTAATTGCTTGGAAATTTCTTTGCCCATGTTTATAACAATCTAACAGTTGATTTTCATCAAATCTTTCTCTGGTAGTACTCATAAAAACTGCTATCATTCACTCAATTTAAGTGAAGCTTAAGCCTCTCCTTTTAATTTGCAAAACTTGGTGTAAATAAGTGGTAAAGAATATCAATATTTAGTAAAAACAATTATTGAGATAGAGTGAAAAATTCAGTCTCTAGCTTATATTTTTCAGTTAATTAATAAGCTAATAAAATATCTTCGTCTCAACTTAAGACTGACTTCATTACTCAATAAGTTATTTTTACGACGAACTTTTGTTATGTAAGCTCTAGCCGTTGCTATATATCAACTAAAAATTTGCCTAGCATCTTCTGCCAGCCAGGTCTTGGCATCAAACTGGAAAAATCTTGTCTGTCAACTGTTTGGATCGAATCTAGTCCTTGGTCGATCGCTTTACTAGGAAACATACAGTTATTTAGCGCGTACTACTGAATCAACTTAAATAGCGTTAATCGTCAATAGTATTTTTGCGTCTTTGGTTTTTGTTAAATTATCCTAATTGTAACCAATAATCAACACAACCAAGACAAAAGCGATAATTCTTGATGTTAACAAAACTTGAAAAACTTGTTGGATAGCAAATTTGTTTAGGTAAATTTTATGTTTTGCATCATTATGGGAGTGGCAGGATCGGGAAAATCAACGGTGGGAAAATTATTAAGCCAACGTCTCGGTTGGCAATTTTATGAGGCAGACGACTTTCATCCTCCAGAAAATATTGCTAAGATGAGTCTTGGTTTGCCTTTAAGCGATCGCGATCGAGAACCTTGGTTAGATAGATTAAAACAGCTAATTGAGCAAACTATTAATCAAGGAAACAGTGCAATCTTAGCTTGTTCTGCTCTCAAATCATCTTATCGTCAGTTTTTAACTCAAGAGCTAAAAAATGAAGTTTGTTGGATTTATCTTCGTGGAGATTATCAATTAATCTCGGCTCGAATTAAACAACGTCAACAACATTTTTTTAAAGAAGAAATATTGAACACTCAATTTGCTAATCTAGAAGAACCAACAGAAGCACTAATTATAGATGTTTCTTTGTCTCCAGCCGCGATCGTTAATACGATCCTTACTTATCTTTCTGACCAAGAATGCTGAAGTCGGCATACAGATGATGTCCTAATCTTTCTTTATACTTCTAGAGAAGTTCCTCCTAGAGAAACTCCAATTAATTCAATCTCATTAGCTTTGATTATTAAATTTCCTGTCTTTCCTGCACAAAAGTAGCTGCGCTCGCTTTTTCGTTACTTTATAATTGCAACTTTACTAAAAATCAAAACAGGAATAGTAACTTATTTCAGCTTACTATCCCTGTCTTTTTCTTATCTAAGAACTCAGTTCAAATTATTTGTTCCTATCGCTGGGAAAAATTACACTGTTGTTTCACCAAGATTTACTTTGACTACTTTGTTCTTTTCTTCTTCAGCTTTTGGCAAAGTTAAATTGAGAATACCATCTTTGTATTCAGCAGTAACGTTAGTGTTTTTAATTCGTACAGGTAAAGGAATTACTCTTTGGAATTTGCCGTAGCGAAATTCAGAATGAGTTTTACCATTTTCTTCAGATTTAGTTTCTGATTTGCGTTCACCACTGATTGAAACATGATCTACTGTTACTTGGATGTCTAAATCTTTAGCTTCCATACCAGGAACTTCAAGTTTGAGAAGGATAGCATCTTCAGTTTCAGTCAATTCAGCAGCCGGGAATCTAGCCATATCAGCAAATTCGCCCCAAGAATTAGGAGTTAAAGCATCATCAAAAAGACGATTTAGTTGACGTTGTAATGAATTTATTTCTTGCCAAGGATTGTAACGGATAATTGCCATAACTTTTTCTCCTTTAAATCAATACTTACTCGATTAATTGATTGGTTGAGTTAACTGTTTTTAACTTCAATTCTTATGTTATTAAGAGAGCTAAAATTATGTAAGTGTGGTTGTTTTCCATTACCTAGTAGGGTTTTCTGCACGGACATCTTAAAGGCGCGAACTAAATTCGCGCCCCGTGTCCTTCCGAACCAAAATGATTAGAATAAGTAGGGAAAACTCTAATCGATTAGTTCGGTTAAGATATTCTTGTTTGAGTTATTTATACTTGCAATTATGATAAATTCTCGCTTTTTTAGTTGGAAATTCCTGGTTACAGGATTATTGTCGTTTGTGTTTTTAGTTAGTATTAATAGGGAAGCAAGTAAATATTCAAATTTATGAGAATGCAGGACACGCTTTTGCCAATCCTTCAGGTGATCGCTATGTCCCTGAAGCTGCTTAGAAGGCTTGGACTGAGACAGTTAGCTTTTTGGGAGAAAATTTACAATAAGATATCTGACTCTTAAATTTCTTGAGGGTTAATTCTAATGAACAATTTCTGAATGCTACCTAATCCCCCTCCCCAGGATCGGGATTTTGAATTGTACCAGATTACGATACTATCTGACTGCGAGGAAATCAAGAAAATTATGCTTGCTCTGTAAGAATTGAGCTTGTTTGGATTTGGTCAACTTGCTTACAGAGTTACCATAAATAAAGATATGCTCTTGAGCCTTATTTTCCCGATTAGCCAAGTTATTTTGAGAGGACGAACAATCATGGCATATGAATTACCATCTCTTCCCTATGAATACACAGCTTTAGAACCTTATATTTCCAAAAGCACTTTAGAATTCCATCACGATAAACATCATGCTGCGTATGTTAGTAAATATAATGATGCAGTTAAAGGAACAGAACTTGATAGTAAATCCATTGAAGAAGTAATTAAAGCGATCGCTGGTGATTCTAGTAAAACAGGACTTTTCAATAACGCTGCTCAAGCCTGGAATCATACTTTTTATTGGCAATGTATGAAACCTAATGGTGGCGGTACTCCTACAGGAGAATTAGCTAAAAAAATTGAAGCTGATTTTGGTAGTTTTGAAGAATTTGTCAAAGCTTTTAAAGATGCAGGTGCGACTCAGTTTGGTAGTGGTTGGGCTTGGTTAGTCTTAGATGGCGATAAGCTCAAAGTTACCAAAACTTTAAATGCAGATAATCCTCTGACTAGTGGACAAGTTCCTTTACTAACTATGGACGTTTGGGAACACGCTTATTATTTGGATTACCAAAACAAACGACCATCTTATATTGATGAGTTTGTCGCTCATTTAATCAACTGGGATTTTGTGGCTCAAAATTTGGCTGCTGCGTAGATAAAAATTAACTGAGGGTTGGGTATTGCTTTTACCCTCCCTGGTTAACTTTCTAGTCTTGGGATTACTAAAATATAATGACAAATCCCCATTACCCTAAAATTATTCTTTCTTTTCCTTATCGTGGCTTCAAAATAGAAATTGACCGCATGGAGTTAGAAGGACAAATTATTTATGCTGCCTGGGCAAATTATGATCGAGGTTGTGCAGTTGCTGTACCTAGTGCGGTTAGTCCATTGGAAGCAATTAAGAAGGCAAAAAAATGGATCGATAGAAGACTGCAACAAGTTTGAGCTTTAATTCAATTAATTGCTGAAAATTTCGGTTAAATCTAAACTAAACCCAGGTAAGATATTTTCTCCCGATAGAGTTTGAGGATTATTGAGTATCTCTACTGAATGTTGAGAGCGATATATTTCTACTGTTTTAGCTTCGGGTTCGATTAACCAACCAAGCTGAACTCCATTGTCTAAATACTCTTGCATTTTTGCCTGTAAGTCTTCGTATCGCTGGTTTTTTAGATCGCTAGGACTAACCAACTCAATCACAAAATCGGGAGCGAGAGGAGGAAACCCATCTTGTTGAGATTGAGTCAATCGATTCCATCGTTCTAGTTGAATCCAACTGACATCAGGACTTCTTCTTGCTCCATTGGGTAAGATAAATAAAGTAGAAGAATCAAATACTTCTCCAGTACCATCTCGATCCGCCCAGTTTCTCAACTGTTGTGTCAAACGACTATTTTTTCTTCCTGCTGTGCCACCAGTCGGACTCATGATAATTAATTCTCCAGTCTTGGTTAACTCCAATCGCGCTAGTTGTTCGGAGGATGCTAATTGCTCAAACTGTTCTGGAGTGACGCGAAATCCTTTGGGTATAGAAATTGTTTCCATAAATCTTCTTCTCCAACAAATCTAATTAAGTAGTAAAAATTTCGGTTAAATCTAAACTAAACCCAGGTAAGATATTTTCTCCCGATAGAGTTTGAGGATTATTGAGTATCTCTACTGAATGTTGAGAGCGATATATTTCTACTGTTTTAGCTTCGGGTTCGATTAACCAACCAAGCTGAACTCCATTGTCTAAATACTCTTGCATTTTTGCCTGTAAGTCTTCGTATCGCTGGTTTTTTAGATCGCTAGGACTAACCAACTCAATCACAAAATCGGGAGCGAGAGGAGGAAACCCATCTTGTTGAGATTGAGTCAATCGATTCCATCGTTCTAGTTGAATCCAACTGACATCAGGACTTCTTCTTGCTCCATTGGGTAAGATAAATAAAGTAGAAGAATCAAAAGCTTTTCCTAGCTTTGTCTGACGATTCCAAATACCTAGATCTATATAAAGATTAAAGTTCTTTTCACCAGCCTCTCCACCAGTGGGACTCATAATAATTAATTCTCCAGTTTTAGTTAGCTCCAATCGCGATAGTTGTTCAGCGTATGCCAGTTGTTCAAACTGTTCTGGAGTGACGCGAAATCCTTTGGGTATAGAGATTGTCTCCATTAATATGTTTGTTTAGATAACATTTTCAATAACTATTTTAGGTTAAATTTAATTACAAATTGAACGATCGCCCTTGCTTAAATTAGGATTATATTCTAGATAATTACTAACGCGATCGCATCCTTGAGTGACTAAACTATCTAAGTTTAAATTCCACCAAAATAAACCTTGTTGTTCGTCAGTACTAATTAATGTTTGACCGTTATTACTAATAGCTAAACTATTAATTTGTGAAGAATGTCCTTGTAAAGTTTTTAATAAACTATTAGTAGTTAAATCCCAAAATTTAATCGTACCATCGGTACTACTAGAAGCCAGGATATCGTCGTGATCGATAAAGTCAAGATCTGTAATACCATCTTGATGTCCATTCAGAATTTGTGCCGATGGATTTTGTTCTTGAATGTTCCACAAACGAATCGTATTATCCCAACTTCCAGAAGCTAAAAGTTTACCATTTTTACTAAATTGTAAAGATGAGATAGCTAAGTTGTGTCCCGATAAAGTTTTTAATAATTTACCTTCTAAATTCCAAATTTTAATAGTTTTATCGTAGCTACCTGAAGCAATTAATTGACCATCAGAACTAATTGCTACAGTTTTAACACTATCTTGATGTCCTTCTAGAGTTTTTAATAACTCAGCTTGATTATTATTCAGTTGCCAAATTTTAACTGTTCTATCTTCACTCCCTGAAACTAAAAATTGACCACTATGGCTAAAAGCAATGCTATTTACTCCGTCTTGATAACCTTTTAAAGTAGTAATTAAACTTCCATCCGCTACTCGCCACAATCTAATAGTTTTGTCCCAACTAGCCGAAGCTAAAACTTTACCATCAGGACTAAATTTTAAATCAGCAATTGTAGTTTGATGTCCTGGTAAAGTCCGCAGTAATTCTTTAGTTTGATCGGGGTGTTTTAGCCACAATTGAATTTTGCCATCCCAACCAGCAGCAGCATATATTTCTGGAGAGGTGGGAGAAATGGCAACACTATAAATTCCTCCTGCTTCGGGTGAATATAAATCATTTACTTGCCAAATTTTGACTGTTTTATCTACACTAGCTGATGCTAAAAAATAAGATTTAGTTTGATTGTTTGCTTCATTTATTTCTGTAGGACTAAAATTAAGATCGGTAACTTCTCCTCCATGTCCCACTAAAACTTGTTGAAGAATACCATCTTTATTCCAAATATTAATTCTGCCATCAGCCGTAGCAGTAGCAATTAATTGATTATCAGGAGTAAAAGTAACACTATTAACCTGATCTTGGTGAGAAAAAGAATTAATTAATTGACCATCTTTGACTTGCCAAAGTTTAACTTCGCCATCACCACTAGCAGAAATTAGTTCATCACCATTAGCACTAAATTTGACTTGAGTAATTCTGTCTTTATTTTCTGTAATAGTACGAACTTCTTTACTGTTTTGATGATCTATTTCCCATAATTTAATCTGATTATCTTCGCTACCAGAAGCTAGTAAATTATCGGAAGCGAAATCAATTGTATTTACCCAACCATTATGACCAGATAAAGTAGTAATTAAAGTTCCATCTAATTGCCATAATTTAATTGTTTTGTCGCGACTAGCAGAAGCAATTATTTGATTATCTGGGCTAAAAGCAACATCAGTCACCCAATCTTGATGTCCTGTTAAAGTTTTTAAAGGTTTAACTTCATTATTTTGAATACTCAATAATCTGACAGTTCCATCTGCACTAGCTGAAGCTAAGACGTAATTATCTTGTGATGAATTTTGATCATTAACTAAAGATGCTTTGGCTTTTTGGTCGTGATTTAAATTAGAAAGATTAATAGTATTATTGCTAAAAGCCAAATTAGTAACTCGATCTTGGTGTCCTGTTAAAGTTGCAATTAATTGACCATTTGTATGCCATATTTTAATAGTCTGGTCATCACTAGCAGTAGCAATTATTTTCCCGTCAGGGCTATAACTTACAGCATTAACTGTTTGACTATGACCTTGTAAACGATTCAATTCTTGAGTATTATCTAAAGCTTGTTGTAAAGTACTAACTGTTTTAACTTTAGTCGTTTCCCAATTGTCTCGACCAACAAAAGTTTGACCCCAATTGCCAATTTTATTAAATTCTTTTCCTGCTTTGATACTAGTAAGAATTGATTCTAATTGTTGATTAGATAATAATAAAGCTTCCGCCGAACTATTCAAGGTATTGATATTTTCAATTTCTGCCAAAACTTTTTGACGATAAGCTAAACCACCGAAAGCAGTAGCTGCTAAACCTAAAACTCCTAAAGTAGCTGCGGTAAGTTGGGCGCGTCGTAACCTTTTTTTCGCTTCTCTTTGTTCGGCTTCTCTAGCATCAATACCCGCTTCAATAAATTCTCTGGCAACTTCAGTTAATTCATCGGTATATTTAATATAAATTTCTTCCGCTTCTCCTAAACGAACTCCTCTGAGCAAAAAGTCTGGTGATTTGCCTTTTTGACTCCAAAGTAAGGCTGCTTGTTCGATTTGCCTTTGGGATCTTAATCTGGCTCGGTTTTCCTCTAGCCACCAGCGTAAAGTTGACCAATGACGAATCAAAATTTCGTGAACCACTTCGATAGTAGCTTCCTGTTTCATTGCTTCTAACAACAATTCATCATCATTGTCAGGAGTATCACCATTGCGACTTTGCCCCGATCCTGAATGAATTCCTTGGTCAAGATTAACTACAATTAATTTAGCAGCCATCAAAGCTTGTAAAGTTCTCGCTACTAAAGGTGCGGGATATTTAGCTACAACTAGATCCGATTTACTAATGCGACGGCGAGTATCTTCTGTTCCTTCTCCTAATTGAGTTAAATTAAGGAAAATCCATCTAGCACAAGCTTGGGCTTCGGGATCGAGATTTTCGTAGACTTCTTGCGCCTGTTTCTCTAACGCACCCTTCATGCCACCTAGTTGTTGATAAGCAGATAGGGTTAACTTTCCTGCCTGACGATTTTCCCATAATTGTTGGAGAACGAATTGTAATAAAGGTAAGTCGCCTGCGGAACGATCTAAATCTTGTAATAATAACTCTACTAATCCCGATTCAATTTTTAAACCTACCTGTTCGGCTGGTTTAACTACCGCACTGCGATAATCCTCTTCTGTTAAATAGGGAGGAACTAAAACACTAGATTGTTGTAAGATTTGTGCTAATTCAGGAATTTCTAAACAAGTAGCCACAAAATCCGCCCGAACTGTTAAAATCAACTTAAAGCGATCGCTGGCAAATTTAATCGCTCCTAAAATTAATTTTAAAAAGTTAATGCGGTCAGTCACTCCTGCCAGGGTAAAAATTTCTTCAAATTGATCGATGACTAACATCACTACTGGTTCACTGCGACTCCGCAACCATTTCACAAAACCTTCTACACCTTGATAAAGTAAACCTTCGATTTGTAGTTGTTGTTGGGCTTTTTCTTTTTCTGTCCCACTATCAACCAAAGTTCTTGCTAAAGTTTGAATGGGTTTTTGTCCCGGACGTAAACAACCAATCCACCATTGTTCGCTACCGGGTACTTGTTTACCCTGACGCAGTTGAGAAATTAATCCTGCTTGAACTACTGATGATTTACCACTTCCAGAAGCACCGACAACAGCAATGGTTGAGCTATGATTAACTTGAAGCAGTAATTTTTGGATTAAGGCATCTCTACCATAGAAATATTGGGCATTTTCTTCAGTAAAAGCTTTTAAGCCCATATAAGGGCAAATTCCCAGGTCATATACTCCTGAATCATCTTTATTGCCATTATTAGTTTTCCCTGGTAAAACCTCAATTACACCTCTAGTTCCCGATAACCAAATCTGGGGAATTACTTCTGTACCAGCTAATTGAATTTGTAATTGAGTAATCCAAGCAGCTACAGGAAACCCCGATTGTTGATCCGCCTTTTCCAAAGTTTCCAGTAAAGCTTGGGTAAATTGTTGCGAATTAGATAGATTAGACGCAGCAGCAATTATACACTGTCCACGATCAGACTCCAATCTTAAATCCTCAACCCATTCTTCAATCGAACTCGCCCCAGGACAATCTAAAATAATAATCTGTTGAGAAGCACGAGAATTGCGTAAAATCTTTCTCAACCAAGAACGAGATAACTTCACTCCATCTCTCAGAAATAACCAAGATTCTCCTGTTTCCGTTTCCTTAATTAAGCCACGCAGGTACAGAAATACCGTACTAAGATCTGTTTGAAGTACAGTATTCTGGGAAACTTCCGCATCTAAACTTATTGCGATCGCATTTCGTACTTCAGTCCAGTTTGTGTCGTTTTGTGGGAAATATTCTAAATTAAAATCACCACTACCTCTTAATATCTTACTTAAGCCTAATGTCGTCTGATTAATCCCCAATCCATCAATTACCAACGCCTGACGAGGATTACTAAAACTATGATCGGTAGAACGTTTCCCTAAAATTACTTTACCAAAACCTTCAACAATGCGTTTGGGAGTTTGCAAAGGATATTCGGATTTTAATTGTCTTTCGCCTCGACTACTTTTTTGTTGGTTAATCAAACGAATTTGTTGATTAGTCTTATCGATGTAACGCAGGGTTTGATGATAAACATATTGATACAAAGCATCTGCTTCAATCATCCCAACAGAATCGGCTGCTTCACCCCGCAAACCACGCATCAAATAATAAGTAAATACGCCGTGTCCTAATTCAGGAAACTCCCACGATTGCTGAGTTTGATCGCAAGAAAGCAAAGCATAAAAACCTTGACTCTGGGCTGCTTTTTTCCTTAAAATTTGTACCAATTGTGTAGTAGGATTAGGTAAAGTAGATCCTTCAGTACCTCGCAGCGTCATCCCACCACTGTGACAAGCATCCAACCAAACTAACTGCTGACTAGCTGCACATTGACCCAAACATTGCAATAATTCCTGTAAAGGTAATCCTGTTTCTAATAATTTATCTGTATAAGTATCCGTTAGACAAAGAACTACTTTTTGAGTTGAAGCTTCTAAAATTCCGTGTCCAGAAAAATAAAATAAAATTGTATCTTGCGGTTGCGCCGTATTAACAATGTAATTTAAAGTATTTCGTACCTGAGTAACAGTGGGTTTCTGGTTGGCAAAATCGTGATGAACGATAATTTCTCTAGCAGGGAAAGTTTCTGTAGCTTCGGTTAAAGCCTCTCCTAAACCCTGACAATCCAAGGCAGAATATTGCAGAGAAGGTAAACTTTTCTCATCCTGATACTGATTGACTCCAACCAAAAAAAGCCAGAGTTTTGCTACTTCCTGTTTAGAAATAGCTTTCGGACGACGTTTAGCAACAGCACGAGGACACATTATCTTACCAGTTACTTTTAAAGTCAGTATATATCTCTAGGTGTAATATCTCAGTTTTATGCAGTGATGTTCTTAAGGTTTTGATGAAGACTGTTTGTAGATTTTGCAATATATACAACCACTAGTGTTAAAAGAGTTGCTATCTAAGTTTTTGAACTTTTACTTGATTAGTTTAATTAGCAAATTATTACTATTTATCCCGATCCGTTATTTAAAAATTTGTTCTGCTTTATGATTAAACTAAGTCTAGCTAAGTCAGAAAATGAAAATAACTAACATCCATGAAGCGAAAACTCATTTATCTCGCTTAATTGAATTAGTAATAGCTGGAGAAGAAGTAATCATTGCTAAAGCAGGAAAACCATTAGTTAAATTAATTCCCTATGAGGAAACAAAACAACCTCGGACACCTGGAGGGTGGGAAGGAAAAGTAATAATGTCTGATGATTTTGATGAAGAGTTACCCAATCACATTTTGGCTGGTTTTTTAGGAGAAGAAGAGTGAAATTGCTTCTTGATACTCATACTCTTATTTGGTGGCTAACTAATCATCCAACTCTATCTCAAGCTGCTAAAAAAGCTATCTCTAATCAAGATAATTTAGTTTTTATCTCTGCTGCATCAGCTTGGGAAATTGCCATTAAAAAATCTCTGGGAAAATTAACTGCACCAGATGATTTAGAAATACAAATTGAAAGTAATAATTTTCAACCATTACCTATTACTATTACTCATGGTCTTGCGATAGAAAAACTTCCTACTCATCATAACGATCCTTTTGATCGGATCATAATTGTTCAAGCTATTTGTGAATCTATGACTGTTGTGACAAGAGATAAAAAATTTCGTTTATATAATGTCCCAATTCTCAAAAGTTAAGTGATCAAATTAGTAATTAACTTTAAGTAATTCAACTAGCCTATAGATTAAAAATCTACAGCGATCGCTTTTTGACAAGCTGAACTTGATCGCGATCACATTAGATTTAAAATATCAAAGACAGAATAATTATGGCAACAGCTATAACTATCTCCACAATACATCAATGTCTTTAAAACTAGAATTAAAATCTGACAAAAAAGTATTAGTAACCAATCTTCAAACTAATGAACAAAAAGAAGTAACTTTAGGGTTTCTCCAGCAAATAACGGGAGATTCTTTACTAATGTTAGTTCAATATAAATATTACGAATTATTGATAAATGCGGAAAGAGTTTGGCAGCAGGTTCAACAGTTTAATCCTGAAACGGAAGCAATTAAAGAAATTTATTTTGAGCAAAAATTTAGAGATATTATGGTTAACGATAGTTGGCTCAAAATTACCGAATATGAGTGGGAAATGTACAACAAAGCTTTAGCTTGGGTTGAACAATATAATTCTAAATCAAAGATTGATAAGTCAGCTATGATCGCTGCTGGTAGTGGTGCAATTGTCGGTGCAGCAACCAGTAGTACGATTGGCGGTGTTGGTGTTGCTGTCGGTGGTACGGCTTTTGGAGTGGGAATGTTAGGTTTGGCTACTTTGGGAACATTAGCAGGTTTAGCAGCTTACGGGATTGGAAAAGCATTTGATTGAGTGACAGCTTCAAGTTTTGTTGTTTAATTAAAAGCTACTTAAAATCTGGAAATAAACAATTAAGAAGTTCTAAAAGCTCTGGAATATCTTTTTGAACAACATCCCAAAGAGTAGTTGCATTAATTTTATCGTATTGATAACCAAGGATATCGCGCATTCCAGCTATGTCTTTCCAAGAGATTTCAGGATATTGTAAACGAAATTCTGGTGATAATCGTTTAGTTGCTTCCCCAATAATGATTATTTGGTAAAGAATCGCTGATTGTTTTTCCTCGTTAGTCGCCAAGACAGATTTATCCATTCCTTTAGCAAATTGCAAGACTCGGTTTGCTGCGTTGAAGATATCGAGAAGTGATGCTTTATCCCTGTTCATAAATTATTTGGGCTGTGTTTAAAATTTCGTGGCGACGAATCCAGTTTTCGCTATTTTCAATAGATTCTTTTAAAGCTATATCTATTTTTCTGCCTGTAATTTCTTCTAATTCATGTTTAATTTGAGCCAGTGTTAATAATCCTTGCCGAGCATTAGGTGCAAAGCGAATTAAAATATCAATATCACTGTGAGCATGAAATTGATCGCTTAACACAGAGCCAAATAAAAGTAGCTCGGTAATATGCCACCGTTGGCAGAATTGAGCGATTGTTTCGGTTGATATTCCTAAACGCGTTTGTATTTGAGCATCTAATTCGACCGACATATCAATTTTAGAAGGAGTTAATCGAAAATATTTTGGCTGGTTTTATAATAAATTTAAATTTGTTCTAATTGTTTAACTAGGCGATCGCGATGGCTGCACTTCGGTGGCGCATTCTTCAGTTAAATAATTAGTACCCGTTTGTCCAATTAATTCTAGGGCTACTGAAAGCCCCCGTCTTCTAGGACGTGGGGTAGTTTACTTATTAAGGAACAACACTACCTTTTCTAACCTGTCGGGAATGGAGTTGAGTAGCATAAACTAAAGCTTGTTCAAATCGACTGCTAAGTTTAGTTGTTTGTTGTGAGTTTAAATTCATTTAATTGTTGAGAACAGTTTCAGATGAATTAGACCAGACCAGCTATTTTCTATAATTAAATTATTAATGTAAATTTCAGCAACATGAACTTAATCTCGGCTACTTTAATCGGGATAGTAACAATTATTAATCTTATTAATTTCCCAGTGGTCGTTGATCGCGCATTAACTGTTCAGCCAACCAATAATTTATTTAATGTAGCTCAACTAAATACTATGGGACGTTTTGATCAATTTTGGCACAATCGAACTGTAAACACTTCAGTGCAACAAAACTCAACTACTATTACTCTAGATAGTAGAAATTTATCTAGTTCTCATTACCTGAAGGTTATCACCAATAGTCAAAAAATTACAGGTACAATCACAGTTAATGATCGCAAGTTAATTAGTTTAAATAGTTCTGAAACTTCTTTAGATTTAGCTCCTCGTTTAGTTAAAGGAATGAATACTATTGAAATTATCGGGAATTATTCTCCGAGTAATGCTAACGTAACCATTCAATTTTCTGGAATTGGTAATTCTATCACTCAACAAAGTAGTGGCAGCGGTATTCTCCAGCATAAATTAATTATTAATGTGCGTTAAAATTCTTAGAATGCAAATTTGTTAATGATTGTTAGACATTACTGTATCTGGAGATTAAGCTGAGTAAAATTAGCATAAAATACCCCAAGTTATGTTAATTACTTATGAACTGGCAGCAAAAACAGTCTTTAGGCAAGCATCACCATAAAAAAGAACGAGAACCTAGTTTCTACTATTTTGCCTACGGTTCTTGTATGTGTCCTGTCGATTTAAAGCGATCGCTAGGAGAAGATACTCATCATTATGTAGTTGGGAAAGCTGTACTTTCAGGATATCGTTTAGGATTTTATCGTCGTTCTCTACTACGCAACTGTGGAGTATTAGACATTATTGCTGATGCTCAATCTCAGATCGAAGGAGTATTATATTATTTGCCTTGGCGGTTAAGCGATCGCTTAGATGAAAGAGAAGAAGTTCCTCGTCGAGGTTATCGGCAAGAATTTGTCACCGTTAAAAGTCAAAGTAGATGTTACGAACAAGTTCGCACTTATGTAGTAATTGATAAACTGACTCAAGAAATCCCCCCTAATGACTGGTATTTTCAAGTTGTCTTACGTGGTGCTATTACCTGTGGATTGTCAGAGGAATATTGCTGGCAATTATTCAATCATATGCATCAATTACAAACAAGACAAAATAGTTATTGGCTAGATTGCAGAGAGGAGCAAACAATTGTCAGACACGCAAGTTAACGAACCCAAATTACCCAAATTACCTACTTCAGCTATAGAAAACGATCCAGGTATTAATGCGACTACCGAACATTGGTTTGAATATCAAGTCAAAGCGCAACCCCATCATACAGATTACGCTGGGATAGTTTGGCATGGTACTTATCTAACTTGGATGGAAGCAGCTAGGGTAGAATGCCTGCGTTCGATTGGGATAGAGTTTGCTGATTTAGTAGCCCTTGGTTGTGATTTACCAGTAGTAGAGTTATCTGTTAAATATCATCGTCCCATTCGTTTAGGAATGTCAGCCGTAGTTAAAACTCGTCTTACCGAAACCGAAGGAGTAAGAATTCACTGGGATTATCAAATCCAATCTCCTGAAGCAGACGAACTGTATGTGACAGGAAGAGTTACGTTAGTAGGAGTTGATCGCGAGAAAGGCAAAGTAATGCGTCAACTACCGCCAGACGTGAAAGATGCCCTCACCAAATGGAGCAAAGCTCGTTAAAATGCTTGAATCCATTCTTTAATTTGATATTCAGTCCAAATCCCGTTTTGCCAATAGGGATCCGATTCGATTAACTGCTTTACAACAGTTTCCGATTCTGCCTCATAAATACCAAAAACTTTAGTATTATCTTTAGTCGGTCCAAGAGTAATTAAAATACCTTGTTCTTTCTGTTTGGCAAGTCCATCTAAATGTGCCTGACGGTAAGGAGTTCGTTTTTCTAAAGCGTTATCGCAATAACTACCCCACATAATATATTTCGGCATAATGATTTATGGTTGATCTTTTCTCAACAAAATCATATCAAGTTGCCTAAACCAATGCCTATTTCAACAACTTCTCCCCAGTTACTCAGTTCTTTTAAGCTTGGAGATATAACTCTTAAAAATCGGGTAGTGATGGCTCCCCTGACGAGATCGCGTGCAGGAAAAGAACGCCTTCCTAACGATTTGATGGCAGAATATTATGTTCAAAGAGCTTCAGCAGGTTTAATTATTACGGAAGCAACTACTATTTCCCCACAAGCAAATGGTTGGCAACAGACTCCTGGAATTTACACCGACGAACAAGCTCAAGCTTGGCAAAAGGTTGTTGACGCAGTTCACGCTCAAGGAACACCAATTTTTCTACAACTTTGGCATTGTGGCAGAGCTTCCCATAGTAGTTTTCAAGAAAATAATCAATTACCAGTCGCACCAAGCGCGATTCCCATTGAAGGAGAAGGTATTCATACTCCCAAGGGGAAACAGAATCACGAAATACCGAGAGCCTTAGAAACTGAAGAAATCCCAAACATAGTCGAAGATTATCGTCGTGCTGCCGAAAGAGCCAAAATGGCTGGTTTTGATGGTGTAGAAATTCATGCTGCCAACGGCTATTTGATTGATGAGTTTTTGCAATCTAAAACCAATCACCGAAGCGATCGCTATGGAGGTAGTATAGAAAATCGCTATCGTTTTCTGCAAGAAATTGTTGAATCTATTTTAACTGTTTGGTCTAGCGATCAGGTTGCTATTCGCTTATCTCCTAACGGTAATTATAATGATATGGGTTCACCAGACTTCCGCGAAACTTTTCTTTACATAGCAAAGCAATTAAACAGTTACGGATTAGCTTATTTGCATATCGTCGATGGTTTAGCTTTTGGTTTCCACGAACAGGGAGAACCCATGACTTTAGCAGAGTTTCGTCAAGTATTTGATGCACCTTTAATGGGTAACTGTGGCTATACCCAGGCAACTGCTGAAACGGCAATTAAAGAAGGTAATGCAGATTTAATTGCTTTTGGCAGACCGTTTATTAGCAATCCCGATTTAGTCGAGCGTTTTGCCAACAATTGGGAATTAAATCCTCCCGCCGAACAAAGTATCTGGTATTCGTTTGATTCTGAAGGATATACTGATTTTCCTTTTTATCAAGAAGCACAAGCGGTGTAATTTATAGCGACACATCCAGTAGGGATAATTCATGAATCATCCCTACTTTTTGCGATGTACTGTAACTTTTTTATGAGGAGTTTGTTTCTTAACCCAAGCCAGAAATTTTTGCAGTTGAGGCTCATCTTTTAGTTTTGATAGAGTATTTAATTCTTTTGCTAACTTTTTGTTATCAAATAAAACATGAATTTGTTTATGACAAGCAGAACAGATATCTATGGTTGGACTTGTAGCTAATTTTTTTCTTTTAGTATGTTGTCTGGGAATTAAATGATGAACTGTTAACTGTTCCATTTCCCTCTCACATAACTGACATTCCATAGTTATTTTTCTTCAGCTACTTTGATTAAATTTGTGTCTTCTTCTTTTTCTTTGAAAAAATATTTTGTAAGGGCGAACGGCTGTTCGACCCTACGATCAATAATGTCCTAATCTTGATTTGTACAGCTATACTTAATTGCGATCGCGTACATTTTAAATTCATAAATCTAGATAAATTTCTTACTTATGGCTAAAACAAGGCAATACTAATTAACTGTTTCTGTCTTGTGGATAATTATATTAAAGTTGAGGTCGGGTAATTAGTAATTAGTCATTAAGGGTTTGACATTACCAAACCCTTATTATAAATAGTTTTTTTTAACTTCGTAAGGTAACGTCAAATTCCTTGACTAGAGTATCGCGGACTTTTTGATGAACGGGTTCAACATCTTCATCAGTCAAAGTGCGATCGCTTGAACGATAAATTAAGCTAAAAGCTAAACTGCGTTGTCCTTCGGGGACATTTTGACCTTTGTATTCATCGAATAATTCAACTTTTTCTAGTAATTTACCCCCTGCTCGATTGATTACTTGAGCTATTTCGGCTACGGATAAAGTAGTAGGAGAAAAAAAGGCTAAATCTCTTTCTGTCCCTGGATAAGTAGAATAAACTTGGAATTTTGGTGTAATTACTTCTTCCTGACTCAAAGCAGTTAGTAAAGTATTGAAGTTCAATTGAAAAACGTAAACTTCATTGGGTAAATCCCGTTGTTGTCGCAATTGAGGATGTAATTGTCCAAAAATACCCAGATTTTTCCCTTCTAACCACAAAGAAGCAGTACGCCCTGGATGTAGTCTTTGATCTGTACTATCTGAACGATATTCAATCGTTAAACCAAGATTAGTGAAGAAACTTTCCAAAATACCTTTAGCTTGATACCAACTCATTGGGGCAGGTTTTCCACCTCTAGTCCAACCACCTTGGGGATAAAAATCTCCGCCCATAATTCCTGCTACAGCATCGGCTTCTTGAAATCCTGTTTCAGAATTCCAAAAGATACGTCCAATTTCAAAGGCATTAAGTGAACCATTCCCTTGAGATTGATTGTACTCAAAAGCATCAATTAAACCAGCAATTAAATCGGTTCGTAAAGCCGAATATTCCGCAAAGAGGGGATTAGCTAAGGTAACCTCTTTCCCTGTAGGTTTTACTAAAGAATAATGTACTACTTCAGTTAATCCAACACCGCGTAATAAAGCTCGTAATTTATTTTTGATCTGATAATCAAAAGAAAGATAACCAGGTTCAGTTTTAGCAGGTAGAGTATCACAGAAGCGATCATAGCCATAAAGACGAGCTACTTCTTCAATTAAATCAATTTCTCGCTCTAAATCCCGATAACGATAGGAAGGTATCGTTACTTTCCAAGTACTTTCTTTTTCTGGAATTAACTCCAACTGACAACCCAAAGCAGTGAGAATTTGCTCAACTTCCCCAACTTCAATCTCACCAACACCATTTTCCCGCTTAACTTGACCTAAAACCTGATGAATTCTGCTTAAACGTAACTCAATCGAACCACGACTAGCAAAATCTGGACGAGCATCAGCCACAGTTTGAGTCACTGCCGTACCTCCAGCCAATTCTTGCAATAATGCGATCGCTCTAGCTACCGCTAAGTCTAATTCTACTTGATTAACTCCTCGCTCATAACGGGTAGAAGCTTCGGAACGTAAATTCTGACTCCGCGAGAAACGACGAATGGTAACTGATTCAAATAAGGCAGATTCTAAAACAAGATTAACTGTCTGATCATCGACTTCCGTATCTTCTCCCCCCATGACACCAGCTAAAGCTACAGGTTGGTTATTTGCCGTAATCAAAAGATTTTGAGGATTTAGTTCCCGATGTTGACCATCAAGAGTAGTTAAGCTTTCTCCTGTCTCAGCAAAACGCACCCCAATCGTTAAAGAATCGTTTCCAGCTACTCTTTGTAATTTTTCACGATCAAAAGCATGAAGAGGTTGACCCCATTCCAACAACACATAGTTAGTCACGTCTACCACATTATTGATCGGACGCACTCCTGCTGCTTGCAATCTCCATTTCAACCAATTAGGAGAAGGAGCTAATTTTACTCCTTCAATCACTGTACCTATATATGCCGGACAAGCTAGAGAATCTTGAACCTCGATCCGAAGAGTTGGGAGATTTTGAGCAACTTTATTTTGGGGAATATTAGGAAGTTTTAAACTTGCACCTGTTAAAGCTGCTACTTCTCTAGCTATTCCTACCATCGATAAAGCATCGGCACGATTAGCAGTAGTTGCCAAATCTAAAATAACATCATCCAATCCTAATAAAGGTCGAACATCTTGTCCTGGTTGGAGGTTATCGGCAGTAAAAATATGAATACCGTTAGATTCTTTTTCTAACCCTAATTCGGTTAAAGAACAAATCATCCCTTCTGAAGAAACACCTCTTAACTTAGTTCGGCGCATTTTGAGATCGATGGCAGGTAAATAAGTCCCTAAAGTTGCTACGGGAACAAAAATATCTGCCCTGACGTTACTCGCACCACAAACTATATTTAAGGGCGCATCTCCTCCCACTTCTACTTGACAAACACTTAATTTATCTGCATTGGGATGAGGTTCTTTTTGGATGACTTTGCCAATGACTACTCCATCAGCAAAAGTCCGCAGGTCGTCAATCGCTTCGACCTCAAAACCTGCTATGGTTAATATTTTACCTAACTCTGTTGCCGTTAGGTCGACATCTACTAATTCTTTGAGCCAATTTAAAGAGACGCGCATTTAGTTTTTCTTAATTTGTCAACACGGTGGTTAGATCTAGCGAGTGTCAAGTTCGCCATTCCCCACCATCAACACCGTAATTCTATAAGACGAGGAAGCCTCGGCACATCTGACGGTTAATCTCTAGTCTAAATATTTTAACTCTAGCAAGTAAATTTACTGAAACTTTATTGTCAATTAACTTAGTTTTCAATCTAAGTAAATTAACTATTAATTGTTTAAGATTCAGTAAATGTACTGAATTGTGTTGATTGTTGGCTCAAAGAAAAGCTTTTTGTTGAGTTTTTTTTCAAAAAAAATCATTAAAAATACTTAAAAGATTTCACAGCTTTAAATAAATTTTTTACATTTATTTTGTCGAGTAAAATATTGAAAATAACACCCATTAATTTCTTATTTTAAATCCCTTTCCTATTTAAAAAAAAGTAGGATATGCTTGTGATTGAATAGCTAAAAACTTTAAGTTTAGAACAATGAATATTAAGTTGTTCGACTAAAAAAAATTAATAAATCTGAAATTAGAGATTTATTGCTAGACAGAGCCTTATAGGTATTTTGAATGAGCTACTGCCTAAATCCTTCTTGTCCAAAACCAGTGAACCACCCCAGAGCAAAAATATGTCGAGCTTGTGGTTCAAAACTATTATTACGCGATCGCTACCATTTAGTTAAAGGGTTAGGAAAAGGAGGCTTTGGTGCAACATTTCTCGCTGCTGATATTTCCCTTCCTGGCAACCCTTTATGTGTTATTAAACAATTACGTCCTAATACAGACAATCCTAGTTTTCTCTCGATGGCAAGACAATTATTTGAACGAGAGGCAAAAACTTTAGGTCGAATTGGAAGTCATCCTCAAATTCCTAGACTATTAGACTATTTTGAAGACCGCCAACAATTTTACTTAGTTCAAGAGTTTGTCAAAGGTAATAATCTTCAACAAGAAGTTAAAAAAAATGGTCTTCTTAACGAAGAAAAAGTCAAACAAGTCCTCAAAGAAATTTTAGTTATTCTCAAAGATATTCATAATCAAAAGGTAATTCATCGGGATATTAAACCAGCGAATATTATTCGTCGCGAAATAGATGATAAGTTAGTTCTGATTGATTTTGGAGTCGTTAAAAATCAAGTTAATACGGTAGCTTCCAATAATAACAACACTGCTTTAACTGCTTTTGCCGTAGGTACACCAGGTTTTGCTCCTCCAGAACAACTAGCCATGCGTCCTGTTTATGCCAGCGATATTTATGCTCTTGGTGTTACTTGTGTTTATCTACTGACGGGTAAAGCACCGAAAAATATGGATTGTGATCCTCTGACAGGAGAAATCAATTGGGACAAATATCTTAATGTGACTGAGAGTTTTTCCAAAATTTTGCATACCATGCTCGAAGTATCGGTTAAAAATCGCTACAAAACTGCCGATGAAGCTTTACAAGCACTAGACATCGAAAATCATCTTGATAGTCTATCGGAAAGTATGATCAGCTATCCTAGTGGTAATGTAGATCAATTTAGTCATTCTGCCGGTCGAGGTAATCGCTCCACGTCTCGCATGACTGATAATCTTCGTTCTCGCCGCACTAGTATCAACCCTGCTGCTAAACGTACTATTGCCGGTCAAGATTTTAAAAGAACTCATATTCAAGGTAATCGAACTAGTTTCAGTCGAGGAACTTCTATTGGTAGAAATAGCTCCGAGCTAAAAAAATCAACTTCCTTTGGAACTAGTGCCTTTGATTTGAATAGACCAGTTAAATTAGAGGCTCAAGCTTTACTAGATTCTTACTCCACTGGTAGAAGAGATTTTAATCAAAAAGATCTTAGTCAACAAAATCTTGAAAAAGCTAACATATCCGGGGCGCATTTTCATGAATCTAAGTTGATTAGAACAAACTTACAAGGAGCAGATTTGACAGGGGTAGATTTAAGTAGTGCAGATATACGACAAGCTTTATTACGCAATGCCAATTTATGTAGAGCTTATCTTTATTCTGCCAATTTAGAAGGAGCGGATTTACGAGGCGCAGATTTAAGTTTTAGTCAATTTTCAGGAGCTAAATTAAAAGGCGCAAACCTTTGTGGTGCTAATCTTTCCAATGCCAACATTACCGAAGAACAACTCAAAGAAGCCAAAACTAATTGGATGACGATTTTACCAAACGGTAGAAGGGGATTGTGGTAAGCTGGTCAACATCAATTTGTCAGTTGAGACTGATGGAGAGAGGATTTGAGGTTTCTTTCCTAACTAATAAAGCAAGCAAGTTAAATGTGGATTAGCTTAAACAGTTTTTTTGTAGAGACGTAACATATTACATCTTTAAAATTATTAAGGAATTTAAGCAATCAAAAAATAGTATCATTTAGTAGTACTATGTTGAGATGAATAAAAAACAACGTGCTACCTACGATGCTATTTTTGCAGAGCCGATCCGTCGCAATATTATCTGGAATGATGTAGTGTCATTAATTAAAACATTGGGTGGTACAGTTATCCAGGGGAATGGGTCGAGAGTTCGCTTTGATTTAAACAATATTTCTTTAAACATTCATTCTCCCCATCCTCAAAAAGAATTAAAACGATATCAAGTTAAAGCTATTCGTGATTTTCTAATTAATGCAGGAGTTGAGCTATGAATTATAAAGGATATGAAGCTGTTATTGAATTTGATGAAGAAGACCGTTTATTTGTCGGTCGAGTTATTAATACAAAGGATGTTATTGTTTTTGATGGTTTGTCAGTAGATGAATTAGAGCAGTCTTTTCACGCTGTGGTGGATGAATATTTAGAAGACTGTAAATCTTTAGGAAAAACCCCAGATAAGCCTTTTTCTGGTCGATTTAATCTACGTATACCTTCTGAGTTGCATCGAAAAGCTGCTACTAAAGCTTCTCAGGAAGGTATTAGCTTAAATACTTTAGTAGAACAGGCACTAGAAAAAATTCTTTAAAATTTGATATTTTTATCACTTATGCTTGTCTAGCTACTCAAAGCTTCAATTTCTTCTACTGTAGTAGGTAAAACAGCCGTTAATACTTCTGCTCCAGATTCGGTTACCAAAACATCATCCTCAATTCTAATACCTCTAACGTCAGCAAATTGCTCTAGACGTTCCCAATTGACTACCTTCTGATATTTATGACGAAAATCAGGATGATTCAAAATAGCAGGAACTTGATAAAAACCTGGTTCAATTGTGACTAACATTCCTGGACGAAGAGGACGATCTAATCTTAAGTAACCCAACCCAAAGCGATCGCTTCTAACTCTTCCTGGCTCGTAACCAGCTAAATCTCCTAAATCTTCCATATCATGAACATCTAAACCCAATAGATGACCAATTCCGTGAGGGAAAAATAAAGCATGGGCATCCATTGCTACTAAATCGTCAGGATTACCCTTTAAAATTCCCAGATTTACTAATCCTTCAGCAATAATCTGAGCAGCTAATAAATGAATGTCTCGATATTCTACTCCTGGATGAATTTTTTCAATACAAGCATCATGAGCAGCTAAAACTACTTGATAAAGATCTCGTTGAGTCTCAGAAAACTTACCTGAAACAGCCCAAGTACGAGTAATATCGGCAGCCCAACCCAAAGGAGTTTCTGCACCAACATCGGCTAATAATAAATTTCCTGTTTGTAACGAATGATGATAGTGTTCGTTGTGTAGAACTTCTCCGTGTACTGTTACAATGCTGCCATAGGCACAACTCATATTATGAGCAATAATTACTCCTTCCATTGCGCCTCTGACTTCTGCTTCAGTGGTTGCCTGACGGGTTGCTTTCATACCCGCTTGGTGTGCTTTGATTGAAACTTGGGCAGCTTTAGTTAATTCTGTTAAAGCAAAGCGATCGTGAGACAATCTTAAGGTGATGATTGCTTTAGCTAAATCTAAATCTATTGCTGTTGGTGTGTTAGCAGGAGTAAGACGACGATTGAGTAATTGACACTGCTGTTGATAGGTTTGATAATTTTGTAGAGCTATTGTGGCAGCATGAGCGGTATGATTTACTAATTCTGCTAAAGGATAAGCTCGATCTGCGCCAATCATGGCAGCACTTTCTTCTCTGGTTAGTGTTTGTCCGTGCCATAAAGTAGCTTCAGGCGGAGCATCATCAAAATATAAAATTAATTTCCCCTGTTCTAATCTAATCGCAGCTTTTTCTAAAGGTAAACCAGCAAAATAAAGAAAATGACTACTAGCTCGAAAAGGAAAGCGATTAGCTGGAAAATTACGGCTAATACTTTCTCCAGACCACAAAATAACGGGATAATCAATTAACTCAGCTAATTTTTGTCTTCTCTGTTGTAGAGTAGTAGATAAAGAGTTGTCAATTTTTATGCTTGTGTCTAGGTTCATTGTCTAAATTCACTAACGAAAAAAAATAGTAGTTTTATTTAATTAAATTGTAAGAATCGAGAATAAATATTTTTGGTTAATAGTTGATGGCAATAAAATTTGAACTTGGAACAATTATTTTAAATTTAATTTTTCTCTCAACTCATTGAGGCTTGCTTTAGTAATTATCTATTACTTAATACTTAAATCAGCAATATTGTTGATCTTTTTATTTCGCGGTTTTGCTCTAATCAAATCTTTTCTTTTAATTCAATGCAACCTTGCTACTGGTCTATCGATAAGTTACCTGGAATCAAACCAGAAGAACAAAATTTACTCAAAGCTTTTGGTATTAACACTACCAAAAAATTACTCGCGGTCGCTCATAATCCCCAAACTCAACAAACTTTAGCTAATCAACTCAAACTAAGTAATAGATATATTAGTAAATGGGTTGCTTTAGCAGATTTAGCTCGTCTTCCTAGTGTTGGTTGTCAGTACTGTGGATTATTATTACATTCTGGAATAGCTTCCGTCTTACAACTAAGTCAGACATCTTTTCCTCGTCTACATCGTCAAATTGTCAAATTACACATAGCTACGATGCAAACCAAAGAATTATCACCTTCTTTAGAACAAGTAAAACAATGGATTGAAGAAGCTAAATCAATTTCTCTGGTTACTAAACCACGATTTTCAAGCAAATCATCTTAATGAATGGTTATTGATCAAATATTTTTCCTGTCACATTCAACAGTATTTTCAGAAGAACTTTGATTAAAACCCTAAGAATATTGTTTAATGAATTAGCTGGTTATCCTGAAAAGAAAAGCGATCGCGCATGAGTACATCCCCCAATCAGTTAGAGACTCAATTAAAAGAATTACAACAACAAGCATTAGAATCAATAGGTGCTTTGGCAAATCTAGAAGAACTAGAACAACTCCGAGTTAAATATTTGGGGAAGAAAGGTAACTTATCCCAAATTTTAAGAGGAATGGGCAAATTAAGCCCCGAAGAACGACCTATTGTTGGAACATTAGCCAACGAAGTTAAAGAAAAAATTCAAAATCAGCTAGACAGTCGCAGACAAACTTTACAACAAGCTGAAATAGAAGCCCAATTACAAGCAGAAACTCTTGATGTCACAATGCCAGGAGTCAGTCGTCCTCTTGGTCATATTCATCCTCTTAATGGTATGATTGATCGCATTCTCGATGTTTTTGTTGGTTTGGGTTACACAGTAGCAAGCGGTCCTCACATCGAAACCGATTATTATAATTTTGAAGCCCTTAATACGCCAGCAGACCATCCAGCCAGAGATATGCAAGATACTTTTTATCTTCCAGATGGTCATCTGTTACGTACTCATACTTCTTCGGTACAAATTCGCCACATGGAAAACCGCGAACCTCCCATTCGGATCGTTGCACCTGGTCGATGTTATCGGCGTGATACAGTAGATGCAACTCACTCAGCAACTTTCCATCAAATTGAAATTTTAGCAGTAGACAAAGGATTACAGTTTACTGATTTGAAAGGTACGATCAAAGAATTTTTAAGACGTATTTTTGGTGATGATATTACAGTGCAATTTCGCGCTAGTTACTTCCCTTTTACCGAACCTTCTGCCGAAGTAGACGTGCAGTGGAAAGGCAAGTGGTTAGAAGTAATGGGTTGCGGAATGGTCGATCCTAATGTGTTAAAAGCAGTAGGTTATGACCCAGAAATTTATACTGGTTTTGCTGCTGGTTTAGGTGTAGAAAGATTTGCGATGGTTTTACATCAAATTGATGACATTCGCCGTCTTTATGCCAGCGATTTAAGATTTTTACAACAGTTTTAAATATAAATAATCTAATAAATATTAATTTAAGGTGCGTAAATAACGTGCCTTTTTTGTGATTAGAAAAAATATTTTATGAATTAATGTCAGGCTGAAAACCATTGTGGCTTGTCCCTGTGGACGGGGCGTTCAAGCTGCGAAAGTGAATTCGAGTCACAGCCCCTCATGAAAGCCTGACCCGTATCACTAAGCGAAGCGAAATCAATATTTGCATCTGTTTGTTTTGTGGTAATATATTATCGTGAATTAAAATTTAAGATAAATGCTTCAAGTAGTTAAAGTCAGAATCTATCCGAATCAACAACAGAAAGTGTCGCTAGCACAAGCTTTCGGTACTACTCGTTGGGTTTGGAATCATTTTCTAGCTTTAACCAACCAAACGTACAAAGAAACCAGCAAAGGTATTTCTAAGTACGACATGAATAAAGAATTACCAAAACTTAAAAAACAAGAAGAAACTGCTTGGTTAAAAGATACTTATTCACAATCTCTCCAGGCTGTTTGTTTAAATTTAAGTCGTGCGTTTGTTAACTTTTTTGAAAAACGAGCAAATTATCCTAAATTTAAATCTAAATTCGGTAAACAATCTCTTACCTATCCTCAGAATGTTCGAGTAGGAAATAACCAACTTTACTTTCCCAAACTAGACTGGATTGAAGCAGTTATTCATAGACCAATTGAAGGTTCGATTAGAACAGTTACTATTACTAAAAATAGTTGTGACCAATATTTTGCTTCAATTATGTTTGAGGACGGTAAAGAATTACCAAAGTCTAACTCCGAAGGAAAAGCTATCGGGATTGACTTAGGGCTAACCCATTTTTGTATTACCTCAGACAAAAAGAAATACGATAATCCTAGATGGTTGAAGAAGCATGAGCGAAATTTAAAGATTAAGCAACAGCAACTTTCTCGCAAGCAAAAAGGTTCTAATAATAGAAATAAATCTCGGAAGAAAGTAGCTAAAATTCATAACAAAATTAGCCGATGCAGAGAAGATTTCCAGCACAAATTATCGCGAAGGATAATTAATGAGAATCAAGTTTTAGTGTTGGAATCATTAGCTATTAAAAACCTACTGAAAAATCATTGTTTAGCTAAATCAATTAGCCAAGTAGGTTGGGGTAGTTTCTGCACAATGCTGAAGTACAAGGCAGAAAGAGAAGGAAAAGTTTACATAGAAGTTGATAGATTTTTTCCTAGCTCAAAGACTTGCCATGTATGCCTTAATCAAGTAAGCAGCCTTCCACTTGATATTAGGAATTGGACGTGTAATAGTTGTAATACGGCACACGACAGAGATATAAACGCAGCGATTTCGTTGAGAGATGAAGGACTTCGATTATTGACTTCAGGAACTGGAGGTAAAGCCTATTGTCCAGATATAAGACCCAAAAGTAGAGGACGAAAGAAGTCTACGGTTGGGCAATCTGATGGATAGGAAGCTGCGCGAGCTTGTCTCCGCAGTAGTTCACTGTGTAATATTTACCTAATTAAATTCTGTTTTAGCTTTTCCCACAAACCCTATTGATAAGTCTGAAAGGTTAACTGTCTTAACTCGAAACAAGGCAATTAAGTAGCTCCACCTAAAAAAACGTAAAATAAAAACGGAAGAAATCTAGCTTGA
>CAZLUP010000052.1:0-12196 GCA_964562685.1 uncultured bacterium
ATTCTAAATTTCTTTTTATTTTACTTAGCTTACTTCGACTTTTGCAGGAGGTCTATTCTTGATGAAAATTTTTTGCCTTAAACAAATGTAAATGCCAATAAATAAAATCGAGTAAGGCTAGTAAAATTACGGAGAAACTACATGAGCAGAAAAGCGTCTCCGAGCAAGTCTTGACTATGAATAAATACTTATTGCCCTGGTTTCAGATAAGTTTTTTTACCTGCTTCTCTTTACTTACTAATAATTCCGTTACAGCACAATCAATCAGTTCCGACGGTACACTTCCCACACCTACAGAAGTAACTCCGACAGCTACGGGAGTTGAAATTAATGGGGGTACAACCAAGGAGGGAAATTTATTTCATAGTTTTAAAGATTTTTCCGTACCGACTGGTAGTGAGGCTTTTTTTAATAATGCCCCCGATGTAGTGAATATTCTCAATCGCGTTACAGGGGGGAATATTTCTTCAATTGATGGTTTGCTAAGAGCAAATGGTAGTGCAAATTTATTTTTAATCAATCCTGCGGGGATTGTTTTTGGTGAGGGTGCTTCCTTAGATATCGGTGGTTCGTTTTATGGTTCTACTGCTGATAGTATTTTATTTCCCGATAGAGTGGAGTTTAGCGCGACGGATACACAAGCAGAGCCGATTTTAACAATTAATGCGCCAATTGGGTTGAATTTTCGAGACAATCCAGCACCGATTGTAAATAATTCTAAAGCTTCGGCAAATTTAAATCCTTCGGTAACTTTTGACGATAATACCTTTGGATTGAGAGTTCCAGATGGCAAAACTTTTGCTTTAGCAGGAGGAAATATTACAGCTAATGGTGGTGGGATAGTTGCTTTTGGTGGTCGAATTGAATTAGCAGCAGTAGGAGGACAAGGCACACTAACATTAGTATCCAATGGAAATAGTTTCAGTTTTGATTTTTCTGAGAATTTACCAAGAGCAGATGTATCTTTAACAAATAACGCTGGTTTTTTAGTTGCTGGTAGTGATGGTGGTGATATTGCTATTACTGCTAGAAACATAAATATTTTAGAAGACAGTAGCCTTTCTGCTGGAATTTTTTTTGGATTAGGTTCACCTAATGCTCAAGCAGGAGATATCACAGTTAATACCACAGGAATAGTTCCACTTAACAATGGAAGCATCTTTAATTTTGTCGGTAGTGATGCTATTGGCAATGGTGGCAATATAAATATCAAAGCCAAATCGCTTAATGTTAGTAATACTGGACAAATAATTGCTACTACTTTTGGACAGGGAGATACGGGAAGCGTCAATATTTTGGCAAAGGAAACAGTCTCTTTTGATGGTAGAGATGAAACGGATAGTTTTCCCAGTGGTATTTTTGTCACAGTAAGGGAAGGTGCTATAGGTAATGCAAGGGATATTAAAATCACAACAGGCTCTCTCAAAATAACCAATAGAGCGCAATTATCGAGTAGCACTGAGGGCAATGGAAATGCGGGTAACATTAATATTGATGCACAAAATGAAATTTCCCTATCAAACTCAATTCTAATTTCTGAAGTCACTGAAGGATTGGGTATGGGAGATGGCGGTGATATAACTATCGAAACAGGCTCTTTACTGCTTCAAAATGGCTCTGCACTTTTAGCTGATACAGAAAATATAGGGAATGCAGGAGATATCACCATTGAAGCTAGAGAGAATGTAGTCTTGGAAGGTAAAGGTCCGGCAGCGCAAAGTGGTAGCTTAGAAGATGTTCCTAACCAAATTACTGCAACAATAGATGATTTTGTAGGCGCAGTAGGAGAGGCAGGAGATATTAATATTTCTACACCTTTTCTTTTGGTAACGGATGAAGGATTTATCCGTGTTAGTACTTTTGCACAGGGAGATGCAGGTAATATAAAAATTTCTTCAGATAATATTTTTATTGATAATTTCGGCTCTATTGAAAGTGACGTCAGAAATGCTAATGGTATTGGTGGTGAAATTTTTCTCAATACAAATTCTCTAACATTAGAAAATGGAGCATCTATTTCGGCAGAGACTATTGCTAATTCAGGCACAGGTGGAAATATCAATCTTAATATTGATGGCACTTTACTAATGCGTGACAATAGCTTAATATCTGCTCAAGCAATTGAAGGTGCTAATGGTGGCAATGTTGATATTAATTCCAATTTTCTTGTCGCTTTTCCCAATCAAAACAACGATATTATTGCTAGTGCTGAACAAGGAAAAGGTGGAAATATCCAAATCGCTGCTGAATCAGTCTTGGGCATCAAAGAACGTCCTCTCAATCCTTTAACTAACGATATTAATGCCAGTTCTGAGTTTGGGTTAGATGGTAATATCGTAATTAATACTCCTGATGTCGATCCTTTTCAAGAAACTACTGAAGCACCAGAAAATATAGTTGAACCAGACCAAGTAGTGGCTGGAGTCTGCGATGCTACTCAAACAGCACAAGATATCCTTGCTGGTAGAGAAAACACTTTTGTAGTCAATGGTAGAGGTGGTATGCCTCCTACACCTATCGAACCAATGCCTTCCGAAACAGTCCTTATCGAAGGTAAAAGCGTTCCACTCTACACAGAAACACAAGAAAGAGCCTTACAAGAACAATATCCACCGATTATGACATCTCAAGGTGCAATTTATCCTGCACGGGGAATAGTGAAAAATCCGGATGGCACAGTGCTTTTGACCGCTTATCCTACCAACAATACTCAGCGTGTTCCCAATAATTCGCCTAATTGTGGTGTTTAATGTTGTTTTGATTTAAGTTGATTAGACAAAGTTGCTACCAGTAGACAAACAGATTAACAATTAATTTTTTCTCCATCTTATATCAGGTTCGTTTAAACATTTAAATGCTGTGGCTGACTGGGAGACTAGCAGAAATTCTATTCAAAATTATCATCCGAACTTGATATTAATGGACGGTGATTCAGAAATTTTTAAGGATTACCTACAATCCCGAAAAACTTAGCTACACCACCCAAGATAACTAAAATTAATCCAACTAACACACCTCGGTTAGTAAATTCTTGATTACCGATTCGTTTATCTAATTGATCTACTTTAGTATCTAGTGCCTTAATTTGTCCTGATAGTTTTTCGTCAACTGCTTTAATTTGTCCTGATAGTTTTCGTCAACTGCCTTAATTTGTCCTGATAGTTTTTCGTCAACTGCTTTAATATCGCCTTTGACTTCAGCTAGACCTACTTCTATCTTATTAAGACGTTCATCTATCTTGTCTAGTTTTTGCTCAATTTTATTATCCAAACTATCTAACTTTCGATCTAGTTTGTTTAATATTTCTGCTATATCGGTTTGAATGACTGGATTTTCCATCTTGCTATTTATCTAAGTCTAAAACCTTTGACAATTACCCTTGATTTCTGTTTAGTTCAAGTTTATCAGCATAGTACAAGCCCAAACGTTTTAAAAATCAAAAGAAGACGAGGCAAAACGGAAGAGTTATAACAGTACTAATTTTTCGCTCAACTTAGCAGATCGATGCCCAAAGTTAGTATTGTAATTCCCACTTATAATCGTGCCGATTATCTTCAGTATGCCGTTAATAGTGTTTTACAACAAACTTATAACGATTTTGAAATAATTATTTGCGATGATGGTTCAACAGATAATACTCCTCAAATAGTAAGTGAGTGGCAAGATACTCGTCTACGCTATATTCGACATCCGCAAAACATTGGGCGCAGTCGTAATATGCGTTCTGGTTTTGATGCAGCAGTAGGAGATTATTTTATTAAGTTTGATGACGATGACGCGATCGCGTCTGAGTTTTTAGCTAAAACTGTAGCTATCTTGGACGCTCATCCAGAAGTAGATTTTGTTTGTAGCGATCATTGGATTATTAATGCTCAAGGTGAAAGGGATGAAGTTGCTACTCAAGCTAATTCGGAAAAATGGGGCAAATCTCGTCTTCAAGCAGGATTAATCCCTGATTTACTGAGGGAAACTTTTTTGCATCAAAGTTTACAAGTTGGTTCTACCTTATTTCGTCGTGCTTGTTTGCAAGAAGTAGATTATATGCGTCCCCAAGCTGATGGTTGCGAGGATTTCGATCTCTTGGTTAGACTAGCGATCGCAGGAAAACAAGGTTATTTTTTACCAGAGTTATTAATGGAATACCGTTTTCATGGCGCACAAACTAGTTTAAAACAAGATATTCATTTTCTTTCTGCTAAAGCGTTTTGTATTGAGAGTTATCATTTTGACGATCCAGAATTAGCCCAAATTAAATTACAAAAGTTGGCTGGTATTCAGCAAGGGTTGGGATTAAGATTGATTGAAAAGGGAGAAGTTATTCAAGGAAGGCAATTACTAAAACAGTCACAACAAGTATTAGGAAGTTCTCTCCGTACTAAAATTGGATTCGCGATGTCTTATTTACCTTTAGGTTGGCGACAGTTTGCTTTACAATTATTTCGGTGTCTTCGTCGTAAAGATTATTCAGAAAAAGTAAGACAAGCTGCTGGATAATTATTAGGTTATGGAAAATAGAGATTTTTTAAGGAATGCAGAGGGGCAAGAGACGCAGAGGTGATTTGACCAATAATGATATTAGGCTTCTCCTCTTCTTCTTCCTTAATTTTTAGATCGATATGAAAGTTAAAGAACTAAAATTTTTACTTAAACTGTTAGGAAAACCTGATTATCATGGAACAATTCAAGAACTGAAACCTAGTAGTAAAACTAAAATTAATGAGGTAGAAAGTATTTGTCGTCAATTACGCGATCGCAGGAGATTTAGTTTTAGGTTCAAAAATTCTTACTTTACCCCAACTACAAACTTTAGTTCGGGATAATCAAGTCTTACAAAAATGTAGATTATTACAAGAATTAGGTCTTGTAGTTAGTCCCGTGAAAAAAGCAACAACCAAACTCGATACTCTGGCGATAAAAGACTTAATTTTTAATCTAGTACAAGTCAATCAAATCATCGGTAAACAACAATTAATCATACAAGTTCAACAACAAAAACTTGAGCTAGCTGAACAACAAATTGAACAATTAATCACAAAATTAGATCAAGAAAAAAGAATTGCAATCACGAATCCCGACGCACCAAGAGAAGAACAAATTGTTGTCAAAATAAAATAGGCTTACGCGGTAACAAGCACTTTTACTAATTTAGCAAGAAGATTAAATAATGAGACCCCTATAAATTTTTAACTAAATTGCTGTATTTTTTGTCTCACAAAGGTTGATGATATTAATGTTTCATTTCCATTTGAACGCTCATCTGTTTCTGCGAATATCTACTTGAGTTAAAGTAGGGGTAATCGCTCGATTATCCCTACCTCTGTTACTTAATCAATGAGGCTTAGAATCAGTTGACATTGGATTAAAAGACAAATCTGAAGTAAATTCAAACTCTTGTCCGTAAGCTTCTTCACCATGTTGAGGTACATCCAAACCTTGTTGTTCAGTTTCTTGATCTACCCTCAATTTCATAAATAAACTCAAAAACTTCAAAATAACAAAGGTGCCAACCGCAGCAAAAATATAAGTGACAGCAACCCCAACAAATTGAGTCCACAACAATCCTGGATTGCCAAATAACAAACCATTATTACCTAGTTCATTAACTCCCTTAGTAGCAAATACACCAGTGAGTAATGCACCTACCGTACCACCTACACCATGAACAGGATAAGTATCAAGGGAATCATCAAACTTTAATTTGGCTCTCAAACTAACCGCAAAGAAACAACAAACCGCCGTAATTGAACCCATTAAAATTGCACCAATAGGAAGTACAAAGCCAGCAGCAGGGGTAATTCCTACCAAACCAGCTAAAAATCCACTAGCAATCCCTACTGCTGTTGGTTTTCCTCGATAAACCCATTCCACAATTAGCCAAGTTAATCCACCAGCAGCAGAAGCAATTAAGGTGTTGACAAAAGCAGTTGTGGCTAAAGAGCCTGAAGCCAAAGCACTTCCACCATTAAAACCAAACCAACCAAACCAGAGTAAACCAATACCCAGCAAGACAAAAGGAACATTATGAGGTGCGTAGGGCTGTGTCATATAACCTCGACGCGAACCAATCATCCAAGCAGCAACTACTGCAGATACACCAGAGCTAATATGTACTACTGTTCCTCCAGCAAAATCTAAAGCTCCCGTTGCACCAATCCAACCTTTACCCCATACCCAGTGAGCGAGAGGAGAATAAATAAAAGTAGACCACAATAATAAAAACCAAAAGTAGGCTTTAAAATTAATTCGTTCAACAATAGCTCCAGAGATCAAAGCAGGAGTAATAATAGCAAAAGTCATCTGATATGCCATAAACAATTGATGAGGAACAGTAGGCGCATAACCAACGGGATCTGGTTCGGTTGCCGTTACACCATTGAGAAAAACCCAATCTAATCCACCAATAAAAGCTTCAATTCCCTGTCCAAAAGGATGATTAGCATCAATTCCATTAACATCAAAAGCTAGACTATAACCCCATAAACACCAAGTTACTCCAATCAGTCCCATGGCGACTAAACTCATCATCATGGTGTTGAGGACATTACGAGAGCGTACCAATCCTCCATAAAAAAATGCCAAACCTGGAGTCATCAGAAGAACTAAAGCAGTTGAGATAAGCATCCAGGCTGTGTCTCCCAAATTAATAGGACTTTCGTTAACCGTTTCTTGAGCAAATGCCGTATTTTTTGGTAAAGCAAATAGAAAAAACAAGCTAACAATTAAAATAAAAACGTGTTTTTTCAGAGTCATTGTTTTACATACTGAAAAGATAATTAAACTTATACTTTAAAATCAAACTATTTGATCTTTAAAATCTTGGCAAAATTAATATTTTCTTTTCTTCAACTCTATTTTTATTAAGATTGACTAAGTAAATAGTGAATTGTACTATTTGTTACAGAAATTTTTGTTTTTATAAATGTAACTACCATAAGATATTTTCCTCTTTAAATATTTCTTAAAAATATTGATTAAAGCAGTTATGACAATTACTGATTCAATCTAGTTTTTAAATTGTTTAATGATTAAAATAATTAATTTAATCGCGATCGCTTTATTAGCATGGCGAGTAGCAAATATAATTAATTTAAGTTTTAAAATTATTAAAAATATTTTTTATACGAAATCCAATCCAAAAATTATTCAAACAAATTTAGAGGAAAATAACCGTAAGTACCAATAATGTTTTCCTGTTCGCCTTGGCAAGAAACTAAAACACCACGATATTCGCCTGGGTAACGATCTAAATAATAAGACATTTTTTGAGTATTAAATTTAAGATAAACTGATTCATTTAAATCAGGAATATCTACCAGATCAATATTGGATTGGTAACCTAAAGCTTCTAAATAACTCCTTAAAGCTGCGATCGCACTTTCAGTATTTTCAGCACAGATGCCTAAATTTTCCCATTCTGATTCCCTGGTAACAATTAATAAAGCTTCCCGCAATTGTTCTGTTTGCACTTCAGTTTCAACAGATTGAGTGGGAAGGCAACTATATCTTTTCAAGAATTTAACAGCTTGATCGACAGTTAATTGAGATGCGCTTAATTCAGACATATTTTTTTATTAGTTGATGACTCGCAAAATCTAATTTTATAGCTTTTATTCTTGTCAATCGAACTTATTAATTTATCTTTGTCCTTATCAATCTCAATAAAAATAAGCCTTAACGTAATATTTATGTATTAAGAAAAGTACAAAATAATGGCGATTCCTATTTTTTGTAATTAAGATGGACTTACAATCAAGTGGGGCTTCTGCTTCATAAGCTGAGGCAAAATATTAAACAAATGAATTATCTCCTCCTGGTTGTTGCCGTTATCTCCATTACTATTGGAATTTTTGTTGGCGCATTGATAGTGTGGTTTATTTACTTTTGGCGACGACGACAAATTGTAGATAGTTTAATTAAACCTGAAGATATAGTAGGTCTTTATGGCACGGTAGAAATTCCTTTTGATGCTGGCAGTAGAGGAAAAGTGCGAGTTAATCTTAAAGGATCGATGGTGGATTTATTGGCAGTAACCGATGAAACCAGGCATTTCAATTTCGGCGAGCGCGTTTTTATTATTCAAATGAAAGAAAACAAAGTCTGGGTAGTAGGAGAAGATTCAATATCCGTATCGTAGGGGCGGTTCGCGAACCGCCTTTACAACGAACCGCCCGTACAGTTATTAATAAATAGTAAATAAACAATTATGGAATTGCAAAATAATTTTAAAACCACAACAAGACAAGAAGTAATTGTCTCACAAGTATCTCAAGTTCAAGTTCAAAAAAGTAGTGCTAACAGCCTAATTTATACTAGTTTGCCTTTAGCTTTGGGTATTTTTGGCACTATTGTTTTAATCTGGTTTCTCAACTCTTTTTTATGTATTTGCAAACCTAATGAAGTGGTAGTGCTTTCGGGCAGAAAAAGAAAAACCAGTGAGGGACAAGAAATTGGTTATCGAGTGTTAACTGGTGGTAGAGGTATTCGCATCCCGATTTTAGAAACGATTAAACGGATTGATGTTACGACGATGCCTGTACCCGTTAAAGTTACTAACGCCTATGCCAAAGGAGGAACACCCCTCAATATTCAAGCGATCGCGAATGTTAAAATTTCTAGTAACCCTAAAGTAGTGGGTAATGCCATTGAAAGATTTTTGGATCAAAATAGATCGGAAATTGTTAGAGTAGCGAGGGAAACCTTAGAAGGTAATCTGCGAGGAGTAGTAGCAACCCTTACTCCCGAACAACTCAATGAAAACCGCTTGCAATTTTCCGAACGGATCGCTTCTGATGTTAGTCGGGATTTAGTTAAACTGGGTTTGCAACTAGATACCCTCAAAATTCAAAACATTTCCGATGATGTCGATTATCTTAACTCTCTCGGTCGCCGACAAATTGCTTTAGTGATCAAAGAAGCAGAAATTGCCGAATCGAATGCCCTTAGTGAAGCTGAACAAATCGAAGCACAATGTGAAGAACAAGCATCCGTAGCAAAAACCCAAAATCGGATCGTAGTTCAAGATAAAGAGAACGAACTGCGGAAAATCAAAGCAGAATTAGACCAAAAAGCCCGTTCTGAAGAAGAACGAACCATCGCAGCAGCCCAGGAAGCCACCGCTAAAGCACAACAAAAACTACAAGCAGTCAGGGCGCAATTAGAACGCCTTCGCTTGGAAGCCGAACAAGTATTACCTGCTGAGGCACAAAAACAAGCCAAAGAATTAATCGCCAGAGGTAATGCAGCCGAATTAAAAGAAAATGCCGAAGCTTACGCCTTAGTAAATGAAATGCTATCGCAAGTATGGCAATCGACAGGTCAAGATGCCAAAGAATTATTCCTAATTCAACAACTCGAAACCGTTCTCCAAGAAGCCGTACAGATACCAGGCAAACTCAACTTAGAAAAAGTCAAAGTAATTGATAACGGAGACGGAAAAGCGATCGCTAGTTTAGTTAATGTCTATCCCGAAATTGTGGTTGAATTTCTCAACAGTGTCAACAAAACCCTTGGTATTGATGTCATCGGTACACTAAATCCACCAAAGTAGGGGCGCGTCAATTTTTAATTAATAAGTTTAGAGGAACAAAAGCAGAAGTATTTATTCATAATTAATTCTTTATTACTCTAAAAAAACACTACCAACCGATAACTCCATCTGTGTTCATCTGCGTTCATCTGTGGACAAAAATCAACTATCAACAATTAACCACAAATTTAAAAAACCATGTTTTAAATAGGTTTGATTATCTATATCAAAAAGTGCGTCAAGCAGCTATTAAGAAAACTCAAAGTAGCGTTAAAAGCGATCGGTTTCCTTCAGAACGGATTTACAATTTTGAAAATCTAATCGATGACAACTTTTTTGGCAACAATTTTAATTAAACAAAATCTAGCAATTATTGGTTACTAAAAACTAATAACTAATGACAAAGGACTAAAACAATGGAAATTATTACCCTTTTACTTGCAATTTTTGGTTTAGGTACAGGTGCTGGTTGGTTTGTGATCCGCAATCTTTATTACATTTGTCAGCCTAGTGAAATTTTAATCTTTGCTGGTACTAAAACTCGCAACAGCGAAGGTAAAGAAGTAGGGTATCGTCTAGTTAAAGGCGGTAGTAGTATCAAAATCCCAATGCTGGAAGAAGCTTTCCGCATGGATTTAACTAATATGATTATTGAACTAAAGGTAGCTAATGCTTATTCTAAAGGCGGAATTCCTCTTAAAGTAGAAGGAGTTGCTAATATTAAAATTGCAGGTGAAGAACCAACTATTCATAATGCTATCGAACGTTTACTCGGCAAAAGTCGTAAAGAAATCGAACAATTAGCCAAAGAAACCTTAGAAGGTAATCTACGTGGTGTATTAGCAAGTCTTACTCCCGAACAAGTCAACGAAGATAAAATTGCCTTTGCTAAAAGTCTCCTTGACGAAGCCGAAGACGATTTAGAAAAATTAGGCTTGGTATTGGATAACTTGCAAATTCAAAATATTTCTGACGATGTTAGTTACCTCAATTCCATCGGGCGCAAACAACAAGCCGAATTATTAAGAGATGCCCGTATTGCCGAAGCTACTGCCAAAGCTGAATCTACAATTAAATCATCGGAAAATAAAAAAATAACTTCTCTCAGACAAATTGGTAGAGATTTAGAAATTGCCAAAGCAGAAGCTGAAAAAAGAATTAGAGATGCTATTACCAAACGAGAAGCTTTAGTCGCCGAAGCAGAAGCCGAAGTAGTTGCTGAAATTGCTAAAGCCGAAGCCGAACTTGCCGTACAAACCGAAAGAATTAAACAAGTACAACAACAACTGCAAGCCGATGTTGTTGCCCCTGCCGAAGCTCAATGTAAACAAGCGATCGCAAAAGCTAAAGGTGATGCAGCGAGTATCATAGAAGATGGGAAAGCCCAAGCAGAAGGAACAAAACGCCTCGCCGAGTCTTGGCAAGCAGCAGGAGATAATGCTAGAGAAATTTTCCTCTTCCAAAAACTCGAAACCTTGATCAAGATGATGGCAGCGGGCGTACCAGAAGTAGAAGTCGAAAGTGTTACTGTAATTAATGGCAAAGATGGTAACAGCGCGACAAAGTTAGCTGCTTTTGTGGAACAATTGCGTCAGACCACAGGCATAGATGTAGCACAAATTGCCCACAATTTATCAGGCAACAATTCGATTAAAAAGATCGAAACTAAGATAGAACCACAAAAACATGATTAAAAATTCTTTGACCTTTACTATTTAAAACAACCAAATCCACATCAACACATTTGGGTTTACCACACACAGCAATAAAAGCATAGTTTCTATTAGCACGTAAACGAAATGGTTTACTAAACACGCCTCCTTCTGCTGCTTGACCGATTATAAGAGGTTTGGGTCTTGTATAACTTGAATCTAATTGTTTACTAGCCGTTTTGTTTAATAATTTAGTCAAAGCAGTGGGACTATTAGGACTTAAAACAGCTAAAGCGATAGTAGTTGGCATTAAGGTTGCCATAATGGAAACAGATGCTAATAAAGCTTTCCTTTTCATTCAAACTCTCCCAGTCAATTTTATAATTATTTATTTATAGTTCTTCAGTGGGTAATACTATTTGACCGCCTTCTATCGTAATTACATCAGAAGCTTTAACACTAACTGCACCAATTCCTTCAACATCAATCAAACAATCACTATTACAGACAGTTTTTGTTTCTCCTGATGCTATTTCCATACTATTTTTTTGTTCACCTTTGGTAGTAGTAATTTGGTACGATTGAGTATCTTTATTGACCAAATCGGCTGCTAAAACACTGTTAGAACCTATTAGTAAAATACTTAAGGTCAAAAGAAATTTAGACATTTTTTTGGAAAGATAGTGAAATAATTTTTATTAATAATTAGATTATCAGTTTAGAGTTATTGTAAATTTCAACTTAATTATTATTTAATTTTTGTATCAAAAATGTAAAAAGAAAGCAATTCTTTTCTATTATTTGAATATTTTTTAAATTTAGTAATCGATATATTTATCCACTTATATGACTCTCATTTTTGTTTAATCAGTATCTCATCGTGATTAACAAATATCTTTCAGTGAAAAAAATATCTTCTAAACTAAACGGTTAAATTTAAATTTAAATAGTTGCAATAAGTAATTTTACCGCGATTTTCAGTTGAATAGAACACATATCAGTTATCAGTTATCAGTTA
>CAZLUP010000052.1:12296-28292 GCA_964562685.1 uncultured bacterium
TATCAGTTATCAGTTATCAGTTACCAGTTATCTTCTACTTTTTACTTTTTACTTTTTCTTCGAGTCTGACTTTTTAAGGCAGGGTATTGTTCACAACCTCTTCTAATAATTGCGATCGCTGTAGAAAAGATTGATCTTTGATTCTTCTTTTTACTCGATCTGGTATTCCATAACCGTTGATAATGTGACCTTGACCTGCTAAAACAATAATTTGATAATCGGGATTAGCTTGATAAAATCGTGCGATCGCATCTGCCATAGTTTCATCCCAAAGTACCTGGGCAGCAAAAAAATTATCAAAACCATCGCTATTACCATGTCCGTTGTGAGCATGATTGCTGTAAGTGTTTTGTAGCATTTGCCGATAAGCTTGATTATTTAGATCGATTTCTGCTAGGGGTGGAATATAACGAAAATCTTCTCCTGATAAACTTTCTAAGCCTTCACTAGCAACTTTACGAGTAATTTCTGTCGGAGTATTTAAAGCAATAATTGGTAGATTATGGGCTTTGGCAAAACGTAAAATGGGGGCATAGTATTCCCAGTCAAAACCCCAACGCTGATCATATTCTGTTTGTTCTCTTAATTGAGTTTCGCTGATTTCCCCTGCTAGATAACGATCTAAAACAGGCTGAAAGGAACGCTGAAACATTTCTAAAGCGAGTGCTATCTGGGAATTTTTTTGATAAAGTGCGGTAATAATTTCTAATTGTGCTTGATGTTCGGCAACACTATCGTGATTTTCGCCAAGATAAACGACATCTGCTTGAGCTAATTGAGCTAAGATATCTTTTTTGGTTACAATAGTTTGTTTTTCCGCAACAATAGCTGGTTGAATTAAATTGATTGGAAAACCCCAGCATAATACTAAACCTAACGATAAGGCACATAATTGAATTAACGGTTTAACGAGCATTAATATTGTTGTTAATTGTTAATGATTTGTCCACAGATGAACTCAGATAAACACAGATGGAGTTATTGATTGGTAGTGTTTTTCTTTTGATGATTGATGGTAACTGGTAACTGGTCACTGGTCACTGGTCACCGATGACTGTTGTAATTACCGAACGCATCTATACGGTAAACCTCGCCTCTTAGTCTATCTAGAGTAGTATTAAGTAATTTTACAATTATGAAAAGATACAAATAACTTTGAATATATAAATCGTTTACAAATGAGTGTTAAAAATCAACCTCCCGGCTCACGATCGCGTTTAATTTCTAATATTCTGTTTTTAATAGCAGGATTATTTTTATTTGTTAATCTCTTTTTTCCGCAACTGTTTGGTAATCCGATTCCTCAAGTTCCCTATAGCTTGTTTATCGATCAAGTAAACGACGGCAAGGTCTCAAGGGTATCGGTTGGTCAAAATGAGATCATTTACGAAGTTAAAGGAGAAAACAACCAACAACCCCAAATTTTCCGCACTAACCCAATCTTTGATTTAGAATTACCGCAACGTTTAGAAGCAAAAGGAGTAGAATTTGCTGCTGCACCTCCACCGAAGAATAATTGGTTAGGTAGTATTTTAAGTTGGGTAATTCCTCCCATTATTTTTGTAGCCATCTGGCAATTTTTCCTTAGTCGTAGTGCTGGTGGTGGCGCGCAAGGCGCACTTTCGTTTACTAAAAGTCGTGCCAAAGTCTACGTCGAAGGCGACTCAACCAAAGTTACTTTTGATGATGTCGCTGGTGTAGAAGAAGCTAAAGTCGAATTAACTGAAATTGTCGAATTTCTCAAAACACCAGAACGTTACAAAGCAATTGGTGCAAGAATACCTAAAGGTGTGTTGTTAGTAGGTCCTCCAGGGACAGGTAAAACTCTACTTGCTAAAGCTGTTGCAGGAGAAGCTGGCGTACCTTTCTTTAGTATTTCTGGTTCAGAATTTGTCGAATTATTCGTCGGTGCAGGTGCAGCTAGAGTCAGAGATTTATTTGAACAGGCAAAACAAAAAGCTCCCTGTATTATCTTTATAGATGAGTTAGATGCTATCGGTAAATCTCGTGCTGGTAGTGGTGGTTTTGTTGGTGGTAATGATGAAAGGGAACAAACCCTTAATCAACTGCTCACCGAAATGGATGGTTTTGCTGCTGGAGATGCCACAGTGATTGTTTTAGCTGCGACTAACCGTCCTGAAACCCTTGATCCAGCTTTGTTACGTCCAGGAAGATTTGACCGTCAAGTTTTGGTAGACCGTCCTGATTTAGCTGGTCGTCAGAAGATTTTAGAAATTTATGCAGCCAAAATTAAATTAGATGTCGATGTGGACCTTCACCAAATTGCTACTCGTACTCCTGGTTTTGCAGGGGCTGATTTAGCTAACTTAGTGAACGAAGCTGCTTTATTAGCTGCCAGAAATCAACGAGAAAAAGTAACCCAAGCAGATTTTAACGAAGCTATTGAAAGAGTGATTGCTGGTTTAGAGAAGAAAAGCCGAGTTCTCAATGAAAAAGAGAAAAAAATTGTTGCTTATCATGAAGTCGGTCACGCCTTAGTTGGTGCAGTGATGCCTGGTGGTGGTAAAGTCGCCAAAATCTCCATCGTTCCTCGTGGGATGGCAGCTTTGGGTTATACTTTACAAATGCCTACAGAAGACCGCTTCTTAATGTCTGAATCAGAATTACGCGATCAAATTGCAACTCTTCTCGGTGGACGAGCAGCAGAAGAGATCGTTTTTGGTAGCATTACCACAGGTGCATCCAACGACTTGCAAAGAGCTACCGATTTAGCCGAAAGAATGGTTACTACTTACGGCATGAGTAAGGTTTTAGGTCCTCTGGCTTATGAAAAAGGACAGCAAAACAACTTCCTCGGTGATGGTATAATGAATCCACGTCGCATGGTAAGTAATGACACAGCCAAAGCGATCGATGAAGAAGTTAAAGAAATCGTTGAAACTGCCCATCAACAAGCGTTAGCCATCCTTAACCAGAATCGGGATTTACTCGAACAAATTGCTCAACAAATCCTGGAAGTTGAAGTAATAGAAGGAGAAAAACTACAAAGTTTACTTCAACAAGCACAACTACCAGAGAAAGAAATGGCTCAAGTTTAATTTTCTTAGAACTTAACGGAGTAGAGGCGTAACAAGTTACGTCTCTATTTTTTTGACTAATAGTTTGACTTAAAGCGATCGCCAGATGAGATTTGTAAAGCAGTTAGAAGAGCGATCTCGGCGCATCCGCGATCGCATTTATCCCATCTCTTCATCAATTTGAGACAATAATGATCGAGATGACTAGATCGGGTTTAAAACCATGCCAACATTAGAAGAAATTAAACAAATGATCTTTCAGTTACCGATACAAGAACAAATAATATTAATGGAAGATTTAGAAGAAAAACTAGAAACTCTACAAATGATGCAACTAGCGGAAACTGGTTTTACAGAATGGAATGATGAGGAAGAAGATATCTATGATGTCTAAGCCTCAACCAGGAGAAATATGGCTAGTCAGATTTCCTTTTAGCGATCTAACTTCGGCTAAGTTAAGACCCGCACTTATCCTAGCAGTTCATCGAGAAGAAGTGATTATTTCGGGTATATTTTCCAAAATTCCTGCTGGTAGTTTTCAAAATAGCTGGGTATTGATTCAAGATAGTGAGACTCAATTTTCACAAACAGGCTTAAAGAAGACATCTTTGATTAGAGCCGAGAAAATAGCCACAGTCAGTACATCGGTTTTTCAAAGAAAACTAGGCGACTTATCGCTAAATTTATCTATTAAAGTGCAAAAAGCTTTAAAAATCGCTTTAAATCTTGTTTAAGATTATTTTTTAGTATGTAGTAGTTTGTCAAGAAGTTAAAGGCGCGATCGCTATAGCCTAAATAACTTAAATTAACTAAAACTTAAGCTCTTTTAGATGTTGATAATTGATCTGAACAAAAAGAAAAACAGCTTTTATTCTGAAAAAGATGTAAGGGTGGGCAATGCCCACCTTAATTATTTTCTATAACCAGTTTCCTACTAGGACAAAAGGAGCCCAATAGTAAGGATGACGATATTGAGAGTCGGGAGTTTGTAATAAAGCAAGTTGAGCTTGACGTAATGCTTGAGCTTTATTAATTTGAGTGTCACTAGCTAAATTTTGATAGAAGTAACCCATCAATTCGGATGTAGCTTGGTCATTAGCACCCCAAAGAGTTGCTAAAGTACTCCTTGCGCCAGCACGAACCGCCACACCAGCTAATCCCAAGACTGCTTGATTATCACCTTCGGCGGTGTTACAAGCACTGAGAACCAGTAATTCAATTGGTTTAGTTCTTCTAAGACTGCCAACTTTGAGTAAATTATCTAACTGTTTGACATTGATTAATCTATTTCCTGTTTCATCGCCACTGACAATAAAAGTTTGGTCAGAAGTAGAACTAAATTGACCATGAGTAGCGAGGTGAACTACAGGAAAATCCGATTGTTGTAGTCTTTGTTGAAGATTAGCTTGAGTAAATTGATTATTCAGAAGAATTTCTGAGTCTTTAAAGATGGTTTTGATGACTTTTAACTCATCTTCTACTTTGGGAATAGGAGGAAGTTCGAGTTCTGGTAATCCTTGAGTTACTCCAGCAGCCAAGACTTTAATCGGTTGTCTTGCAAGAGGTTGAGGATTGGTTAGCTGTAAACCGGAACTAAGGGCAACATTATAATCTTTTTCAATCAGATAGGTTTTTTGTTCTCTGTCGTGAAGCATTGCCATAGGAATGTTACGCAAAGAACCATCTAAGACAAAGACTAAGGTTTTAACTTTGTGTTTGGTTAAATCTGGTTCGATGGGTCGAATTAACCAATCATAGATTGTTTCAGCTAGAGGTAAAATTTCCTGATTAAGTGATGTTTGTAGGTCTGTTTCAATCTGTTGTAGTTGTCCTCTTTGTTCTGCTGTGCCTCTGGTACTCCTAACTTGTTCGGCAACTCCAGGATCTCGAAAAGCACGGTTACGTAATTGCTTGATTGTTTTTTGAACTTCTTCTTTAGAAATGTCGGTATAGTAACGACGTAAATCCTGTCCAGGAATAGTTGCAATTACTTCTAAACGATTATCCAAAATAATTGGATAAATAACGGCTGCTTGCTGATCAACCTGATCGATAATGACTGGTTCTTCCGCTACTTCGGAACAAGGATCGCGGAAGAAGTTATCTAGCTCTGCAATTTGTAGTGATTCTAAGACATCACGAGCTTTATTAAGTTCTGCTTGAGTTGGTTCTTCTTTTAACAAAATACTCACAAATTCACGGAAAATAGGCTCTACAGGAGTAGTAGCCAAATCTGTCCGCAAAGCTTTAATCGTATTAAAAGAAGCTTCGTAAGCTGCGATCGCGCCTGAACGGTCATTTTCTTGGTTCAGAATTCTACCTAGTTGTCTTTGCCAACGATAAGCAATTTCGGGATAATCTGTGGTAGGAACCAGTTGAATGGCTTGTTCGGTTAGTTTTTTGGCTTCGGCATATTGTTGTTGTTTTTCGTACAGCTGACCTAAGTAACCCAACGCTTCTGCTTCGGCGGAATTATCATTAATTTGACGTGCATCTTTGGCTGCCACCGCCAGCATTTGAGCCGTATTAGTATCAATTATTCCTTGGCGAATCAAACTTTGAGCATAGTTAATTCGAGAAAAAATACCAATACGACTGGCAGGTAAGTTACTAACTTTGGGTTGTAGTTGTTGACTTAAAGCAACGATTTGGGGTTGTAGTTGATTGGCTAACTGATATTGTAGTTGGACTGCACCAGTTCTAACTTGGTTTAAGAAACTGGCATCAGTAATACCTAAATCATCAAGATTATTTTGTAGTTCTGTGGTTGCTTTTTGCCAAAATTCCCACGAATCGATTAGTAAACTCAAATGGTTTAATTCGGCTCGAAGTCCATTGAGATTGGAATTGTCAACTGTTGCTGCTTGTTGATAATAATTTATTGCTGGTTGATAAGGCTTTAGTGCAGCAGTAGCGGAACCTCCTTGGTTAACTACTACATCGAGGGCAACGGTTTGGGGTGGAAAGCGATTTTGGTCTTGTTCTGCGATCGCTCTAGCTGTATTTCCCAAACTTAGTAAGGCAGCAGTGGTTTCTGCGGGGGAATCAATCGCTTTGGCTGTATCTAAACTAAAACTGAGGACTGATTCTGCCACATGACCATAACCAGCTTCACGCAAATAGTCACCCAAACGCAATAATCCCGTGGCTTTATTGAAAGAATCGGGTTGTTCGATAATAGGTTTAATAATGGTTTTGACTTGTTGTTGAGATTGGAACTTTTGATCGACGTTGGCTACCAAATTTTGTTCGATTGATTGAGCCTGTTGTTGCAGTTGAAGACAGTTAAACTGATCTACGGCAAAAGCTTGTAAAACAGTCTGACAAGATTGGGGATAAAGTCCTAAAGCTTGTTGAGCAGTAGCAGTATTGATCAAACTTTCTGTTTTACCTTCAGGATTACCATTACTATCATAAAGTTCTGCTGCTTCCTGCCAAGTTGCGATCGCTCTATCTAATTTTCCAGCTTCATAAAAGGTTCTGCCTTGTTGAGCAAGATTGGCTGGTTGAGTAGCACTAACTTTTCCTTCTAGAGAGAGGACAGGTATACATAAAGCAGTAATTAGTCCCAAACCTGCTAAGAAAATAATTCTCAGGTTTCGCTTTAAAACATGGGACAGTCTCTCGATACGAATCTTCATTGTCTTTCCCTGATTGAATGGGTAAATTGTTTAAAAAGGTAAATACTCTAAAGAAAAATAAATCCCGTCTTCTTGTAAGGTGCGGTCTTGATCTTCCACTTCTACTAAAGGAATACCCCAATCTAAACGAGCGTTCAAGCGATCGCTCAAGGATAGTTGCAAACCTAAACCCAGAGCAAAGAGGGTATCTTCATCTTGTTGGTTATCATCATCTGATTTATTCCAAGTTGTGCCAAAATCCAAAAAATGAATTACTGCAACAGAGCTAGTATTATTATTCCAGCGAAAAACAGGAACTCTGACTTCGGCGGAAGCAAAAATGCCATTATCTCCTAATAAAGCATCCTGACGATAACCACGCACACTTTCTGCACCACCCAAACTAAACTGTTCTAAAGGAACCAGTTCGCTAGTGGACAGTTGAATGTCAGAACGCAACAACAGATTAATATTAGACTCAGCATCCAGTTGACGTAACCATTGAGCTTGACCCCGCCAAGCAAAAAACTTGCTATCAGGTGCATTCTCACTAGTAGTTGAATCAAATAAATCCAAACCCACACTAAATTGCGATCGCGCTGCTAAAACTTCTCGACGAGTGCGCTGAGTCCAATCTTGGAAAAACCTCACTGCGGATACGGTGGTTTCTCCTTCGTCATTAGCTCCCACAGAAAGGGGGAAAGGTTGATTCAATAAAGTAGTTTTATTTGCCTGACGGGAAAGTTCTACCCCCACCGCTAACTCTTGAGTCGACTCAGAATCAGCAGTTACAAGAATTGGTTGTCGAAAAGTCAATTGGTATTGATCGGTTTCAGAATCAATATCAAGCTCATCAAAAGGTGGTTCAACAATCTCACTTTCCACAAAACGATAACGAAAACCTACCGTCCCGTTAAGAGAATTGACAGGAACTGTATAACCAAATTCATAATCATCCGAACCATCAGTATTCTTATAAATAAAACTAGCGCGATCGCCTTCTCCAGCAAAGTTATTATGATTAAGGGCAATTCCTCGTTGAAAACTCCCCACACTAGGAGTCCGACTATTATTAACAAACAACTCTGGTTTAAACGCAGGTGCTTGATTAACTTCTACTTCCAAATTCCAGCGATCGCGTTTAGCTCCGACGGATAGTTCTGCTGTTAAATTTTCTATTAAAGGATCTAACTGTAATAGTTGCAGTGACTCTTGCAGTTTATTAATATTTAAAGGAGTTTTACCACCTCTGGCAATTCGACTACGAACATACTCTTCACTCAGTCTACCGTTAACTTGAACCAGAATATCTTCCAGTCTTCCCTCAATAATTTGAACCTTGATCACTCCATCTTTAATATTTTGTTGCGGAACAACTGCACCTGAATTGATATAACCTTGATTGTTATAAAATCTAGTTAAAATTGTTTCTACTTGGAGCAAATCGGCAAAAGTAATCGGACGATTAGTATATTGCTTAATTAATTCTTGCAACTCTTCCTCGTCAAAAACAGTACTTCCTTCAATTTGAAACCGTTTGACTTCGATTGTGCCTAATAAATCTCCTGGTTGTTGTTCTGGTGGAGTTGCTGGCGGTTGCTCTAACAAATCCTCCACAGGTGGTAGGGGTTTTAGCTGTGGTGTTTCTGGTTGAGTGGGTTCAATCGGGGTAAAAGGCGGAATGTCAGGTCGGGGTGAAGCGTCAGGAGGTAATGCTTGAGCCTCAACTGGTAAATTGTTTCCTAACAATAATACCATTGGAAAAGTTATCAATGTTTTTTGAAATAGATAATGCCAAAAGCTGTTCATTTTAGGTGATTATTTTAGATTGCTTTGCCTAGTTGGCGTTATTTGGTTAATTTTGATTTTCCCAGAATAAGAGTTGACATTATTAAGCCACAAATAAAAATTGTATAAAAATAATTAAACATTATTTATTTGTTAATTTGCTAAATTTTATGATTTTTAAATCAAATACAGCGGTGTTCAGGTTTATTAAGTACACCTGGCGTTGCTTTTTTAAGGAATTGAAATTTAAAACCGTACTTTATAGGAGTTGGTTAAATAAAATTTTTTTTTAAATAAATGCGATCGCTCTTAGGATAAGCTTTTTGTTTTCTGGTAACCAGGAAGGTTTTAGTTTCATGCTGCGATGAAATTACTTAAAATAAACAAGTTAAAACTATTAAAAATTCTATGAATGCAGCTAAAAAAATCGGGGTAGCTATTGTGGGAACTGGTTTTGGACAAAAAATTCATCTGCCAGGTTTTCAACATCATTCCCGTACAGAAGTAGTAGCAGTCTATCATCGTGACTTGGGCAAAGCTAAAGCAATCGCAGATACTCACAATATTCATTATGCTTATAATCAACTAGATAAAATTCTTGCTTTACCAGAAGTAGATGTAGTTAGCATTTCCACACCGCCATTTTTGCATTACGAGATGGCAAAACAGGTAATCGAAGCAGGAAAACATCTTCTGCTAGAAAAACCAATGGGCATGAATGCAACAGAGATTAAAGAACTTTATCATCTAGCTGAGGAGAAAGGAGTAGTTGCGATCGCGGATTTTGAATTTCGTTTTATTCCTGCCTGGCAATTATTAGCAGAATATCTAGAACAAGGATATGTAGGTAAGAAAAGATTAATTAAAATCGATTGGTTAGTGACTAGTCGTGCAGATCGCGATCGCCCTTGGAATTGGTATTCTCGTAAAGATATGGGTGGTGGTGCTTTAGGTGCAGTTGGTTCTCACGCTTTTGATTATATTAGCTGGTTATTTGGTTCGGTTAAGCGATTATCTGGTTATTTATCCTGTGCCATTCTCGAACGCCCCGATCCTCAAGCGGGAGGCGAATTAAAACCTGTTGATGCTGATGACACTTGTTTAATTATGTTGGAATTGGCTGATGGTACTCCTTGTCAGTTGTCAATTAGTTCGGTTACCTATGCAGGTAGAGGACATTGGGTAGAAGTTTATGGTGAAGAAGGAACGTTAGTTTTAGGTAGTGATAACCTCAAAGATTATGTTCATGGTTTTCGGTTATTAGCTACCCCTGCGGGTAAAACTTTAACTGAAGTCGAAATTCCCAAACGATTAGCTTTTCCTCAAGTGTTTAGTGATGGACGTTTAGCACCTTTTATTCGAGTGATAGATCGTTTAGTAGAAGCTATTGATAGAAATGAGTCGCTAGTTCCTTCTTTGAAAGAAGGTGTTTATTCCCAGTTATTGATGGATTTAACTCATCAATCAAATGAAAGTGGAAGTTGGGTTGATGTTCCTGATTTAGATCAATTTTTATAAAATATATTTGTTAAATACTTTCTCTTTGTAGAAAAAAATAATTAGAAACAAAGACAATGGAGGAACTAGAAAAACTGAGAAATAGCATTCTTCGAGGAGAATATAATCAAGCTTTAAGTATAGTTGATGAACTAGAAGAAATGATCAGAAAAGACATTATTAGGAAGATTGAAGCTTACCTAGTACGTCTAGTAGCTCATTTAATTAAAAATCAATTAGAACAAAGATTAACTAATTCTTGGATTGCCTCAATTCGTGACTCAATCAGACAAATAAAAAAACTCAATCAAATGAATAAAAATGCTTATTATATTAAGCAGGACGATTGGAATTTGTATTTAGAAGAAGCTTTTGAATCAGCAATTGATGAAGCAGCAATTGAAGTTTTTGGAGGTACTTTAAAACCATCGACAATATTAACAAAAGTTGATCGAGAAAAAATACTAGAAATTACTACTGAATTGATTAATTTTACCTACGAAGATTCTACCTCTGATCGAGTGAAAGAACTATTGCAAACACTTCCAGGAGGAGAAATGCTTTGAGAAGTGATCCTCAATCAAATCAATCAATAATGTATAGCAACCGAACTATAGATTAAGTAGAGGTAATTCATGAATTACCCCTACTGGAAATTTAGTTTAACAATATCAAGAATTTGTTGATAATTAATTTTGCCTTGTTGATTACGGGGTAAACAATCAACTGAAAACCAATGCTTGGGATGTTTATATTTACTCAATTGATTTTGCAACTTTTGCTGAATTAATCTTTCTGAAATATTTGATTGTGCTGGTACATATACCGCAGTAACTACTTGTCCCCAGTAACAATCTGGTAAACCAATTATACAAACATCTTTAACTAAACCAGTTGCAAAAATTGCTGCTTCTACTTCTGAAGGGAAAACATTTTCTCCACCAGTAATAATTTTTTGGCTGCTTCTACCTACAATATGAAGATAACCATGTTCGTCAAACCAACCGAGGTCATCTGTAGTAAAGATTTGGTGATGATTTAATTGAGGATAATAACCCCAATAAAGAGAGTCACTTTTAATAATAATGTGACCAATTTTTCCGTTTTGTAATAGTTGTTTGTTTTCATCAACTATAGTTACCTCGGCATGAGGTAAAATTTTACCATTACTATTATTTCCTGCCAAAAAATCTTTGGGTTGAAGAGTGACGATTTGTGAGGCGGTTTCTGTCATGCCATAAGTAGGTGCTAATGCAATCTGATATTTTCTTGCCTTGTCTAATAAATCTTGCCAAGCTGGTGCGCCACCTAATAATACTGTTTGAAAAGAAGCTAACCAATCAGGATCAAACTGTAAAAGAAATTGTAATTGAGTAGGAACCAGAGAGATAAAAAATTCTTGAGGATTAAGATCAGGTTGTTTACCTTGTTTAAGGTTTTGATAAGAGAAAATAACTAATTTTCCCTTGGTAAAAAAAGAGCGGATCAGTTGCATCAAACCACTGACATGATAAAGAGGCAAAAGGCAACAGGAATTAATAGTTTTGGTCTGAAAGTAGTCACAAAATCCTTGAACTGAAGAGGTTAAAGTTGACCAAGTATGAATGGCAAATCGAATTTTTCCTGATGAACCTCCTGTCGGAATCATAATTAATGAAGAATTAATTACAGGAGCAAAATTTACTTGTGATTGTGAGTTATAAACTCTTACCGAGTCTATGCTTTTATTCTCATTTTCTGACCAAATTAGATCGGGTTGAACTAAATCAAAAACTTGTTGCCATTCCGATCTTTGCCAATCAGGATTACACAAAAAGATATAATTATTAGTAATAATACTAGCTAGAAAACTGGCAATAAAATTACCAGGATTTTTTTCTGCCAATAAAATATTTAGAGGTGTGTTTTTAGTTGTTTGTAATTGTCTTAATTGAGTAATTTTTTGATTAGTTAAATAGAGAATTTCTTGAGCATCCCAACCAATCAACCAATCTTGCTGACTTTGTTCAATTAAATCATCCCATAACTGCTGATTCATCGAGATAAACTAGCGATGACCTTCACACCATACTCTTCTTCAAAAACTACTTTTTTATAATCTAAACTCCAAAGTTCCAAGGCACAATCATCCCCTAATTCTGAAGGAATTAAATTGAGATAAAGAATTCTATCATTTTGATCATAATTACACTTTACTTCAGCGATCGCGCCTTTTTGGCGACGGTCTAATGCTACTGCTAAACGTAAAATTGCACTTAATTGTTTAACCATTAACTGATATTCTTTATGAGGTAATTTCGGATAGCCTTCGTGTTTTTTCTTGGGTTTACTTTTACGGTGATAACGAGCAAGATTAGCAATTAATTCTAACTCTAATTCATTGAAACCTAAAATCTCAGCATTACGAATTAAATAGTAAGAATGTTTGTGATGGGATGAATGACTAATATAAAGTCCACAATTATGCAAAATGGCTGCACTCCAAAGTAATTCCCTCTCAAGACTGCCCCAATCATGCAAAATGCCTTTGGTTTGATCGAAAATACTCAGAGCAAAATTAGCTACTCGTTCGCTAAAATCTAGATTAACTTGATATTTATGAGCAATTTTATAAATATTTCTTTCTCTAACTTCATTTTGATAACGCAGACGGTTATTGATCAAACCATGAGTTAGCATCCAATCGACAATCATCCCTTCTCTTAGCGATCGCTCGGAAACGGTAATCGAGTTGAGATTGAGCATTGTCATCACTTCTAACAAAATAATTGCCCCAGGAACAATGATTTCCGCCCGTTTATCAGAAATGCCAGGTATGGCAAAGCGTTCTTCATAAGTCATCCCTGCTAATTTTTTGACGATATCTTTTAAGTCTTTACGACTAAATTGATAACCATTCAGGGGATTAGGTGCTGTACCTTGTTTTTCTAAAGCATGAATTGTGGCTAAAGTTTCAATCGTGCCAGAAGTACCAATCAGACGAGGAGTTTCATTTAATTGCAACTTCTGCCAAATTTCTTCAACAGAACGCTCTAACATTCCTCGTACATAAGCACGTAAATAATTTAATTCACTTTCACTAATCGGATCGCTATGCACAAATTCCGCTTTTAGACGTACTGCCCCGATTTTGGTACTGCTTAAAAAACGAGGTTCGTGAATATCTGCTAAAACTAACTCCGTCGAACCACCCCCGATATCTACAATTACATGAGGATGTTCGCCAAAATCCATTCCTGACAAGACACCAAGATAAATTCTCCGCGCTTCTTCTTGCCCAGAAATTAGATTAACAACAATGCCTAACTCTGATTCAATCTGTTGTAAAAATGCTTGTCCATTGCTCGCTTCTCTTGTTGCACTAGTTGCTACAGCAATAATCTGTTCGGCACGTAGACTATAAGCTAAATCCTTACAACGTCGTAAAGCAGCCAAGGAACGAGCGATCGCTTCAGGAGTTAGATCGCCTGTCTTCGGATCGCGATCGCCTAATCTCACTGTATCTTTTTCTTTAGCTATAATACTAAAAGCTGGTAGATGGGGTTCAACTTGCACGACTACCATGTGGATAGAATTAGTGCCGATATCAATCGCAGCAATAATTGGTTTACGGGAACCGTTGCCATTAAAACTAGGTGATTGTTCAGTCTGAACTTGAGAGATGGAATTAACCATTTTAGATTAGAGATTTTGTTAAAAGTGTCGCGGATAGATATATTTACGGAAAAGATCGCGTTATGGTAGTGAGGAAATCAAATTACGCTCTTACCACTTGCGAAGAAAAAGATCGGCAAGCTTAATTGCGATTAATTAGAAATATATTCTCACGGAATTATCAGCAAATGTTATCTAATTAATAAAAATCTTTTTTGTCTCAACGAAAGCTCAATTATGTTAAGTAATATAGCCTAAATCAATTGACTAAGAGCGATCGCCCTATAATTTTTAATAGCTTTTGTGACTCTAACCTAAACTTCAAACTGAGGCAAAATTTCCTCTTCTTGACAACCAGCTTCAATCCAAGACTGCATTTCTGGCATTTGCCAAATTCGATCTGCATAAGCTTGTGAAACTGGATCTAACTCCACTCCATAAGTAACAAAGCGAATTACAACAGGCGCAAACATCGCATCAGCAATAGTAAAATTCTCAAACAGAAAATTGCCCTCAGAACCGAATTTTTGCCGACAATCTCGCCAAATAGCTTTAATTCTCGCAATATCTGCTGCTACTTGCGAATTCATACCTTTACCTGGTAATCTAGCTCGACAATTCATCGGCATCGAACTACGTAAATTTAAAAATCCTGCGTGCATTTCGCTACTTACCGAACGAGCAACTGCCCTTGCTACGGGTTCTTGAGGCAAAATACTAGGCTCAAAATTTTCAGCTAAATATTCGCAAATAGCCAAAGACTCCCAAACAGGAATATTGTCATGATGCAAAATCGGAACTTTTCCTGCGGGCGAATGTTGCAGTAATTGTTCTTTACTATTTGGTTGATATAAGGGAATCCGAATTTCTTCAAAATCTAAACCGATTTTTTTCATCACTAGCCAAGGGTGTAATGACCAGGAAGAATAGTTTTTGTTACCAATAATTAATGTAAGCTTAGTCATGTATCTTATCTGTTGGTAGTTATTCGCTTAAGTTAGAAATTACATGATTACTATTGCTTTACCTAAAGGTGCGTTGTTAACTGATAGCATCGAATTATTTAAACAAGTTGGTTTAGATTTTAGTGCGTTTCTCGATAAAAGTAATCGTCAATTACAAATCAGCGATCCTACCAACACCGCCACTGCTCTATTAGTTAGAGCGCAAGATGTTCCCGTGTATGTAGAATATGGACAAGCTCAGTTGGGTATTGTTGGTTATGATGTTTTGCGAGAAAAGCAGCCAGAAGTAGCCAACCTAAGCGATCTAAAATTTGGTTATTGTCGGATGTCGGTAGCTGTACCAAAAGCCAGTAGTTATCGTAGTTCAGTAGAATTACCGCCTAATGGTAGAGTAGCCTCGAAATTTGTTAATTGTGCGAGGGAATATTTTCGGAAAATAGATTTACCCGTGGAAATTGTACCTCTATCTGGTTCAGTAGAATTAGGTCCTATTACAGGTATGTCTGAAGCAATTGTTGATTTAGTTTCAACAGGAAAAACTTTAAAAGAAAATGGGTTAATCGAAATTGATGTTTTGTACGAAAGTACAGCCAGATTAATTGCTCATCCTTTGAGCTATCGTCTTAATCAATCTGAGTTACACAATTTAATTACTAAAATACGCAGTTTAATCAATTCATAAATCAATGGGTTTGGGATTACCAAACCCTAATCTATTGAGTATTTATATTTTTATTTACTTAGCTTTGACCTAAACTTCAGAAAAATTTAAAACATAAAATATTACTTTTATATTTTATTAACGATAAAACTTCTTCTCTACAAAGTACTTTCAATACTACAATTGTATTCATAAAAAAGTTCTATTAATTTCTAAGCAAAAAAAATTCCTATAGCTGATTAAATTGCTCACAAGCTCGTTTTTCAGCTTTATTTTCTTGAGATATCTAATTTTATCTTAATATTTAACCTACTTTATCTATCAGTTTAGAATGCTCACAACTGCCAGATGTTAACAACAAAGAAATTGCATTTAATTTAACAAAAAAAAACATGGCTATACATAATATGTACATCCTATAAATTACTCAATTTTTTTTGACAATTGTAAAAAAAAAATATATTATTTACAAATTGAGTTTTTATTTTTGATCTATTGCCGTTCTTACTATCTTGTATAGAACTATATTCCGAGTTTTTTTTATATTTAATCTCTTTGACTAAAGCCATTAATAGCAACCTACAAATAATTAATTATTTCAATGCTTTTGGTTGTTATTAAACTATATTGTGCCGAGTTCTAATGGACATAAATTGTAAGCAAAATTACATTAAGGTTAATAATTATGAATAATGGCTTAAACAATACTTTTATTGTGAAAAATATTAACTTTGAAATAGTGGAAGATTGGAATGGTGGATTTAAAGCTCAAC
>CAZLUP010000053.1:0-27517 GCA_964562685.1 uncultured bacterium
TTTGAACTATGAACTATGAACTATTGTTTTGTGTAATTGATTCTGCCTATGTACTGATTTGTCAGTGCCAAGCTCAATCTCTCGGTATAGTAATTCCTCTTGTTATTAAGATTGTAAGATAAGATACTGGCGCGATTGTTAAGAGATTGAGCTTGTTTATCTTTATATTTCTACTAAAAATATGGATCGAATCGAAAGCTGGTGGGTGTTTGCGATATTGTCAGCGTTTTTTGCTGCTCTAACTACGATCTTTGCTAAGGTAGGAGTGGAAGGAGTTAATTCTAATTTAGCGACGGCAATCCGAACTGTGGTGATTTTGGTCATAGCCTGGGGACTGGTATATGCTGAAGGAGCTTTTCAAGAGTTATTGGAATTAAATCACCAAACGCTATTGTTTTTAATATTATCAGGAATAGCAACTGGTCTATCATGGCTTTGTTATTTTAGAGCATTACAACTCGGTCCTGCTTCCTTGGTTGCGCCCATTGACAAGTCGAGTTTAGTATTAATTTCTGTCTTGGCGGTGCTATTTTTAAAAGAACCTTTGACAGTTAAGATGGTTGTTGGAACAGGATTGATTTTAATTGGAACGCTGGTGTTAATACGCTAGTTAGTTACATGGGTCGATTGTAGTTTAACGATCATTTTTATCGCTCCAATATGGTAAGTAGGTCGGCAAAATTATTTGTATGCTTACTAGCAAGTTATCTTAGATATTCCCTGTTGCCTGTTCCCTATTCCCTAGTAATCACAAATGCACAATTAATTATGCATAGGTACTTATTTTCTAAATCCTAAACTCTTGTTCAAGTTGACGATATTTAGGTAAATCGATCGCGTCTTTAAAATCCTGAAAATCAACTATTGGTTTAAATCCTATTGTAGTTCCATTTTCTTTGAGATAATGCCAACAGTCACTCATAGCTTTGGTGGCAGCAAGTAAACCCGATAAAGGAAAAAAGACGATTTTAAAACCCAATTGTTGTAAATCTGAAGCCTTTAGTTCTGGGGTTTTGCCACCCTCAATCATATTAGCTACTAAAGGTATATTGGGAAAAGCTCCCGCGATCGCTTCTAATTCAGTAACCGACTGAGGTGCTTCAATAAATAAAACATCTGCACCAACATCGACATAAGCACGTCCTCTGGAGATCGCTTCCTCTAAACCTAGAGGCGCACGGGCATCAGTTCGAGCAATAATAACTAGATTACTTTCACCACGAGCTTGAATAGCTGCTTTGATTTTACTACAATGTTCTGCTGTAGGAATAACTCGTTTATCGTCAAAATGACCGCATTTTTTAGGAAATTCTTGGTCTTCTAAAATAATGCCACTGATACCTAAATTTACTGCTTCTTCAACAGTGCGGATCACATTTAAAGCATTACCGTAACCATTATCTAAATCAGCAATCAAAGGAATCTGAACCGACTTAGCAATCTTACCCGTACTATTCAGCATTTCAGTAGCAGTCAACAAACCGTAGTCAGGAACTCCCAAACTAGAAGCAGCAATACCAAAACCACTAGTAGCGATCGCATCGAATCCACTTTGTTCGGCTAATTTTGCTCCTAAACAATCGTAAACTCCAGGAATAACCAAAATTTCGGGACGAGTAAGTAACTGTCGCAGTTGACTAGAAAAAGACATAAAATCAAGAGCATCGAAAGATTATCGATTTAAAGTTTAGCTTGCTTCCCTCGTTGTCTTACAGCTATTTTCAGTTACATAGAACCCAGTCAATTAGTTTTGTTCTTCTGACCCCATCATTAATTAATGTCTGACTATTGAACGACTAGAGTAAATGACTTTTAATAGATGCTTTAGTCAAGACTGATTTTATACGTTAAAGATAAATAGGATGTCAAAGGAAAAAATTCATGAGTAATTACACACCCGTAAGCTGCGACTTATACGATCAATTAGAAGAAATTGCTACTCTCAAACAAGAATGTACTCTAACTTACAAACAAGAAAATGGTCAATGGGCTAAAGCTAGAGGTCGAATAGTAGACGTGTATGCTGCCGACGGTGCCGATTGGTGTAAATTGAACGATGATACGGTAATTAGGCTAGATCAAATTGAGGAGTTTGAGTCTAATTAAATTTTAGTTAAAAAAAGCTCCAAACCTAAATAGGTGGAGCTTCTTTAATAACTAGGGATGATTCATCTTAATCCAGCTTGATTTGGTCGCTTTTAAATCTCGCTTTCAATATAAATAAACAACATTCCCATGACTACAGCAGGCATTAACCAGCAAATAACAGGGATAAAAATCCAGGGTAAATAAGCAGCAGCGTAAGTACCTGTCATAATATTGATTCTCCTCTTTTTATTTTTCAGTGCAATTATTTAGTTAGTTAAAAGTACCGCTAAGGATACCATTGATAACGTCAAAATTCTGCAATAGGAAGTAAGCGACGAATGCGCCACCAGTACCACCAAGGAAGAAACCAGCAGAAAACTGACTCCAACCTTCAGAAGATTGAAGAGAGTCTTCGCTATTAGTAGGTTTGCCTTGGAAGGAAACAATACCATATACAGAGAGACAAGCAGTACCAATTAAAACTAGAGCTAAAGCACAAATTAAACCGCCAAGACTAGCAACTTCAGAATCTCTCAGGGGACCAAAGACAGTCCAAGGACCTGCTAAAAAATAACCATGGGCTAATCCTACTTCTAAACCACGTAGAAGAGGAGAAAGTCCGCGACGGTATCCCGGTAAATTCCTAATATAGGTGTTGACAAAATCAGAATCAGAAATTGGAGTTGATAAATGACCGATAAAAGGATCGTCATTATAAGGTTTTACTACTTGAGTAAAAGGTTTGGGCATATTTGGTTTTCCTCTCTAGAGAATGCCAAAGTATATAGAAAAACTTAAGACTACATTGTAAGCAAGGAAGGGTAGCCATTTTCAGGATTACGATGATGCGTTAAAAAAGTTCATGAAATCGACTTAAAACAACACAATAGATAAGTCAAAAGTCAAAAGCGCGTGGGATATGCTGAGGCTTCCAAGGGGCTGTCTGTCGAGGAAACCTCGACAGCTTGTACACACCGCTCAGCTTATAGAACCACATAAGAAATCAAAAGCCAAAATTTCAAATAAATGATTAAACTATGTGTCTAACTGTTTTAAAGCAGCTTCAGCAGCTTGTTTTTGCGCTTCCTGTTTACGATGACCTTTGCCTTGACCATAAATTACTCCTTTGATTAAGACTTGAGCGGTAAATTCTTTGGCATGAGGAGGGCCAACTTCAGCAATAATTTTATAAACAGGATTTTCTCCTTGATGAGCTAAAGCCCATTGTTGTAGACGATTTTTACTATCTACAAAAGTTGATTGAGTAGTTTTGCTTTGTGTGGTAACTATTTGTTCTGCCAAACTCGTAAATATGGGTTGAACATAAGCGCGGACAGCATCAATTCCTACGTCTAGAAAATAAGCTCCAATAATCGCCTCAAAAGTATCATTGAGTAAAGAAGGATTTTCTCTGCCCTTATCTTTTTGCGCCCCTTTGCCTAAACGCATCAATTCACCCAAACCCAATTGTTGACCAAGCTTACCTAATTGAGTTTCATCTACTAATTTAGATCGCAAGCGAGTTAATTGAGCTTCGCTCATTTCTGGATATTTTTTATAAAGCAATTCTCCAATCAAAAAACCCAACACCGCATCGCCCAAAAATTCCAAACGTTCATTGTGTTCTGTTGCCTCATGATGTTCGTTAATATAGGAACGATGAGTAAGAGCATGATTTAATAAATTGCGATCGCGAATGGGTGGTAATTCCAGAGTCATTTTAATTTAATTAAATTGTTTAACTGAAATAACTAAGTTTAAGTTATCGATTGAGGGATGAACGATGAGGAAAATTGCTGATTTTTTAATCCTCATCCTTCATTCCTTATTTTTCAGTTTTTAATTTAAATTTTAAGGTTTTCAGTAATGCGTTTCATGGCTTCTTCAACATTAGCTCGACTGTTGAAGGCAGAGATACGGAAATAACCTTCACCAGCAGCCCCGAAACCAGAACCAGGCGTACCGACTACATTCGTAGTGTAAAGCAACTTATCAAAGAAATCCCAACTAGATAAACCATTGGGAGTTTGTACCCAGACATAGGGCGCATTGACACCACCGTAAACAGCCAATCCTGCTTCAGTTAGCTTGTCACGAATAATTTTGGCATTTTCGAGGTAAAAACTGATTAAAGCCTTAATTTGTGCCTGTCCTGCTTCAGAATAAACGGCTTCTGCACCCCGTTGTACGATATAAGATACACCGTTAAATTTAGTCGCTTGACGACGGTTCCACAGTTTCCACAATTCTACCTCCGAACCATCAGCAGCTTTAGCAGTCAAGTTTTTGGGTACAACTGTAAATGCACAGCGAGTTCCCGTAAACCCTGCATTTTTAGAAAAAGAACGGAATTCAATGGCACAATCTTTTGCTCCTTCAATTTCAAAAATTGAATGGGGAAGTTGAGGATCGGTTATAAAAGCTTCGTAAGCAGCATCAAATAAAATAATTGAGCCGTTAGCTTTGGCATAATCTACCCAAGCTTGCAGATGTTCTTTAGTTGCCGTTGCACCTGTGGGGTTATTGGGGAAACACAGATAGATCAGATCGACTTTTGCGGAAGGAATTTGAGCAGTAAAATTATTTTCCGCAGAAATTGGCAGATAGATTAAACCTTCGTACTCACCTTTCTCATTAGCTTCTCCTGTATGACCTGCCATCACGTTAGTATCTACATAAACAGGATACACAGGATCGGTTACTGCAATGGTGTTGTCTTTGCCAAAAATATCTAGAATATTTCCACAATCACATTTAGAACCATCAGAAATAAAGATTTCTGACGTATCGATGTCACAACCTCTAGCCTGAAAATCTTGGGCAGCAATTTTCTCTCTTAACCAAAGATAACCTTGTTCGGGGCCATAGCCGTGGAAAGTAGAGCGATCGCCCATGTCTTCTACTGCTTTAATCATCGCAGTGCGACAGGCTTCTGGTAACGGTTCGGTGACATCTCCAATCCCAAGTTTTATAATTTGTGCTTCGGGATTAGCTTCTGCAAACGCATTGACTCTTCTTGCAATTTCGGGAAATAGATAACCTGCTTTTAGTTTGAGATAGTTACTGTTGATTGTTGCCATAATTCATCGCTACGAACGCCATAAAATAGGATTATATTGGTTGCTTGAAGGGTTTGAAGATTTTTTTAGTTCAACTCTCTTTTTGCAAGCAAAAAAAATACGCTACTGACACAAGAGCAGGTAGCGCATTGAGGTAAGTAAGAGAATTAGAAAATCTAAGCTTAATTGCTATTAATTTTAGAAAGGTAGATTAATTGGTAATCTGATCGGAGGAATAACCACAGTTGGACGAGGAGCAGTTGGTTGTACTGCTTGAGGAGGTATTCCACCAGGTACAACTCCAGGAGCTACTGTTTTAGTTACTCCACTAGGTACAACTGAACCTGAAGAAGGCATTACACCTGTTGATGGTACTGTTGGTCTAATAGCTTGTGGAATAGAAGGTTGACCAATACCAGGAGTACAGGGGAAAAGACAGAAGTTGAAGTTATTGCCGTTGAGGTTACTCGTACCAAAAGCATAGTTTTGGTTAGGAATTGGTTTTGGTGGTCGATTAAATAAGGCATTGAGCGCACCAGTTGCTAGCTCTAACACTTGAGCTTCTGCGGGTTGGGGTGAAGCGAGAGTAGAAGCACCGATGGTTAAAACTAAAGCTACGGTAGTAGTTATTTTTTGATTAATTCTTTTCATTTTACTTACCTCAGTTGTTGTTGGTTGTTCTCTTCAATTACTTAGTAAGTAGGTTGAGTTCAGTTTGTTTATGCAGACAATAACAAAATTGATTTAATTTATCTCGAAATATTAATTAATAAATAACCACGAAAGATTTTTGAAATCAAATCAAAATTATTATGTCTAGCAATTTCATCTTAAAACTTTTCATGATATTTTTTTATCAAAAATAGTTAAGGACAAAAGAAAATACTTTTTTATCTAAAAAAAAGTGGTTCTGAATAAAATCAGAACCTCATCTTTTGTTTTGGAACAATTTTTAGTTTAGAAATTAGTAATGAGAATAACCAGGGATCTCAACTTGAGTTTGATCTGCACTGTTGTGAACACCTTGATTAGTAGTGTTGTAGTAACCGTCAGTATAGGATTGGTTTTGACCAGCTTGTAAAGATTGTTGAATTTGAGGATCGATACCGTAACCATCTGCACCAACTTGAGTTTGGTTTAAGTCATTATAAACACCTTGGTTAGTGTAGTTCCCTACTCCATGAGTAACTGCGCTGTTAGAACCAGCTTGAACGTTACTTTGAGCTTGTTGTGCGAAAGCAGCTACGGGAGAAAGAGCTAAAGCAAGGGTGGAGATGATTAAAGCAGCTTTTTTCATTTTTATATACCTTTGTATTTGAGTTTGTGTTTTTGTTGTTTTTCCTTTCACTAACTCTATACGTTGGTCAATTTGAGTTTATGCAGATGATTGAAAAAAATTAGGCTCACTTATAAATTTAATTTTGAAATGCTCAGTTCTGGAATTCAAACAAGTCTGATAGTAATTTGCTTGATTTTTTATTTAATTTACTAAATAGCTATATAATTATATTTAAGAAATAAAAATTTATTCTCACAACAGACTTAGAGCGATCAAGACATAGACAAGCAAAAAAAAGTTTAATTCAAGGAAAAAACGACCATGTTTAACAATTTAAGTACACTAGACCGCATTATTCGCTTAATTTTAGCTACTGCCTTAGCTTATTTCGGTTTATTGATTTATAACGGTTCGGCTTTAGGTATTGGTTTGACTATTGGTGCTGCTGTTTTAGCAATCAGTGCTTTAGCTGGTTCTTGTCTGCTTTATGGCTTGTTGGGTATCAATACTCGCAAACAAAATCCTCAAGACTAAAACATATTAATAACAAAATTTAAAGAGGTAAAACAACATGGAAGAAAGTCTTCCCATAGAAAGTATTGCGATGTCGCGGAGACAGTTACTTAATTTTCTAACTGGTGCCGTCATTGCTGCTACTGCTGGTGCAGTAGTTTATCCTGCTGTTAAATTTTTTATCCCACCTTCAGAAGTCGGCGAAGATGGCTCGATCCTGGCGAAAGATATTCACGGAAATCTGATTCCTGCTAGCCAGATTTTAACAGAATCCCCTGGAACTCGGGCTTTAGTTGCGGGATTAGCTGGAGAACCCACTTATCTTACTGTTAGAGAAGGTGGAACACTTCATCCTTGGGGGATTGTGGATAATTGCACCCATTTAGGCTGTACTTTCCCTTGGAATCCCAATGATAATGAATTTCAATGTCCCTGTCACGGTTCTCGCTACGATCCTGATGGGAGGGTAGTCCGCGGTCCTGCACCTCTTCCTTTGCGGCTCGCTCACGTAAACGTTGAAGAGGATTATATTCGGATTTCTCCTTGGATGGAAACCGATCCCCGTACAGGGCAAAAACCTTGGTGGACGTAATTAAAACCAAAATAGTTTTTGCGATCGCCTGACCAATAATTTGACATTCTCTTAGTCTTCTTGACGAGGTAAAAAAGGCTCTTGTGAGTTAGTCCCTCAGTCGATTTCACCCTCTGTGACTGATTTTGTTTCTTAGGAGAGGGATATGCCGGCATTTGAAGCTTTTAATCTTTGATTAGCTTTGTCTAATAATTGTTCAATTTTATCCACTGCGAACGATCTAACTTTGATCTAGATTTGAGGTTTGAATAGGGTTATTTAGGGGAGAGTAGGTATACTTGCAGTAAACCTATAAGATTGCGTTAATTGAATAAAGAGGCAAGCCGATGATGGGAATTGAACCCACGTCCAACTGATTACGAATCAGCTACTCTACCCCTGAGCTACATCGGCAATACTAGACAATAGCTTGGTAATATTTTAAAACATCCAGCCCCAATCAGGAGTTTACATAGGCACAATCATCTAAATTCAAGGGATAATCAATATAGTGATTGCATAAGCGGAAGCAACATTCGCTTCTTTCACCATCAAGACAAAAAACAATAACAGATAATGTCAGATTTATCCCCCAAAAAGCCGACTCCACCAGGAAAAAGTAAATTATCTCCTGAAAAATATGCCAGGCTTAGAGCAGAAGCTAAAGCTCCCTATCGAGGTTTAAGAAAGTTTTTTTATCTTGCTTTCGGTGCTTCAGGCTTAATTGGCGCATTCGTTTTTCTAGCGCAACTAGCAGCAGGAAGAGAAGTTAGCTCTACTTTAACTAATTTAGCTTTACAAATTGGCTTAGTTACTGTAGTCGTCTGGCTATTTCGCTGGGAAGAAAAACGAGCAAATAAGTAGCAAAAAACTTACAGTAGCTTTCAAGTCTATCTAAAAAAAAAGCTGTAGATGGGGAAATTAAACTTATCAACCCCATCCTGGTTGTTTATTCCATTAGCTCTTCAGAATCTGACTCTTCATCGGGATCGTACTCACTCAAGGAATTAGAGCTTAACACCGCTCCCATTGCTAATTTGTCTCGGACTTGTTGTTCGATTTCGGCAGCTAAAGTTTGATTTTCTTCTAGGTATTTAATCGTGTTATCTCGACCTTGACCAATATTTTCGCCGTTATAGCTATACCAAGCTCCTTTACGAACTACTACATCGGTATCTTCCGCCAAATCTAACATACAGCCGAGATTAGAAATGCCTTGACCAAAAATAATATCAAATTCTGCTACTCGGAAAGGAGGTGCAACTTTGTTTTTAGCTACTTTAACTTTAGCCCGAATCCCATATTCGCCTTCACTACCTTTTTTGAGAGTTTGTACTCTTCTGATATCCAATCTGACAGAGGCATAAAACTTCAATGCTGTACCACCAGTTGTTACTTCAGGACTACCGTAAGTGATGCCAATTTTTTGTCGAAGTTGGTTGAGGAAAATTACTGTTGAGGCTGATTTACCAATATTACCAGCAATTTTTCTTAAAGCTTTACTCATCAAGCGAGCTTGCAGCCCTACTTGATTGTCTCCCATCTCTCCTTCAATTTCCGCGCGAGGAACTAAGGCAGCTACAGAGTCAACTACAACCAAGTCTACCGCAGCAGACCTCACTAGTTGATCGACAATTTCTAAGGCAGATTCTCCATGATCTGGTTGTGCTACCAGAAGATTTTCAATATCTACTCCCAAAGCTGCTGAATAAGTCGGATCGAGAGCGTGTTCAGCATCAACGAAAGCTGCTACTCCACCTGCTTTTTGAACTTCTGCGATCGCGTGAAGGGCAAGAGTTGTTTTACCAGAACTTTCTGGTCCATAAATTTCGATAATTCTTCCTTTTGGTAAACCGCCACCAAGGGCTACATCTAAGGTTAACGCACCACTGGGGATTGTCTCTACTTTCATTTGAGTAGCATCCCCTAGGCGCATAATTGCACCTTTACCAAAATTGCGCTCGATTTGTTTTAAGACTAAATTGAGAGCTTTTTCTTTATCAGGATTGTTAGGAATATTCAAATTTGTTGCCATAGATCCCTCGATCAATAAAATGCCTAATAATGCTTAATTAATGACGTGAGTTAAACTGTTGTAGCCTCTCCAAGCCTGGGTTGATTATTCTTTCATTGAATAACATTTTCATCCAACTGACTTTAAAAGGCTTATGAGTTTGCTTAGATTTTATAAACTACCCTCGAAGACGATTATCCTGATATTTTGCCTCAACTGTAAGGGAACTTGAAAACCACGTCATCATGCATGGAAGAAAAAAAAACAAAGAAACTGTGGAAATAAACTGGATTTAACGAGCTTCTTACCTTACCGAGACTGGCATTCGGTAAGTACAATCAAACTTGAATTGTTGCTAGTTAAGTTTAGTTTAAACTATTGTTTCAATACAAGTGTATTATTACTGATCCTGATTTTAGTCATTCCACATACATTATTTCATCGGTTGACAAAAAAATCAACACAATTATCTTATCAAAAATTTAATTGATTTGTCATTATTTGAATTTGATTGGTTTCGGATGATTGACGGGCTGCATCGGCTACTTTTAAGGCTTCTAAACTAGCTTCTGGTTGTAGATAGAGAGGTTGTCCTTCGAGCAAACAATCTAAAACCATCTTAGTATCTTTGCCAAATAAACCGCGACGACTAGTAACTTCAAGAGGAATTATTTCGTCTCCCTTAATTAATTTTCCTGTTTCTCCTTCAAAGATAAGAGTTCCTTGATCTCCATGAATTTCAAAATTCCGATAACCATGGCAAAAAACATTACCTTTACCATAGGTAATTTCTGCCATCACACCATTGGTGAAGCGTAATTGGGCATTACATAGACAAGCGGTAAAATAATTATCTTCAGAAATATCCCAATAACGAGTTTGACAAGCAACTGTAGCGACAGTACCAAACAAATCAGTTAAACGATGAACGCGAGATAAGGCAGCAGATAAAGGAAAACCAAACATTTCGCGATGATAACTCCAACGCCGAGAAAATTGTTTTTGTGGGCTAATGGTAGCGTAACGGGTATAAACAACATTGCCAACTTTTGATAAATTCTGGCGAATAGCTTGATGAACACCACCAATTAATTCTATATGTTCGACGTGGAGAAGTTTAGATTTAGCTTGAGCTAAGGTGATAATTGTTGCTGCTTGTTGAGGGTTTAAAGCAAGAGGATATTCAACAACCACGTTTTTGTCAGCTTTTAACGCAGCTTGAGCGATCGCGCCATGATCTCGATTAATGGTAGAGATAAAAACTAAATCCAATTCTGGTTGATTAATTAGTTGCTGCCAAGAGTTAATCGGAGTAACCTTAAAATTTTCACAAAAATTTTGTAATTTTTCGGGAGTATTACCTGTAACGCTGATTAATTTTGCTCTTGAATCTGCTGCAAGTGCTTCGGCACGTTTTTTGGCAGCGTATCCTGTACCAACAATTCCAACTTTAATTGGAGGAGTAACTTGAAAGGGCATTAAAAAATTAATAATTCCAAAATTAAATACATTTTGTTATCTAAGCACAGATCATCAATCACGAGTATAACTATAATTAATATTTATTTTGTGACAGAGTAAAGAAGAAATTAAGCTATTACTAATATTGGTAAATAATTATCTTTTATTTGTTACAAGCCCACTATCGTAGAACATTTCACCATGCTAGCTTCCAGTGTAATAACATAAGAAAAACTTATTTTATATTAAATTAAAAATTTCATTACTAATGCCCCCGATACTTGGAATATTTTTCGCGTAGTATCAAAAATGTAACTTATTGAAAAAGTATTAATTTGTTTCTGACTGAGGAGCAATTAGGCTTCTAAATAAGTAGAAACTGCCGTTTCTTTAAGAGAAGAGGAGTAACACATGGCAACTTATAACGTAACTTTAAAAACCCCCGATGGTGAACACACTATCGAAGTACCCGATGATGAGTACATTCTTGATGTTGCTGAAGAACAAGGTTTAGATTTACCCTACTCTTGCCGTGCTGGTGCTTGCTCCACCTGTGCAGGTAAAATTGAATCTGGTTCTGTTGACCAATCCGATCAATCTTTCCTTGATGACGATCAAATCGAAGCTGGCTATGTTCTTACTTGTGTAGCCTATCCTACTTCCGATTGTACTATTCTTACTCATCAAGAAGAAGAACTTTACTAAAAGTAAAATTATTAAAACAGTCTCGTCTGTACTTGCATTGAGTATAGGCGAGATTTTGCTTAATAATCTAAATTTTGTTGATTGTTGATTATTCATCCCTCATAATTAGTAATTAGTAATTAGTAACTGAATTATTGCCATTGTTGCAGTTGAGCAAGATAATTTTGTAATTTGTTAGTAATTTGGGTACTCTTTCTTTCAAAATTAGCAGCGATCGCAATAGATACAATTCCTGCGATTAAACCAACTATCCATTTGAGGAAAGAGTAAGTAAAAATCAGAATAATCAATTGATAAATAATTGTCAGGATAAAAGTAATTGTACCGATGTAGAGAAAGGCTCGAATGCGTAAGCCTAAACCAGCTAAAATAAAAACTAAAGCGATCGCACTGGGAATTATTCCTGTCTTCTGATACAAAATTAACGCGACTAAACAAATTAAACTGCTACCAAATGAACGAAAATAATGACGCAGTTGTTTACGAGTTTGTAATTCGGGATCGAATTGAGCAATATAGAGACAAGATAAACCAATAACGGAAGCAAACCAGATTGGTTCACCATTATTTCGCCAACTATAGCGAAGAATTCCCCAGTCAATCAATCCTAAACTGAGATAACTCCAACGCACATTTCTTTGATGGTAAGCAATTCTTAGATAAAAGGCAGCCGTAGCAAGTAGACTTAAGTAAGAAATACTTTCTGCTGTAACTAATGCCATTAAAGCAGGAATTACTAAAGCTGTACGTCGCCAAGGAGTTGATCGCCAGCCAAAATTCTGCCAAGGTATTTGATAGATAGCAAGAGCAATTACACAAGTAATGATTGCGCGCCAAGGATCGAAAATACTAAGTTTAGTAATAATCAGACGACTATAGACTATCGTTGCAGCTATTTCGACTAACCCTACATATACCCACCAGTCACTAAGATCGTTTTTCTTGATTTTTGTTGTAGATGATTGACTAGAAGACAGGGAGAAGGAGAGACGAGGAGATTGATTTGGATCAATAATTTTTGAAGTTGGTGCAATATCTCTACCTTGAATAATGGCGTAAATACCCAGACATAAACTAATGCCAATGCTTAATAAAGTTAAACGAGGAGTAACAGTTTCAATCGCAATACCAGCAGCAATAATTTTTAAAATACTTGCGATCGCCCAATGTAGATGAGCGGTGATTATAATTTGATTGAGGCTAAAGTTAAATAAAAACGGTTGTTCTCGCCACCAAAAAGCTAAAATTCGATATAAAATGGCAATTACCGCAGCAACAAAGGCTAAAATTGTTAACGCATCGGCAAGACTTCCGCCTGCACCTTGTGTCATCTGATAGATAGCTAATTCATAGATAGCTAGGGTAATACCGGCTAAGGAAAGATAGCTAATGGTTTTATTTTCTCTACCTGAATAACTACCGATGCCAATTCCAGTTAAAGCTGCGCCTAAAGTAATCAAGCCAGTAGTAGCAGTAAAATAGGGTAGTCGCCACAGGATTCCTAAAACAAGATAAATGATTGGTAGATGATGTAAGTTACGCCAATTTAAATTGAAGGTATTATACACAATTGTCTGTAGGGGCGAATGGTTATTCGTCCTAACAATATAAAAGCGATTAATTAAGTAAAGAGATAAAAATGCCAGAAGAATATTAGCAGCAGCAATGGTAATTTCATCACCACCAATAAGGATAATTAGACTAAATACTGATAATTCAATTATCCAAGCAAAAGCATATAAAATTTTTGGCGTTGGTTGTTGATTATAGCGAAACCAAATTGCACCACTAATTAAAATTGAAGAGAGTAAATATTGCCAGTTAATTCCGATTTGTTGATAAGTTAAATCTGAAAAAGCAAAGTTTAAATAAAACAGAGTTAGTATAATTAATTCAACTGCAATTAAAGCTTTTGACCAAGAATCTGCTGCTTGGGCGTATTTGTTTTTAAGTTTTCTATATTTAGTTTTTAAAACTCTTCGTTCGTTAGAAGAAAAATTTTGAGAAGTAGAAAGTAAAGCTTGTCTAATTAAATAAAGATTAAAAATTGCGATCGCTCCTGTAACTAACCAATTAGAAAAAGAAAGTTTTGTCCAAAGTAAGCTACTAATTAAACTTAATCCAAAACCAAAATGGATTATCGCTATGTTAGTTTCACGAAAATAGAAACTATTAAAAAACATCAATCCTGTTGCTACAGAAAGACTGATTAATCTTGTCTCTAAATTATTAAAAGTGAGCAACTGCACTAAGACTAAAGCAATAGAGCTATAAGCAGCAGCAATTAGACGTTGTTTCCAGAAAGTAAATCTAGCAGTTAAAGTTAAAATTAAGGGTGTTAATAACCAAATCAATCCCCAATAAGAATTGGAAATATTTACAAAACAAATATAACTAATTACTGTTAAAACTAAACCTAAATTCCAATTACTATAATGCCAATGTATGCTGTTATTTCTTGACAAAAGATTTAAAGTTAAACTGCGAGAATTGATTTGATATAAATAAATTAACCATTCACCAATTCCACTTAATAATAGAATACTCCCCCAAATTTCCTGACTCAGAGGGGAAAAATACCAATCAATAATGCTAAAAACTGTTAGTAATCCCAAAGAGTGAGTTAGATAAATTAAAACAATTTTGTATGATAAATAAAAAGTATTTGTAAATAATAATCCTGTTGTTATAGCTAAACTAATCGATCTTGTATCTGGTTGCCAAATTGTTAGCAATTGTGTCAAAAGTAAAGCAATACAACTCAACAATGCAGCTAATTGACGTGGTTTTCTGCGACTATATTTAGCAATTATGGTTAACATCAACGGTGTTAATAACCAAGTTACACCATAACTAGAAAGAATTGGCATAGTTACAGAATTATTTTCTGGCAAAAAGCAAACATAACTAATGCCTGTCAGTAATAAACCAAAATGCCAACTACTGCGATACAAAATTTTTTGATAACGGGAATTTCTAACAGCAACTCTACGAAGATAAATTAGCCATTCCGCGAGCATTAATAATAATAAAACAACGCCCCAAATTTTACGACTTAGAGGTGAAAAGCACCAATCAATTATGCTAATAACAGTTATTAATCCTAATAAATGAGTAAAATAAATCAGTCCAATTCTAAGCGGTTGCCGAGTTTCAGCAACATAACTAAGAGTACAAGTAGATAATAAAAGATTAAGCGATCGCCATACAGGATTATACCAACTTAATAAAGTTAAAAATATACCAAAGCATAAACTCAGCCATTCACCAAATAAAGCTAGTTGCGGTTTTTCCTGACGATACAACCAGCTAGCAATGCCAACAAATAAAATGAGATAGGGAAAGAGGGTAACACTATAAATAGATTCAGGGAAAAACTCAACTTTGGTAATTGTTTCCGATAAAGTTAAAACATTTTCTCTTAATGAAATTGGAATCAACTCTTTTAATAAAAATAAAGTTTTTAACCCAATTAAAAAGATTGCTAATAAATCTAATTTACGCCAGTAAGTTTGTAACCTTGCTCGAAAAAGATGCAAAGCCAAACCACAAATAGCTATTGCTTGCCAAGGATACCATTGAACTTTAGGAAACCAAACAATTCCAGCAACAATTCCACCTATAAATAATAAAACCAAACCAACAGCTTCTAGACTTTGATTAATAATGATTTGATTATTATCAGTAATTTCTTGTTCACCTAAACTTTCTTGACCACGAGCTAAATAAATAACTGCTAATAACCAACCACAAATACTAATTGCTAATCCTAAACTAGTAATTGAAGCTTGAATTAATAAAAATCTAAAAATTAATAACGACCAAGTAGCCAATAATAACAGTAAATTTTTAAGTTGATAATTATAATGTTTCAATAAATAATATGTTGTACTAGCGATCGCAATAATACCCAGATATATTGCCAAAATTGGGAAATTAAGAAGATGCCAGCCCAAATGAAGATAGCTTAATAACAAAAAAATTGGCACAAAACCAAAACGAATATATTTAGGTTTTTGATTGTATTCCCAATAGGTAATTCCTGTTAAACTGACAAAAGCGATCGCAATTACTAACCAATCTCCAACCTTATTACCTAAACCAAAACTATTAATTCCCCAAAAATTAATCGGAACAAGTAAAATTGCAATACTTTTTAAACTTTGCGAAGTTAAATTTAGATTATCTTGTTTACTTAACCAAAACCCAACTAACCAAAAACTTAAAGTGTAAATTAATAAAATTAAATATTGACCGACAGTAGGAAAATTCTGCCATTGGGTAGCAGCTAAAACACCAGAAGAAACTACGACTAAAAATATACCTAAAAATAATAACCAACGAATACTTAATTCATCAAGAAAAGCTTGCCAAATTTGCTCAACAAGATTAGGTTTTGATGGCGTTTTTACTAGTGGTACAGAATCGATTGTTGGTGTTTGTACTGGTTGAGATACAGTTTGTTCAACTTGAGAAGTAACTTTTACTATTTCTATTTCAGGAAGAGGACAAGTCAAATAATTACGACACAAACTTTTCACTTGAGACTCTTTAATTAATCCCAAACGCAACCAATTATCTAAACCGATTAATAATTCCGTCTGAGAAGCTTTGGTGTATATTTCCAGTTTAATAAAGCGGTCTGAGTCGTTAGACATGAGAAAATCAAAATAACAACTTGCTTCATTTATATCCTAAAAATATCAAAGCTTTTATCAAGTTTTGGTAATGTAATCAATAATCGTAAGATAATGGTTTAAATTATTAATATTATTTTTTCTCAAAAAAAAATCCGACTACACTAAAATATTTAGCGATCACAAATTAATCACAAATTTCTTGTGAACAAAAAGAATAAATTTTTGATTTGTTTAATCAGGTTAATTACAAATAATTCAACATGAGTTTAAGCTGGTACTGCCATACCTTTTTGTACTGCTGAACGTTGTTGCATTGTCTCTACCCATCGTTTTAAATTAGGATGATGATCTAGAGTTAATCCCATAAATTGATAAGCTGCTACCCAAGGAAAAGTAGTCATGTCTGCAATTGAATAATCTTCACAAATAAATGTTCTGTCGGTAAGTTGTCGATTTAATACACCATACAGTCTTAATGTTTCTTTTTGATAACGTTCAATAGCATAAGGAATCTTTTCAGGAGCATAATAATTAAAGTGATTGTATTGACCAAACATAGGACCAACACTTCCCATTTGAAACATCAGCCATTCTAAAACTTGAAAACGTTGTTTTGTTTCAGTTGGTAAAAATTTGCCTGTTTTTTCTGCTAAATAAATTAAGATTGCACCAGATTCAAAGATGGTTAGATCAGCATCGCGATCAACGATCACAGGTATTTTACTATTGGGATTAATCGCAATATATTCTGGTGTAAATTGTTCCCCTTTGGTAATGTCAATTGTATGAACGTTATATTCTAATTCCAATTCCTCTAACATGATGGAGATTTTGCGACCGTTGGGAGTAGTAAAAGTGTAAAGATCGATCATTGATAACCTCCAGTAAAGTTAATTTAAATTACCTTATTTAGTATAGTTATTTTGATAAGCTGCAAGAGCAAGCCCGCTAGCTGCTACCTTTGGTAGTTGCTTGTTGCTTAACTACCAACATCAATGCCTTTGTGACTGCTTAATTTAAACCAAACTGTCTTTGTTCCTTTTCTTCGGCTGGAATTAGATTTTCCTGTTCAAGAGGAACTACCTTATGAAAATTAGCATAATGAAAATAGCGATCGCCATTGGGTGATTTATAAATAATATCCATCAAACGATGATTAAACAGAATCTCATGAGCAGCATAAACATGATGTAAATTGAGAGTATAAGACGCAACCTCATCAATCCCAGTTAATGAAACCATGATCTGAGTATGAGTTTTTGCCAGAATTTCTGGACTTAAGCCATATAAAGGACTATTTTCATCAATAGGATGCATGGCAGTCCAAGTCAGACTAAAACTAGGAGAACGAGAGCGTAACAATTTTAATTGACGAATTCGATAATAAAACTCCCCCTCAGTAGTCATTTCATCCCGTAATAAATAAACTTTGGTTTGAGTTTCCAGAATATAATTACGTCGATGATTTGCCATGCGAAACATCAAAGTGGGTACACCATTATGAGGGGCAATCACTGCCAACTTACTAAAGACAACACGGGCAGTAGGTTTAGCAAATCGAGCAAAAGTCAAGCCTGTAACTAAAGCAATAGTTATTAAACTTGCGCTCGCTTCAAAAGTAACGATAATGTTGGCATAGGTGGTTTTAGGAGAAATTACGCCATAACCAATTGTGCCGAAGGTTTGAACACTAAAAAAGAACGCATCTTCAAAATTAATTTTTCTTGGTGCATCCAAACAATCTCCACCCAACAAATACATCAAAGCAAAAAAAGCATTGATAGTTATGTAACTCAGGGCAACTACTCCAAAAAAACCACTCCAAGGAATTGCCAGCATTAAATGATAAGGATCGTCAAAATAAGAACGCCAACTTCCCATTCCATCAATCTCAAACTTACCGTCTCTTTTTGCCAGACGAATAGGATTGGAGAAGCTATCGAATTTCTTAAGGCGCAGCCAGTTAGGTCTGAGTCTCATAAATTTTAGAATTTAATGTATTGCTGAAAATATAGATTAATTCATCTGTACAAAAAAAATTGTAACCAGCAAGAGAGAAAAAAATTCTCAAAACTTGCTCCGAAGAAATTTTTCACGATTTAAGGCAAAATCAATTTACGGCGAACTGCTTCCATACACAAGGCAACACGAGTGCTAGTATTGTCATGATCGAAATAATCGATCCCTAGTTTGGCTTTGATGCGTTGCACACAATTTTGAACTGTTTTTAAAGAGATATTCATTCTTTGCGCGATCGCTTTATCGGTCAGGGATTCTCGACATAACAAGATCAATACTTGTAATTCTCGTTCGTCTAACTCAATGTCATAACGCAGTTCTCTAGGAATTTCTAGTCTGCCATCTAAGGCGTGTTTGACTCCTTCTAAAAAAGCTCTCCGTCGTTCTAGCTTACTGACAACGACAAATCCTCCTTGATGATGAGCGATCGCTTTAGTTACGGATTTTAAATAGCTATATTCACTGGTATAGATTAGAATATTCAACTTTGGATAGTCTTGAAAAACCTGCTGCAAAAAATTTAAACTGGCTTGGGCTGATTGTTCACCTGTTAATGTGCCAAACAGTAAATCGACGATGACAAGATCGGGAGTTTCTAACTTAATTCTTTCTAATGCTGCGATGTGGGTATTAACAATTTGACAAATCGCTTCTGGATTGAACTTTTGTAGAAATAAACAGTTATTTTGAGCAACTTCAGGATGATCTTCAAGGATCAAAAATATAAACTTCATAATCCCCAAAATTCACTAGAACTAGTTTATAGTTTCTGGTTCCCAAAGCTACTTCGATATATAAGTTTTATTATCCTAATTTTGTGATTGAGGGAAAAAAGATTAGAGATTAAACGATTGAGTCCAAGCAAGTTGTATTCGCATTCCTCCCTCTGGTAAGGCAACGGGTTCAAAAGTTCCGTCGGGCAATTGCGAGGCAACCATTTCCATTAATTTCATGCCATAAACACTAGCACTATCTATACCTGCTAATGCCCAAAATTGTTCGGCTTACAATTCAAATGTGGTAACAAGTGTTCGTCAAAGGAATGTATTAATCGGAAATATCCTAATCAACAATAATTATGGTCCCGATCCTCAATCTGGGTCAGTATCAATCAGGCTCTATCATTCTGATGCGCCTGAGCGTATTTTTTCAACCTGGAATCTTGCAGGTAGCGAGTCTTCTAATCTAGTTTATAACAATCAAAATATAGTAATTGGAGGAGATTGGGGTATCCAAATAGTTTTTGGCAACGGTGTGACTTCTTGCATTTATCCTGTTGCAGATGTTGGTCGTTTTGAAAATGGAAGATATGTTGTCACTGCTACGAACATTTACGAGGGAACAACTCCTCAACCCTCTGTTATTTTTCCGATAACAGGAAACAGAAAAGACTCAGTAGCCAATGGTCGGATGCCTACATCCTTCACTTTAAACTCTAATGGTCAACTTACAGCAGTCACCAACACTAGTACCGGTGTCCAATTAGCAGGTTTTACTGGTGGAGTTAGCATTATCCTCCTTGACAACAATAAACAGCCGATTTGGGCTTCTAAAGTTCATAAATATGGCGTAGATGGTTGTCTTAATGGCGTAGATGGTTGTCTTATAGGTACATGCAATCATAATGACAATTGGAGTGATTCTGTTCCAGCAAACATCTTATCTCAAGTTCGAGGTTATGCAATTCTTCAACAACATACTCCGAAGTGGTTAAAACTTGCAGGGCAAAGGGGAGAGCAATTTTTACGCTGGTTGAACTCAGATGAGGGAAAAGCAACAGTTTCATCAATTGTAGCTATTGCATCTATGTTATAGCATACACTTAACAACCTCGCTACACCAAAACGAATTTAGACTATTTTGAGATGCAGAAGTTATCGGTGTTCGGCTAGTTAAACCGTTAATAATTGCTTGTAATAGCGAGGCGCGATTTTTACTTTGAACTAAAAAATGAGAAAAAATCTGAGCCACAAACAGGCTCTTGCTCACTGGTGTTGTCATCCCGTCAGGATGAATATGAAAAAAACACTATAAATAAGCTGAAACAGCTTAGTAAAAAAGTTCTGGGGAGATCGAAATAATGAATAAAAAATTAATAACTTTTGGTATCTTTTCATTTTTTCTAGCATTTAGTACACAAATATTACTTACACCAGAAAGGGTATTTGCTCATGTTCTATGTAAAATAATTACGCCATGGGGATGGGAAGAAGCTTGTCCTCATCCTCATCTCCCTTCTCCGAGTCCCTCTTCAGGTGGTCAATCTTGCCTTGCAGTTATGAGTTATCCTCAAGAATATAACTGGTCGATTAAAAATAGTAAAGATTATCTCCAAAGCTTCTGGCTTAATGATCAAAAATATAATCTAGAGGCAGAGAATATCATGTCTTTTCGTACTAAAATTGGAAGATATTCTACTAATTCGTGCAACTCTGGTACATATTATCCAGCACCTATTATTAGTTTTGATCGTTACGTTAATGATAACCAGTTCACGGAACAGAAATTTAAGGTAGATGTCACTCATTACAGAAGTTTTTACTTTTGGAGAGATGGAAACGTTATAAGGTTTGTAAATGATCAACCCCGTTGAGTTAGAAGCTATATGCTATATATATAGATGACTTCCACGCACCCTAGCAACTTCAAAACCTATTTTACCAAGTGCTGTTATAACTTCGCGTCCTGTTAAACTTGGTAGTTGACTCATACTTTAACCGCAACCCGTTGGACACCTACAAAATCTAATAATTCCTGTTCTTCCTCAAATTCTAAACAGAGTTGGATAGCTTCTTGAATACGTTCCATCAACTCATCTAAAGATTTAGCTTGTGTATGACATCCTGCAAGAGCGGGGACGGAAGCGACAAAGTAGCCATTTGCATCTCGCTCGATAATCACATTAAATTCTCGCTTCATGATTAGTTGCTGTTAATTTTTATTCCATTCTCTCACGATTACAATACTGCAACCGAGGTGCGGAGAGATCGCCCTAGCTACCGCTAGTCTTCGACGCACTATGTATCCGCAGTCACACTTTTTGTAGAGAGTCTTAAAATTAAGGCGATCGCTTTATCTCATAACAGATACTTAAACTCATCACGGGTTATCTGGCAATGTTGACCATTGATAAAGATAAAATAGAGGGAAAACCATTACCATCTTTCAAAAATGATGAAAACCTCAGCATTTCAGCAAGCTATTGAATCTGTTGAGAGTCTATCTTTAGAAGATCAAGAAATATTATTAGATATTCTTCAAAAACGATTGCACCAACAACGGAGAAACAATTTAACTCAAGAAATTAGAGAAACTCGGCAAGAATTTACTCAAGGTAAGGTTAAATTCGGTTCGGTCGATCAATTTTTAAAAGAACTAGACGAAGGATGAAAATTGCTTGGACTCCTAAATCTTTACGAGCTTTTAAGCGGATAATACGCAAAAAACCGAGTTTTAGACCTCTAATTGAGCAAACTTTGCGACAGTTAGCCGAAGACCCTTTTCATCCTAGCTTACACACCCATAAACTCAAAGGAGATTTTTCCAATATTTGGTCATGTTCAATTGATTATGACTACCGCATTTTGTTTGAATTTGTTGAAAATCCTGAAGATCGAGAAGAGGCTATTTTGTTGCTCAATTTAGGTTCTCATGATGAGGTTTATTAAGCAATACCTAGCTTGTAGCAATTATCTTAAAATGAATGCGATCGCTCTTGAACTAAGCTTGCTACAATCGATCTCGATGGTCGAATTAAAGAACTCTTGTAAATGATATGACTCAAGAATTAATCGATTTAAGACAAAGTATCTTAGATGGACGTTACCAAGATGCGCTAGACATAATCGATGAATTAGAAGGAATGAGCAAACAGGGAATTTTGAGAAATATTGAATCTTATCTAGTGCATTTGCTAATTCATTTAATTAAAATACAGATCGAAAAAAGGACTACAAAGTCGTGGCGATCTTCTATTGCTAACTCAATAGTTAAAATTAAGAAACTTAACCTAAAAGACAATAAAAAATCTTGTCTTGGTGCGCGTTCCCTTGCGTCTTACGCCGACGCGGGGTCGCACCGCTATTACATCGAGCCAGGAGAATGGCAAGAGTATAGAACAGAAGCTTTAAATCCAGCTTTGAATGAAGCTTGCCTCGAAGTCAAAGAAGGTATTTTTGACTATAAACAGTTGAAAAAGGAAATTCAGAAAAACCAACTTTTTGATTGGGCTAATTATCTACTCGATTTAACCTATAAAAACTCAACCGAGCAACTTTCAGAGATGACGCTCGACTATTTAGAAAGTCTGGAATGAAAATTAAAATAGATAAGAAAGTTGTTATTCCTGGAAATCGCTTTTTCTTTTCCTAATAATCAATAATTGCGATCGCGCTAATATTTAACTGTTCTGAAATAGCAATTAAACTTAAATCAGCAAAATCTCTTGGTAACTGGTGTACAGACATAGCACCGCGTAGTCTCTACTGGTAACTGGTAACTGATAACTGTTTTTCCCTTCTGCTCTAAACAATTTGTTAAGAATGAGCCAAGTTACTGAAAATACCTTAGATCATGAAAAAGGAAAAGACTTAATAAGTAAAATTACCAAACCAATTTCTCGCTCTCCTAAAATATGGCAAATTTTCCTTGGTTAACGACAATCATTCTTTTTCCTATCGTCGCCTCGTTCGCCATTCCTTTTATTCCTGATAAAGATGGCAAAACTGTACGATGGTACGCTCTAATTATCGGGCTGATTGATTTTGCTATCATTACCTACGCCTTTTACACTGGCTACGACTTGAGTAATCCTAACTTACAACTAGTAGAAAGTTACTCTTGGATACCGCAACTAGATTTAAAGTGGTCGCTAGGGGCAGATGGTTTGTCCATGCCTCTGATTATTCTGACTGGCTTTATTACCACTTTGGCTACTATGGCAGCCTGGCCAGTCACTTTTAAACCGAAGTTATTTTATTTTCTGATGCTGGCAATGTATGGCGGACAAATTGCCGTGTTTGCCGTACAAGATATGTTATTGTTTTTCCTCGCCTGGGAATTAGAATTAGTTCCTGTTTATCTAATTCTTTCGATCTGGGGTGGTAAAAAACGTCTTTACGCTGCGACTAAATTTATCCTCTACACCGCAGGTGGTTCTCTGTTTATTTTGGTTGCAGGTTTAACCATGGCATTCTATGGTGATACTGTCACCTTCGACATGAGTGCGATCGCAGCTAAGGATTATGCTCTTAATCTGCAATTATTCTTGTATGCTGGCTTTTTGATTGCCTATGGAGTTAAGCTGCCGATTTTTCCTCTTCATACTTGGTTACCTGATGCCCATGGTGAAGCTACTGCGCCCGCCCATATGTTACTGGCTGGTATCTTATTAAAGATGGGTGGTTATGCTTTACTTCGTATGAATGCTGGAATGCTACCCGATGCCCATGCCATCTTTGCCCCTGTATTGGTAATTTTGGGTGTAGTTAATATCATTTATGCAGCTTTAACTTCTTTTGCCCAAAGAAATTTAAAACGCAAGATTGCTTATTCTTCGATTTCCCACATGGGTTTTGTTTTAATTGGGATCGCTTCATTTACTGATTTAGGTGTCAGTGGGGCGATGCTACAAATGATTTCTCATGGTTTGATTGGGGCAAGTTTATTCTTTATGGTAGGTGCTACCTATGACCGTACCCATACCCTAATGCTAGATGAAATGGGTGGTGTCGGACAGAAGATGAAAAAAATCTTTGCCATGTGGACTACTTGTTCTTTAGCTTCTCTAGCATTACCTGGAATGAGTGGTTTTGTTGCCGAATTGATGGTATTTGTTGGTTTTGCTACCAGTGATGCTTACAGTTCTACTTTCAAGGTAATTATTGTTTTCTTAGCAGCAGTAGGAGTAATCTTAACACCTATTTATCTCCTCTCGATGTTGCGAGAAATGCTTTATGGTCCAGAAAACAAAGAATTAGTATCCCATACTAAGTTAATTGATGCTGAACCTAGAGAAGTATTTATTATTGCTTGTCTTTTGGTACCAATTATTGGTATTGGTTTGTATCCCAAAGTAGTAACACAAATTTATGACTCTACTACTCATCAATTAACTGCATTAATGCGTAATTCTGTACCTAGCTTGGTAAAAGAAGCGTCTATTTATCCCACAAATAAGTATTCAATGATGTCTTTATCTGCACCAACCATTGAGGTAAGCAATCACAGATAAATTTAATCGATTAATTGTATATGAATAAAGGTTGGGTTGAAAATTACCAAAACCCAACTTTTTATTTTTTTAGTAATACCAAGAATGTGACGTACTCCCAACGCTAATTGCTAAGAGCAATATAGCGCGATGCTCTTCAACTCACATTGAGAATTTGGTGCTTCATCGGGAATCTATTGATTCTTCCTCGACACCCAGCTTGACCGCTAGACCTTCAACGGCTGCAATACCTCTATTTAGTATGATTTTTCCACTAGCCACATCGCGAGGCATAACGACATGACATTCTGGGCAATTATGTATTCTGACACTCAAGTCTTTAAGCACATCAGCCCCACATTCGGGGCAAAGTTGGCTACTATTTTTAGCATCAACTTTCTGATAGTAAGTCCCAGTCTTACAGCAAACCCAATCCAAAATACCAAGGAATTGACCAGGCGCACTATCCAAGACGTGTTTGGCAAGCATACCTTTACTCAAACCCAAGATATTTAAGTCTTCAGCAAATATCATTCCAGCCTGACGACAAAGATGATGACTGGTTTTGTAGTGAAAATCTTTTTTTATTACCTTGTTAGAAACTTTATTTAACTGCCAATCTGCGAGGCATCGAACCTCTTGCTTGGCTTGGGGTGTCCATGGATGAGGGGCTGCGTGCTGAATTCAGTTCAGCACTTTAAAAGCCCCGTCCCAACGCCAAATCAAAGATTTCGCGCGCGGACTTATAGCCCCCCAAACCCCCCCAAAAGTTAAAAGGGGTAAGTTATTACCCCTGATAAAAATTGATTTAGCTTAATAGGGATAAACAGGAAGATCAAAGTCAGATTGTAATTGGTCGGCGCTGTTGGTTACATTTTGATTAGTTACGTTACCGATTCCAAAAGTAGCACTTTGGTTTTGACCAGCTTGTACGGATTGTTGGATTTGAGGATCGATACTGTAACCATCTACACCTAACTGAGTTTGAGTTAAGTCGTTAGAAACAGCTTGGTTTGTATAGTTACCATAGCCTTGAGTTACAGCAGCATTAGAACCAGCTTGAACATTACTTTGTGCTTGTTGGGCGAATGCAGCGACGGGAGAAAGAGCTAAAGCGAGAGTGGAGATGATTAGTGCAGCTTTTTTCATTTTCTAGACCTCTAAAGTTTTTTTAGTGTGTTTTTTGCTTTCAATTACTAAGTATGTTGGTAATCATTTTTTTATGCAGAGAAGCCAAAAATATTGTTCAATGTTCAATGTTCAATGTTCAAAAGCAATAATTGGTAGCTATTCCCTATGTTTTCTTTTGACGATGTAATTAATTTTACTAGGGCTACTTATTTTATAAGCTTTCTCAGCTTAAACAAGCTAAGGCTGATTCAATATCAATATCTATTGCTATCAAATCAAAAAATGTTTGCTAAATTTTTTTGAAAAGGTCTAATTATTTGAGATTATTCATCTCTATACAAAGGTTGTCCCAGCAATTGTTCAATTTTATCCTTACTGCTTTTCTGCCAGTTGACTTCATTCCAAATTAAGATGACTTCGTAGTACTTTTCTTGACTATTGGGATGCCATCCTGGATCATGTTCAATCCACATCGTTTTGCTAGGAACAAGCCCAAAACGATAACAAACCAGGTTAATTAGCTGTAGCATCATCCCGTTCAATGCTACACTCGAATCTTCTGGAAGTTTAGAGACAATTACTATGGCTGTGTCAAAAGAAAGTTTATAAATTCTCAGACGACATTGGCAGTCGATACTATACCCATTTGGTTGCCAGGTAAATATCGTATCTACCGTGAGAACGGCTGCTGACTGTATTTCTCCCATCTGCACTTTCCTTAAAGGTAGCTTGTTGACAAGCCTTCACGCTTGACGAGACTGACCTATTTTGATCATAAAGCAAAACTAGGTTTTTTCTTGTTGGAAATTGTTTGTTTAAAAACTATAAAATAGTGCCAATTTCTTTTAAATAAACTTGTTCGATTAATTCTTCATTAAAAAACATTTTACAAAACAAAGGATTGAAATAAAGCATCCACCTATTTAGAGTCAAAAAAATGCGCTACTGACAAAAAAGTAAATAGCGCATCGAGGTAAGTAAGAGAAAAACAAATCTAAATATCTATTTTTATTTTGTTTAGATAGGAAGATTAATTGGCAGTTTGATAGGAGGAATAACTACCGTTGAACGAGGCGGAGTAGGTTGTACTACTTGAGGAGGAACTGCACCAGGGACAACACCAGAAGGAACAGGAAATCCAGTTCTAGGTACGACTCCAGGGGGTATAGTACCAACTTGATTAGTTACAGTAGTTTGAGATATTGAACCTTGTGGGGGAATCATCCCTGTTGCTGGAGGTGGAGCAAAACCAGTCGCACCTAGAATAGGAAGACGAACAGGTGAACTACCAAGACCGGGAGTACAGGGTAAAAGGCAGAAATTGAAATTATTACTATTGAGGTTACCTGTACCAAAAGCATAGCTTTGGTTGGGGATTGGTTGAGGGGGTTTGTTAAAAATTGCGCCCAAGGCAGCAGTAGCTAATTCGATGACTTGGGCATTGGCGGGTTGCGGTGCAGCGAGGGTAGAAGCACCGACAGTTAAAGCTAGGGCGAATGTGGCAGTTAGTTTTTGATTGAGCTTATTCATCTTACTTACCTTGAGTTGTTGTTGTTCTCTTCAATTACTAAGTAGGTTGGTTGGGATGAAAATATGCAGTAAGTATTGAGCAATTAAAAAAAAATGACTGCATGGTATCCATTGTCCAGAAGAATTGTTATTTTGGGAATATTAACTGGTTTAGATTTGAAATAATCTATGTTGTTTTTTAACATCTCTAACAATCCAGCATCGTCAGATCAATTGGCACGGGTACAGTGAGTAAAAAAGCGGATGCGACCGACCCGTCGTCGCACGGCGGGTCGCACGCGCACCAAGCGGGAAAT
>CAZLUP010000054.1:0-16185 GCA_964562685.1 uncultured bacterium
CAAATTTTCTTTTTATTATATAAATGTCCTAACTTAAATGCGTAGTGCTATATAAAACATTTAATAAAAAAAATAGAGATATTGTAAGTAGGGGTAATTCATGAATTACCCCTACTCTCTGTTTATGGTACGCCTGGTGCGCGAAACTATTCTATTGTTCTAATCTTTAATTCAACTGCCATAACGTGAGTTCGACGAAAAATGTTTTTGAGATTTTTCTAGAAAAAATAGCTGAATTTTAGAGGCTGTGGTTAGGAAAAATATACCCTTCTGCCTTCTATTTCGTGCCTCCTGCCTTACCTTCACAAATTAATTTTGTAGCCATCGAATTCACGTTTGTTTAAGAAATAACGTTAATAAACGTTAATAGCGGATTTGCGTTGGCTATAGGCATCAAGATCGATGGAAACAGGCTTTAATCCCCAGATTTCATCACAATATTCTTGAATAGTGCGGTCTGACGAAAATTTACCCATCCGAGCAGAGTTTAAAATCGACATTCGCGTCCACTTATCTTGGTCTTGATAAGCTTTGCTAACTCGGTCTTGACAATCTACATAAGCTTGATAGTCTGCCAATAGCATATAGGGATCGTGATACAAAAGAGAATCAATAATTGGTTTAAACAGTTTGGTATCTCCGTGACTAAAATCTCCCCTGGAAATCCGATTAATCACAGCCCTTAGTTCACGATTGTTTTGGTAATAATCCATTGGTTCATAACCTTGGGCTTTCATTTCGTAGACTTCTTCAGCCGTTAAACCAAATAAGAAGAAGTTTTCTTCCCCTGCTTCTTCGCGAATTTCAATATTTGCGCCGTCTAGAGTACCAATCGTTAACGCCCCATTCATCGCAAATTTCATATTGCCTGTACCAGAAGCTTCTTTACCAGCAGTAGAAATTTGTTCGGATAAGTCAGCAGCAGGATAGATCTTTTGTCCTAAAGAAACGTTGAAATTAGGCAAAAAGACGATTTTGAGACGACCACGGACATCAGGATCGCGATTTACTACTTCGGCGACAGAATTAATCAATTTGATAATTAATTTTGCCATGAAGTAACCAGGGGCTGCTTTACCACCAAAGATGAAAGTACGAGGAACAATCTGAATATTGGGATTGACTTTGATGCGATTGTAGAGGGTAATGATTTCAAGCACAGCTAAATGCTGACGTTTGTATTCATGAATACGTTTGACTTGAACATCGAAAATTGAGTCAACATTGACTTCGATATTTCTGGTTTTCTTGATATAAGCAGCCAGACTTGCTTTATTGGCTCGTTTAATTTCACGCCAACGTCGACAAAATTCGGGATCGTCGAGGAATTTTTCAATTTCTCGCATTTGGTTTAAGTTTTTCAGCCAACCATCGCCGATTCTTTCAGTTACTAGTTCCGACAATTTTGGATTACTGAGAAGAATCCAGCGACGAGGAGTAACACCGTTGGTTTTGTTAATAAATTTTTCTGGCCAAAGTCTAGCAAAAGATTTTAGGGTATCTTTTTTGAGTAATTCTGTATGAAGTGCTGCTACACCATTAATAGCGTGCGCGCCCACACAGGCAAGGTTTGCCATCCGTACTTGTTTTTCTTCGCCTTCTTCAATAATAGAGAGTTCGCTTAGTAAGCCGTCATCCTCTGGAAACCAAGTGCGTACATCTTCAAGGAAACGATGATTGATTTCGTAGATAATTTCTAAATGTCTGGGTAAAAGTTTTTCAAACAGTTTGACAGACCATCTTTCTAAGGCTTCTGGCATCAAAGTGTGGTTGGTATAAGCCAGAGTTTTCTGAGTGATATCCCAAGCTTGATCCCAATCAATGCCATGTTCATCAATAAATAAGCGCATCAACTCAGCAACTGCGATCGCAGGATGGGTATCATTGAGTTGGATGGCTGCTCGTTCGTGGAAATTGGAAAGATTTGGGTGTAAGTGAAGATGAATTCTGACTAAGTCATGGAGAGAAGCAGCCACAAAGAAGTATTGTTGGGCGAGTCTTAATTCTCTGCCTTGGGGAGTGTTGTCGTTGGGATAAAGTACCTTGGAAATTGTTTCGGAACTAATTTTTTCAGCTACTGCCGAATCATAGTTACCAGCGTTGAAAGCTTCAAAGTTGAACGATTCACTGGCTTCTGCTTTCCAAAGACGGAGAGAATTAACCGTATTAGTTTGGTATCCAGGTACAGGAGTATCATAGGGGATCGCTCTAATAATGCGATCGGGAATCCAGTAAACTCGGTAGAGACCTTTATCGTCGTGATAGCCTTCGGTGTGTCCGCCTAATTTGACTTCTACGGTGTCTTCAGGACGAATAATTTCCCAAGGATTTTGATAAAGTAACCAATTATCAGGAATTTCTGCTTGCCAACCATCCCGTAAAGCTTGGTGAAAGATGCCAAATTCATAGCGAATTCCGTAACCTATTGCAGGCATTTCCAAACTAGCCAGGGAATCAAGAAAACAAGCTGCTAATCTGCCTAAACCACCATTTCCTAGACCTGGATCTGGTTCTTGTTCAATTAATTCTTCTAAATCCAAACCCGATTCTGAAACTACCTGTTGTATTTTGTTGTATATACCTAGATTAACTAGGTTATTTTCCAGGTGACGACCCATCAAGAATTCGGCTGAGAGATAGGAAACGACTTTGACGTTTTCTTGGTAATAAGTTCTTCCTGTTTTAATAAAACGATGTAACAATCTATCTCTAACAGTGTAAGCTAAGGCTTCATAATAATCTCTTAGTGTCGCGTTGGATTCATCTTTGCCGACCAAATAAAATAAATTATCAGCAAAAGCTCGTTTAAGAGTTTCTACACTCATCCCCGTGCGATCATCTTCAATCTTGATGTTAGTTTCCACGCTAAGATTGTTAGACTCTGGAATTGAGATGGTTTTTTCAACAGAAGAGTGACCATCTTTATTGTTGAAGCGATTAATTTCCATATTGTTCTCTAATTATTGTTTAAACTTGCCGATCAAGACGGCAACAATCAATTGTTACCTAAGTCGTTGACATCCTGGTTGAGTACAATCAAAAGCCTGTCCTGAGCATAAGCGAATGGGTCAAAAACCATTTGTGTCGATTTTGAATCTAGTGGTCAAAGAAGTTTAATCTTGCCAAAATCAATCGATACTCTTATAGTTGGATCATTTCTAGTCTAGTGGCGTATCAAGGACAAATTGAGAATTCAAACAATTTCCCCACACTTAGTGAGTCTCTACCAAGTTTAAAGTCTAAAGTGTAAAGTCTCAAGTTTTTTCTTCAGACTTCAGACTTCAGACTTCAGAAGTTTGCTATTCTAGCTTAACATTTAGGGCTTAGACCAATTTTTCCTGCATAGATAGCGCGATCGCCTAATTCTTCTTCAATCCGTAACAAACGATTGTATTTAGCTACCCGTTCACTACGACATAAAGAACCTGTTTTGATCTGTCCAGCACGAGTTGCCACTGCCAAATCTGCAATAGTAGTATCTTCAGTCTCACCTGAGCGATGAGAAATCACCGAACGATAACCAGCACGAGTGGCTAGATCGATTGTCTCTAAGGTTTCGGTAAGAGTACCAATTTGATTGAGTTTAATTAAAATAGCATTACCTACTCCTGCGTCAATCCCTTTTTGGAGACGGGTAGGATTGGTTACAAATAAATCATCTCCTACTAACTGAATTTGAGAACCTAATTTGTCAGTGAGAGTTTTCCAATTACTCCAATCATCTTCATGCAGTCCGTCTTCAATAGAAATAATTGGATATTGATTAACTAACTGTGCCAAATAATCAATAAATTCGTCTGGAGAATGAGCAGCACCATCATAAACATATTGACCATCTTGATAAAATTCACTAGCAGCTACATCCATCGCTAAAGCAACTTGCGTTCCTGGTTGATAGCCTGCTTTTTCGATGGCAGTAATCAATAATTCTAGAGCTTCTTGGTTAGAACCCAAATTAGGCGCATAACCACCTTCATCTCCTACTCCAGAAAGTAAGTTTTTTTCTTTCAATACCTTACTCAAAGAGGCAAATACTTCTGCACCCCAACGCAAAGCCTCTTTAAAAGAATCTGCTCCAACAGGCATAATCATGAATTCTTGAAAATCGACGTTATTATCTGCGTGCGCTCCACCATTAATGACATTCATCATTGGTACGGGAAGGACATTGGATAAAGGACCTCCTAAATAACGATAGAGAGGAATTTGTAATTCTTCGGCTGCTGCTTTTGCCGTTGCTAAAGAAACCGCTAAAATCGCATTTGCTCCCAAATACTTCTTATTTGGTGAACCATCGCGGTCAATCATCTTATAATCAATCTTAGCTTGGTCAAAAGCATCCAAATCGATTAATTCAGGGGTAATTTTTTCCTCAATATTTCTGACTGCTTTGAGTACACCTTTACCACCATAACGATGAGCATCTTCATCTCTCAATTCATGGGCTTCAAAAGAACCTGTTGATGCACCACTAGGAACTTGAGCCAGCCCAGTTGCTCCACTAACTAAACGTACCTCTGCTTCTACAGTAGGACGACCACGGGAATCTAAAATTTCTCTTGCTGCGATCGCCTCAATGATGGCTTCTGATTTGTTGAGCATCGGTTCTCCTTAATTTTATTTTAATAATTCACGCGATCGAATAAGATACCACTTTTTCAGTTATCAGTGACCAGTGACCAGTCATCAGTGCAGTAGCTAATCAGTAAGTTTTGAGTATTGAAAAAATCTTGATACCCAAAACTATTTACTTGACTGATAATTTGAACAATTAGGCGGTTACTGCCATTTCAGCTTCTTGGTTTGCCATTGATAAAATTAAATCCAGCATTCGACAAGAGTAACCCCATTCATTGTCATACCAAGCAACAACTTTGAAGAAGTTGGAATTAAGCTCAATTCCTGCGCCGGCATCAAAAATACTAGAATGGGGATCGCTGGTAAAATCGGTTGAAACCACAGGCTCTTCGGTATAACCTAAAATTCCTTTCATTTCTCCTTCCGCTGCTTGTTTCATCGCAGCACAAATTTCCTGATAACTGGTAGCTTTCTCAGTACGGAAAGTTAGATCGACAGCAGAAACGTCTGGTGTTGGTACGCGAAATGCCATGCCTGTTAATTTGCCTTTGAGTTCTGGTAAAACTAAAGTTACTGCTTTAGCTGCACCAGTGGAAGCAGGGATAATATTTTGGGCTGCACTACGTCCTCCTCGAAAATCCTTTTTACTAGGACCATCAACAGTTGGTTGAGTAGCTGTCATGGCGTGAACTGTAGTCATTAACCCTTCTGCTAAACCAAAGTTATCATTAATTACTTTGGCAATGGGAGCAAGACAGTTAGTGGTACAACTAGCATTAGAAACAATTGTATCTTTACTCGGATCGAAACTCTGATGATTTACTCCTACTAACAAAGTTTTAACTCTTTCAGGGTCTTTAGTGGGAGCAGAAATTACTACTCTTTTGGCACCTGCGGTTAGGTGTTTAGACGCTGTATCGTGGGTAGTAAATAAACCCGTAGACTCGACTACATATTCAACTCCATACTTACTCCAAGGTAGTTCTTCTGGATTTTTAATCGAAACGCAGGGAATAAATTTGCCATTGACGACAATTCCATCGGACTGACTTTCAACAGTACCAGCAAAACGCCCATGAGTCGAATCGTATTTGAGGAGATAGGCTATATTTTCTGGCGGTACTAAGTCATTAATACAACAAAATTCAATTTCAGGATTGTTTAGTCCAGCACGAAAGACTAATCTTCCAATGCGACCAAAACCATTAATAGCCACTTTGACTGTTGCCATGAGTCTAACTCCTTAAATCTTTTATCTCTTTACGCAAGTGGGACTAAATCTGCTCTTTTTTATTTATCTCGCTTTCTTTGAAGAGGGGCTTTATCTTTATTAAATCTGCAAATTCTCTCTTTTTAAAGACGCTTAAGCTTAAAAAAAAATTAATTACCTGATTTGAGTTTGCAAGTTTGACAATCTGTCTGTTGAATTATTGCCGAAAATTTGGCAGCAATAAAGTGTGAAATCAACTTTGGTTTTTTTTCAATGGCTTACTTTTGTCGTATATTCTGGCTTGTGGTCGTATTTATAATCTTTTTCGGACAACAACCTACTTTTGCTGCATCAGATGATGTTGTTCGTCATCATGCTTCAAATTTTTTTAATTATGGTTTAGAAAATGTACGTCAACAGAATTATCAAGAAGCTCTTGGCAATTTTACTAAGGTGATTAATCTCAATAGTTACTTAGTTCATGCTGCTTATAGCAATCGTTGTTTAGTTCATATTCAACTAAATAATTATGATGCTGCTAAATCTGATTGTGCGATCGCTTTGCAAAGAAATCCTGATAATTTAGAAGCTTTACTAAATTTGGGCTTAGTTTATTATCAATTGAAGGATTATTCGGCAGCTATTGCTCAATATCAACAAATAATTAACCGTAATGAGTATGATTATCGAGCTTATTATAATCGAGGATTAGCTTATTTTGCTCTACAAAATTATCAACAAGCGGTGGCTGATTATAGTAAGGCGTTGATCTCTCCTAATTTAACTACTAATGCAGATCGAATTTCGATTACAGGCGATCGCGGTTTGGCTTATTTAATGTTAGCTGATTATGACAAAGCGATCGCAGATTTTAATCAAGCAATTAACCTCGATCCTTTGAATGAGTGGGCTTATTTTAATCGTGCTTGTTGTCATCATCGACAAGGCAATTATTGGGCAGCAATTGAGGATTTTACGCAAGTTTTACAACTTAATCCTGCTCAAACTCAAGTTTATGTTAGTCGAAGTTGGTTGTATCATCTATTAGGTTTAGAACAGGCTGCCTTTCAAGATTTAAATAGAGCTTTACAACGTTATCAAGAACAAGAAGATTTTATAGCTTATCAACGAACTATTGCTCTTAAAGAAAAACTAAAACAAATTATTTCTCAATCAAAATTGGGTCAATGGGGGTAATATCAGTTACCAGTGATCAGTTATCAGTTACCAGTTACCAGTGATCAGTTATCAGTTACCAGTTAGTAATTAGTAATTAGTAATTAGTAATTAGTAATTACTAATTATGAGGTATGAACAATCAAAAATCAACATTTATCGGTTAGATAAAACAATACCTAGATAAACGTAGCTAACTATTAAGGTAATAATTGTTAAAGGAATACCAAAACGAAGATGCTCACGAAAAGTGAGTTTATAACCTAGTTGATTAGCTGCTTCTGCCACAATTAAATTAGCGACTGAACCAAATAAAGTAAGATTACCTGCTAGGGTAGAACCAGCAGCTAAAAGTAACCAAGCATGAGTATCATTACTTTCTAGAAGAGGCTGTATTAATAAGACAGCAGGAACGTTAGAAATGAAATTAGAAAGCAAAGCTACTGTTCCTAATAGTCCCCAACTTGTATTAGTAAAAGAATTAAAAATTGTTAATAAGTCAAGATTTTGAACTGCTGTAGTCAGAATAAATAAACCTGAAAACATCACTAATAAATTCCAATCAATCTGTCTTAAAACTTTTTCTGCTTTAATTCGCCGAGTAATTAATAATAAAGCTGCTGCAACTAACGCAGATTCTCCTAAAGGAAATCCCCAAGCAAAAGCTAATAATAAACCAATTGTAATTAAGACAGTTTTTTTTAATAGACCTGATAAAACTTTAGGACGAATAGATTTAATTGGCGTTAAGATTTGATGCGATCTAACTTCTGGATAAAGTAGCCAAATAAAAACAATTTGAATTACTAAACTAATTAGAGCAACAGGAGTAAGAAATTTAGCAAAGTCTAAATAACTAATTTCTGCAAAAGAACCAATTAAAATATTTTGAGGATTACCACTAATTGTAGCGACCGACCCAAGATTAGTTGCAGCAGCAAGGGCTAATAAGTAAGGAATAGGATTAAGCTTCAAACCTTTAGTTAAATCTAAAACTAACGGAGTAAAAACTAAAGCGATCGTATCATTGAGAAAAAAGGCGGAAAGAATTCCACTGCTAAAAGTTAAAACGATTAACAAACCAAAAGGACTGCGAGCAAATTTAGTTAAATAAACTAAAGCCAGATAAAAAAAACCAGAATAAGCTAAATAAGCATTAACGATCATCATGCTCATTAAAAATAAAATAGTATTAGCATCGATCGCTTGCCAAGCTGTTTCTAAATCAAGGACTTTTAATAAGATTAATAAGGCTGAACCTACCAGCGCAATAGTAGCTCGGTTCATTCGTAAGCCTGGAAGGTTACCTAATGCTAGTCCTAAATAGGTAATGGCTAATAATAAATATCTTAATAGTTGTAAAAAATCTATCAATTTTGTTTACCTAAATAAGTAAATTATTAATGTTTTTTTTGTTTCTGATTAAGAGAAAAATAATAATGATTTAATCTACTGATTCTAATAAATTAACCTTTAATAATTAAAAATTTCATGAGCGATCGCGTCAAAAACAAGTCACTGTGTGGTCTAGATTTAAGTTCAAAATTTCCTAAAATTACAATATTCTGTATTCTAATATACTGAAAACAATCAATCACCTTCAGCAAATCTTACAAATTACTGATGGGAACAGGAACGTTTTTCTGTACAATCGATTTATTAAAACTTCTTTAATTCCTAAATTCAATACTCTTCAATTCCTTAAAAATACTAAGGACTGTCGCAGTAAAGAAAAGGAACTTGTAGTCACAAATTTGTCTTTATTATTCATGAACATCCGTACTGTATCGACTACTCCCTTTCCAGATCAAAAACCAGGTACATCAGGACTGCGTAAATCAGTTACAGTTTTTCAACAACCTCATTATCTAGAAAATTTTGTTCAATCAATTTTTGATGCTTTAGAAGGTTATCAGGATCAAACTTTAGTCTTGGGTGGTGATGGTCGCTACTACAACCGTCAAGCAATCCAAACTATTCTTAAAATGGCAGCAGCTAACGGCGTAGGACGGATGTTAGTTGGTCGGGGTGGAATTCTTTCTACTCCTGCTGCTTCGGCAGTAATTCGTCAATATCAGGCATTTGGGGGAATTATTCTGTCTGCAAGTCACAACCCAGGTGGCCCTGATGGTGATTTTGGCATTAAATACAATATTACTAATGGTGGTCCTGCCCCAGAAAAAGTTACCGAAGCAATTTACGACCGCTCAAAAGTTATTAACAGTTATAAAATACTTGACGTAGCTGATATCAATCTCGATAAATTAGCTGTTGTGCGTATAGGAGACATGACAGTAGAAGTCATCGATCCTGTTGAACCTTACGCCCGTCTGATGGAGTCTTTATTCGATTTTGCCAAGATTCGTCAGTTATTACAGAGTGGTTTTCGGATGTGTATGGACTCTCTTCACGCGGTAACAGGTCCCTATGCAGTTAATATCTTTGAACAACGTTTAGGCGCACCGAAAGGAACTGTTCAAAATGGTGTTCCGCTAGAAGATTTTGGTGGCGGACACCCTGATCCCAACTTAGTTTATGCCCATGATTTAGTAGAAGTCCTCTACGGCGACAATGCACCCGATTTTGGAGCAGCTTCTGATGGAGATGGCGATCGCAATATGATCTTGGGACGCAAATTTTTCGTTACTCCTAGTGACAGTCTGGCAGTTTTGACCGCCAATGCCCATTTAGTACCTGGTTATCAAAATGGTATCGCAGGAGTAGCGCGATCGATGCCTACTAGTGAAGCAGTCGATCGAGTTGCAGAAAAACTAGGCATAGAATGTTATGAAACGCCTACTGGTTGGAAATTCTTCGGTAATTTATTAGACGCAGGAAAAGCTACTCTTTGTGGAGAAGAAAGCTTTGGGACTGGTTCCAATCATGTCCGTGAAAAAGATGGATTGTGGGCAGTTTTATTCTGGCTGAATATCTTAGCAGTAAAAGGTGAATCTGTAGAACAAATTGTGCGTAATCACTGGCAAACCTACGGACGCAATTTTTATTCTCGTCACGACTATGAAGAAGTTGATTCTCAACGCGCCAATGAATTGATGACAAGATTGCGTAATTCTTTTGATGAACTTCAAGGTAAACAATTCGGTACTTACCAGGTAAAATACGCCGATGATTTTAGTTATACTGACCCTGTCGATGGTAGTGTTAGCAAAAACCAAGGTATTCGCATTGGTTTTACAGATGGTTCTCGGATTGTTTTTCGTCTTTCTGGAACAGGAACTAAAGGTGCAACTTTAAGGGTGTATTTAGAAAGTTATGAACCAGATCCTAGCAAGCATGATATCGAAACTCAAACAGCACTCCAAGATTTAATTAATATAGCCGAAGAAATTGCTCAAATTCGTAAGTTTACTGAACGAGAAACTCCGACAGTAATTACTTAATTAATAATCTTTAATTTAGGTGGGTTTTTCCCACCTTCTTAATTTTAATAATTGGAATTTAAGCTATAAAATCTTCATTGAGAGACTCAGCTAGAGAAAAAGGACATTTTTCAGGAAAAGCAATTAAAGATAATCCCGTTTCATCACTAGCTTGTTTTTTAGCTTCTAAATAACAATCATCAAAGATTTCAGGTAAATAATTTTTGAGACTTGGACTATCAGTAAGTAATCTTTGTATTCTGCGTCGATGTTCTCTAATACTAGACTTCCAACTATTAGAACGCTTTTCAGGTTGGTATCGCCATTTCAGTAAATGTACAATAACTATAATTAAATTACTTTCAATAGCTCTTTTTTCATTTCTTCCCAAGCTTTCTATTTCCTCAATTAAATTTTCTAGATCTAATTTACTAAAATTTTTTTCTTGTAAAAGTTGTGCAGTTTGATTTAACCAAAGACAGTAATCCTGGGTATAAAGAAGATTTTTTTGACTGTTAATTATTTCTTTTTTAGCAGTCATACTTTAAATCAATTGAGTATTGAGTAACGATCATATTATAACGTTTCTCATAGTAATTAAATTGGAGCAAACTTTTAATTTTGTAGTTGATAGTTAATTGTCCATTGATAACTGATTTAAATTCCACTTCCTAACACAAATAAACTCAATAAAGTACCACTATTCCAAAGACTATGAAGAAAAATGGGAGCTAATAAATTACGCGATCGCGTATAAACTATTCCTAAAATGATACCGAGAGTTGCTAGAGGTAATACTTCAGATAAACTGAGATGGGCAACAGCAAAAATAAAACCACTGATAATAATTGCTCCCCAAACTGGTACATAACGAGTTAAAGAAGGTAATAGGAAACCCCGAAACATTAATTCTTCAAATAAAGGGGCAGCAAGAGAAGCAGTAATAAAAAATATCGCTAAAGCTACTCGATCTTGTGCTTGTAAAGCAAGAAATAATAAAGGATTACTTCCTCCTTGTCCGTGCCAAATTTGTTGGTTAATTAAAGAGACTAGCAAAACTGAAGGTAAAGCAATTAGATAACCTCCAAATCCCCAAACAAACCAATTACTAAAAAACTTAAATTCAAACCAATCTTTGGTTAAAGGTAAGAAAGATTTAATTGATAAATATAAAACTGCAATCCCACTAAGAGCCATTAAAACGTAGGTAACAAAAACGTATAAAGCTTTAAATCTTAAAGAACTATTGGCAGGACTTATTCCTGAAAGACCTAAAAGAATTGGTAATACAAACTGACCAATAAAGAAAAAGCCCACAATTAAAACTTGCCAAGTTATTTCCCAATTCCAAGGAGTTTCCCAACCAGTTTTACTATTTGTTGCTAAAATAGATTTTTCTTGTTTTAAAGCAAGCTGAACTAGTAAAAAAATCAATAAAATAATTCCACTAATTCCACCGAGAACGGGAATTCCACTAATTAAAGCTAACTTAAAAATTGCTTGACTTGCTTGTTGTTGTTCCTGCTGTTGTAATTGAGTCAATTCTTTTTGAAAATCTTCAATTTGATAAAGTCTTTCTAAAGCTTTATAACGAAACCAACTATCTAAATTACTATTAATAATTTTCTCGGCATCAGGTAAAACTTGAGTATATTGATCCCATAAATTTCTTAAAACTTTAGCCGTTTTGGAAATTTGATTATCTGCCCTAGCAATTAAATTATCCCAAGTTAATAAAGCTTTTTTTTGTTCGTTTTGAACAGCTTGTAAAATTCCTAATTTTAAATCTAATTCATCAATAAAATTCTCAATTTTGGCACTTTCTTGTTGTATTTGTTGTTTTCTTAGCGCAAGACTAGCGGTTGTCTGATTCTTAAGAGTAACTGAAGAATCATCAGGCTTTGGTTCGGTTTCTTGAACTAACAATTTTGCTAATTGATCTTGAAAATTCTTCAGACTTACTTCGGCTTCTTCTTTAGCTTTTTGATATTGTTTTTGTGCTGCTGAATAAGGACTTTCGCCAATTAAAGAGTTGATCGTTTTAGTTAAATTAGCATTAGAAGGAATAGATTCATCAAGCAACTCTGTTTTCAATTCTGAGACATGAAGTACTAAATTGGTTTGGTATAGTTCTAGACGACTTTGAATCTGAGGCTGAGATAAACTATCACCTAAAGAAAGCAATACTCTAGCCAAAGCCAAAATTGTCAAAAAAGCTAAAATTAATCGCTTGATAGTCATCTATCCTCCAGGGACTATGATGTATTTAACTGGCATTATCCCATTTTTCCAGATTTCAGGTTACCACAGATACGTTAGAGGACATAGATGTAGAGATGTAGGGGTTAAAAGATGCAGGGGGGCAAAAGGTGCAGAGATAAATTTATTAACAATAATACTAGGTTTCTCCTCTCCTCCTCTTCTCCTCTCCTTTTCTCCTGATTCTCCTTTTCTCTTCTGTCCCAATTGTGGCTAAAATAGCTAAGGCACAGATAAACTTAACTCTAAATATTTCAAAAATATCCTTTAAAACTAATTCATAATTACCAGGAGGATTAGAAAATTGGCTACTCGCGTGATTATTGTTCGCCACGGACAAAGCAGTTATAATGCCCAGAAAATCATTCAAGGTCGTTGCGATGAGTCAGTTTTAACAGAAAAAGGCATTGAAGATGCTCAGATTGTAGGAAAAACCCTTAGTGGTGTTAAGATCGATGCTTTTTATTGTAGTCCTCTACAAAGAGCCAAAAAAACCGCAGACGTTATTCATGATTATTTAGATAATCCTCCTCCCGTACAACCTACAGAACAATTACTAGAAATTGATTTACCTCTGTGGGAAAAACTTCAAAAACAAGACGTAGCTCAACAACACGCTGAAGATTATCGTACCTGGAAACAGCATCCTCATCAATTCAAAATGATCTTGCCAGGAGGAAAAGAACATTATCCTGTCCTTTCTCTTTATCAGCAAGCACAACAATTTTGGCAAGAGATTCTGCCTCAATATCAAGGCAAAACTATCTTAATCGTCGCTCATAACGGCATCAATCGCTGTTTAATCATGAGTGCGATTGGCATTGCACCCGAAAGATATCATTCAATTCAACAATCCAACTGTTGTATTAATGTTTTAAACTTTACTGGTGGTTATGGTGAAGCAGTTCAGTTAGAATCTCTCAATCAAACTTCTCATTTAGGTATTCCTATTCCTTCAACCCGTCATCCTCATTTTGGTCCACGTTTACTACTAATTCGTCACGGTGAAACTCAATGGAATCGTGAATCTAGGTTTCAAGGTATTCGAGATATTCCTCTTAATGATAATGGTCGGGAACAAGGCAGAAAAGCTGGTGAGTTTCTCAAAGATGTCGAGATTGATTTTGCTGTTACCAGTCCAATGTTACGCCCTAAAGAAACCGCAGAGATTATCTTGCAACATCATCCAGAAGTAGAACTAACAACTAATTCCCAACTACAAGAAATTTGTCATGGTTTATGGGAAGGAAAACTCGAAACAGAAATCGAAGCGGACTTTCCTGGATTGTTAGCTCAGTGGCAAAAAGCCCCTGAAACCGTGCAAATGCCAGAAGGAGAAAATTTACAACAGGTTTGGGATCGAGCAGTGGCAGCTTGGGAAGAAATTGTCGCCACCTACGCTAATTCTGATTCTCCTCAAACAGGAATAGTAGTTGCTCACGATGCTATTAATAAAGTGATTCTTTGTTATCTGCTTGGTTTAAAACCAGATAATTTCTGGAATATTAAACAAGGCAATGGTGCAGTGAGTGTGATTGATTATCCTAAAGGCTTGAAAGAGCAACCAGTTTTACAAGCGATTAATCTTACTACTCATTTGAGTGGGGGGATTTTAGACCGCACCGCAGCAGGGGCATTGTAATCAGTTATCAGTTACCAGTTATCAGTACAGACGCGAAATTTCGCGTTTGTACATCAGTTATCGTTTTTTTTAGGTCTTTGATAAAGCTGGGAAGATATTTAATTTTCATTTTTCTTAGCACCAGCTACCTAGAAGGCTTAAAAAAAGATCGCTTTAAAATTAAACTATTAATAGCTATGGAGGATTGCTATAATGAGCCTTAAAATTTTAGATTCTCAACAAGTTTTAACTACTTTACATCAACATCAGGAAATAATCAGAAAATTGGGTGTGCATTCTTTAGCTTTGTTTGGTTCTACAGCCCGTAATAATGCCACTCAAGAAAGCGATTTAGATTTTTTAGTAGAGTTTGAAGGCTCAGCAACTTTTGATCGTTATATGGACTTAAAAATTTTTCTTGAAGACTTATTCGATAAACCTATTGATTTAGTAACCAAGCAATCTTTAAAGCCTCAAATCAAACAAGTAGTGTTACAAGAAGCAATTAATGTCACGTAATTTTAAACTATATTTTGAAGATATTTTAAATAGTATTAGTAAAATACAACGCTATGTTCAAAATTTAAACTATCAACAATTTATTGCTGATGAAAAAACTTTTGATGCAGTAGCCTACAACCTCCAAATTATTGGTGAAGCTGTTAAAAATGTTCCTCCTGAAATTCGTCAAAATTATCCTCAAGTAGAATGGCGTAAAATTGCAGGGCTAAGAGATATTATTGCTCATGCTTATTTTACTATTGATGAACTGATCATTTGGGATATTGTTGACACTAAATTACCCAATTTGAAAAACCAGATTGAACAAATTCTCTTAGATATAGACAATGACAACACAATCTGCCAAGGATAGCTAACTTAGCAGCGATCTAGAAAAATTTTAAGGCGATCGCTTTAAAACTAAATTAACAATAGCTATTATGATTTCATGTAAAGTGAATTTAATTTTACTGCCGTTCGACTAATCTTCCAGTGATGTATTTATGCAAAATGCTTGAGATCAAGGTTTGATATGGGATGCCCTCTTCAATGGCTTTCGTTTGAATAGCATCGAGATCGAACGATGAAATCCTCAAAGTAATTCGTCTATCTTTGGCAAGGGTAGCTTTAGCATAGCTACGAAGTTGAGCTAGACGATTTTGCTCGCCAACCGATTGCCATTCGCCTTGTTCAAAAGACTCAAGTATTTCTTGTTCTTCGCGGTCGAGTTTATTCATAGTCATTACCTCCTCTGAGATACTGCTTAGTTGCCTTTCGAGATGGAATAATTGTTTTCAAGAAAAGTTCTGATTTCGTTTCAATATAGAGAACCAAATAGACGTAACCTTTAATCTCCACTACAAGCAAACGCTGATTTGGATATTTACTTTATACGAGCTACTTAGAAGAATCAAAAAGCGATCGCGCGTGAAACTAAACTATTAATAAGCGCGATCGCAGAGAGTGAACCCCTCGCTCTTTGTCTACCTTAATAGCTAAATAAAATAAGAAAAAAGCGACCCATGTTACTGGAATCGCTTTTGTTATTAGAAGGTTTAGTCTAGATTTAGTTAAAAGCTAACTTAGTCAGCAAAGTTTGCTACATAGGGAGCAGAGTCTTGGTTATCAGAAATACCATCGTTATCACTATCATTATCTAAGTGGTTAGGTATTTCATCACCATCAACATCTTGAAGAGTTGCACCTTCTGGTAAACTGTTTTCATCAATATCAGGTTCGCTGCCTAAATCATTAGAATCGGCATTATTTTCATTAGCATCAGGAATATCATCACCGTCACTATCTGTATCTAGATAATCTAGAATACCGTCACCATCACTATCTCTGGGATTATCAGAGTTTGGACCGACTTCATTAGCATCAAGGATACCATCGCCGTCACTATCTGTATCTAAATAATTAGGAATAGTATCATCATCAGTATCTCTGGGATTATTGGG
>CAZLUP010000054.1:16285-27175 GCA_964562685.1 uncultured bacterium
CATCAGTATCTCTGGGATTATTGGGGTCTGAGCCTATTTCTACAGAATCAGGGATACCGTCACCGTCACTATCTTGTTGAGATAAATCAGGAGCATTTTGTAATACCAGACCAGTGGTAATGGTGAAATTAGATTGGGTGGTATGTCTTTCCGCAAAGAAGAAATCTAGGTTGTAAGTTTTGCCCTTTTCAAGTCCGATTTGACTAGCAACTTGATCGAGTGTGACTTCGGCATCTAGTTTAGAGTGAACTCCACCTAGATCAATAACCTTCTTACCATTAATGTAGACCCAAACATCGTCATCACCACTAAATTTAAAAGTCTCACCACCTTGATAGGTAAATTGAGTGTTAAGTTCGTAAGTAAAGTGATAATTTTTACTACGTCCTTCATTACCCCAAAGTTGATTATCAACAGGGAAAAAGGAGCTATTAGAATAGGTATAGAGTCCGTTACCATTATTACGAGTTAGCTCAATTGTCAATGGTACACTTTTATTTACACCAGGTACATCTCGATACCATTGATCAAAATTTTCTTTAGTTGTGGTTGAATAACTGCCACCTGCGTATACAGGTTTTTTGTCTGAACCGAGAGTGTTGGTTGTAATACCTGTGTCTAAGCCATAATTAAATGTTTGATTTTTAGGGTTTTTGTCTGTTCCAGCTTTACGTTCAAAATCAGGATGACCACCACTGACTAAGTTACCAGCATTACCTGCTCGATAACCTTTAAAGTCTCTAATTGTACCTGTTAGTTCTAGTTTTTGTGGTATTTGACAATTTGTCCCTGAGCCTCCACCGTGTAGCTCAATATCTAATACTTTATTCTGAAATTCTGTTTTCTGAGCTAGAGTTAAATTACTATAACTGCTTTTTTGACCATTGGTTTTTGTCACCGTTAGTCTTTGATTAGCTGAAGCTTCTGACGGATTACTGGGATCGTAAGTTCCAGTAATCCGAGTTCCATCACTTAATGTAATATCAACTGGTGCGTTGTTGCCATGACCGTTGTTGCTATTACAAGAGCTATTACCGTTACCGTTACCGTTATTAGAAAATCCTGATTCTATTCCTAATGTGCCTGTCATTAGAATTGCTAAACAGGCTGTCGCCGTTAATTTTTTTAATTTAATAAGATTGAACATTCTTCCTGCTGAATCCCTGTTAATTTTTAATATTTTTTGTATTGTGTGTTTATGGAAATTAAATCTAAATGCTTGTTTAATTGCTTTAGTATTCCAAAAGTAACAATTAGTCTTTGTCAAAGTAAACTAATGAAAATACTGATTTTTTTTGATTAAGATACGATAAAGAAAATCCTGATTGAGACAAATTAAATAAACTTTTAATCCAACAAATACTTTTTTTTGTGTAATTAGTGTAAATACTGATTATTAAATTTAAAATCTGGTTAAGCTTTACAATATAGGTTGAGTTTTCAACAAAAAAAAACAATTGATCAAAATCGATATGTTGTTGTGATATGGATCAATCTGTTATGTCGATTAATAAATTATGTATTGTTTGTTGAATTTATCTATAATGTAGGGGTAATGGTTGGGTTAGCGGTAGCGTAACCCAACTAAACTGTTACCTGTGTTGGGTTTCACCTTGTTCAAACCAACCTACAAATAAAGATTTGTGAGTCAAAGAGCTTATAGATAGTCTTTGCTTTGTCTTTGAATCTATAGATTTTAGTAATCCCAATACTCTGATTAAAATTAGTTTTAAAGTTAAGTAATTTGGAAATTGCTACTACTTCAACTACAAAATTAGTATAAGCAACATATTTTAAAGCTATTAAAAACTTACTAAAATAAAGAATTATTAGCTATCGAAATTATGAACAATCAAAATCTATTAAGTCGTATTACCTTTAATTCTAAAGTGCTTGCGGGTAAACCTATCATTCGTGGTTTAAGAATCTCTGTCGCTATGATCTTGGAACTATTAGCTAAAGGGGCAACAACTGAAGAAATTTTAGAAGATTACCCCGAATTAGAACTAGCAGATATACAAGCTGCGTTATTTTATGCTTATCAATTGGTGAATAAGGAAGAAATTACCGAAAGAGTTTCCGCATAGAAAATAAATTGTGAAATTTTTAATTGATGTTAATGCTAGTCGCTCTCTGGGAAATTGGTTAGTAACCAAGGGTTATGATATCGCTTATGTTAGCGATGTTAACCCACAGATGAAAGATGAGACAATTCTGGAATTGGCAATTCGAGAACAAAGAGTAATCATAACTACTGATAATGATTTTGAACAAATGATTTGGCAACAGCAAAAGTCTCATTGTGGAATTCTAAGATTAGAAAATTTACCCCGAAGAGAACGAGAACTTTTACTTGAGGATGTTTTACAGTATCATACTCAAGATTTACTAGAAGGCAAAATTGTTATTGCTCTAAGAAACAAATTTCGGGTTCGTAAGGATTTTGATTGAATAGACATTTCCAAAAATTTATATCTATTACAATAGGGTAAACAATGTCCATCTTCTTAGTTTCTTCTCAGAAAATAGCTCTTTAAATTTTTGATTTGAGTTACAGAAACAGACTTATTTAAATTACACTGAAAATTAATAACTTTGGTAATCGCTACTATTTCAACTACACAATTAGTATAGGCAATAAACTCTAAACTACTAACAAAATCAGGATTCCAAATATTTTCTTTGACGGGTATATTTTGACTACGCAACCAAGTTAAAAGTTGTCCTCTAATAATTCCTGGTAAAATACCTACTGATAAAGCAGGAGTGTACCAACAGCGATCGCGCCAGCCCCATAAGTTACCAGTACTGGTTTCTAGCCAATTACCATTACTATCTACTAAAATGGCTTCCTTAGCACCTAATTGATGAGCTTGTTGTAAAGCGAGATACGAACCTAAGTAATTTCCCGTTTTGTGTGCAGCTAAATCACGACGAAATAAATTATCTTCAGCTACCCAAGCAGTAATTCCTTGCTGTTGTCTTGCTGGTAAATCAGCAGGTAAATTACGCCCTGTAATTAATTCTCTACCATCGGGTAATACAGCTATCCTCAGAATGGGATAATGGGTTAATAATAATTCTGCACCCTGTTTTAATCTTTGCCAATCAGGTTGTTGCCAGTTAAAAGCTTGAATACTTTGGTTAATGCGATCGCAATGAGCTTGCCAATGAGTTAAAGGATGAGCTAAAGACTGCTCGTATACTCGCATGGTACTAAAAACTGTCGCTCCATACAATAATCCAGGATCATTAATACCGATTTTTAGGGTATCTTGCTCAATTAGTTTGCCATCGTACCAATACATTAGACTTCTTCTCTAAGTTTCCCAAACCCTGGTTGGGTCAAATCAAATATCAAAAATTAAAATTCCAAACATAAAAATTGATTGTCATAACAAACAGATTTAATACTTAAATTATCAATTTTGCCAGGAAATTTCTGATAAATAGTATTTTCATCTAGATACGATTTATAAAATGACTAAAAATAATATTCTTTGGTCAAAAGTTTGGGCGATCGCTTCAATCCAAGCAGCAGTTACTTTAACTTGGGTGATTTACGATCTTTATTTTCCTGCTTTATTAGTCAAGTTTGGTTTCCCTCAAGTCTTAAGTCTTACTATTTTAATTATCGAACACGCCATAGAAGCGTTAGTAGAACCTGTTTTTGGAGCTTTGTCCGATCGACAAAAACAACGTTTCGGCACTAGAGTACCAATTATTTCTCTAGGAGCGATTCTTGCTTCGGCTTTTTTTATAGCAATGCCAGCCTTAGTAATTTTAGGAGAACCAAGTCAAATCTGGCGTTGGCTGTTACCTTTTATGGCGATCGCTTGGGCAACCACAATGGCAATGTTTCGTTCTCCAGCAATGGCTTTACTCCGCAATTGCGCTCCCACTGAGCAACTTCCCCAAGCTGCTAGTATTTTAACCTTAGTGGCAGGAATAATTGGTGCATTTAAATTTGACGTTTACGGATTAATTCTAAAATTGGGAGCAGGTTTTGCTTTTGCAATTGGTTCGATTAGTTTACTCGCTGCTGTAGCATTCATTCGCTGGTTTCATCCTCCTCATCCACCTGCGACTAGTAATAATCAAACTGAATCTGCTTCTTTACCTATTTTGGCTTTAATCTTTATGACTGGACTTGGTATTGCTTGGGGACTAAGATTTTTAACTCCGACTCTCAATCATATTTTTGGGTTAATCATCGGAGAAAATTATCGCAAAATTGCCATGACCATCTTTTTTGTTAGTTTAGGTTTAAGTGCTATTCCGATGGAAAAATTAGGCACAAAACTGGGTAATACTTTAGGAATGTTGATTGGTTTAGCCACTACCATCTTTTGTTTACAACTATTAATTTTAATTTCCAATCAAATAATTTTTGGTTTAATTTTAATGATGCTCATCTTGGCTTTTAGCTTAGTTTTAAATAGTCCTGTCCCTTTTGCGTTGAGTTTAGTACCTCCCAACCGCTCTGGATTAGCAACGGGCTTATACTTTGGTGGTTTTGCAGGAGGAATTAGTTGTTTCAACTTTGTCTTTCCCCAACCAGAACAAATAACTGTTAATATAGGCGCGATCGGTACTACTGTATCTCTTTTACTAGCCTTACTAGCGATCGCTTTCAGTATGCAATTGAAAATCCAAGAAGAATAAAAAACCGTAATCAATCATACCTTTCCCAGACAATTTTCAGAAATTTAATACCTTTTTTACGGCAAATATTTAGAAAGACGAGCTAGCCTGAAAATAATAAGACCCTCCAAACAAGCTCGTTACCTATGACACCAAGAACTTTCGGCGTAATCGGTTTAGCCGTAATGGGAGAAAACCTCGCTCTTAATGTGGAAAGTAGAGGCTTTCCCATTGCTGTATACAACCGCACAGCAGCTAAAACTGAAGAATTTATGGCAGTAAGAGCCAAAGACAAAGATGTGAAAGCTGCCTATTCCCTTGAAGAATTTGTCCAATCCTTAGAACGCCCTCGCAAAATTTTAGTGATGGTTAAGGCAGGGAAACCTGTCGATGCAGTTATCGAACAACTTAAACCTCTCCTTGATGAAGGAGATATGATTATTGATGGCGGTAACTCCCTCTATGAAGATACAGAAAGACGCACCAATGAACTAGAAGCTACTGGACTCGGTTTTGTTGGCATGGGAGTCAGTGGCGGTGAAGAAGGCGCACTTAATGGTCCTAGTTTAATGCCTGGTGGTACAGAAGCAGCTTATAAAGAACTAGAACCAATCCTGACAAAAATTGCTGCTCAAGTCGATGATGGTCCTTGCGTCACCTACATTGGCCCTCGTGGTGCAGGTCACTATGTAAAAATGGTTCACAACGGCATTGAATACGGTGATATGCAATTAATTGCTGAAGCCTATGACATTCTCAAAAATGCTTTGGGATTAGATCATTTGCAGCTACACAAAGTATTTGCAGAATGGAACACTACTGATGAGTTAAATTCCTTCTTAATTGAAATTACCGCCGATATTTTTACTTATATCGATTCTGAAACTGATTTGCCTTTAGTAGATTTAATTTTTGACTCAGCAGGTCAAAAAGGTACGGGAAGATGGACAATTGTTAGTTCTTTAGAACTAGGTGTACCAATCCCAACTATGTATGCTGCGGTTAATGCTAGAGTCATGTCTTCCTATAAAACAGAAAGAGTAGCTGCTGCTAAACTTTTAACTGGGCCAACTGGTAAATATGAAGGTGACATACCAGCTTTTATTAATAAAGTTCGGGATGCTCTCTACTGCTCGAAAATGTGTTCTTATGCTCAAGGGATGGCACTACTAGCCAAAGCATCAGCAGAATATAATTACAATCTTGATTTGGCAGAAATTGCTCGAATTTGGAAAGGTGGTTGTATTATTCGGGCTGGTTTCCTTGACAAAATTAAAACAGCCTTTAATGAAAATCCCTCTTTACCTAATTTGCTACTAGCACCCGAATTTAAACAAACTATTCTAGACCGCCAAGAAGCTTGGCGAGAAGTGTTAATAGTAGCAAACCGTCTTGGTATTCCTGTGCCAGCTTTTAGTTCTTCCTTAGACTATTTTGATAGCTATCGACGTGCGAATCTACCACAAAATTTAACTCAAGCCCAAAGAGATTATTTTGGCGCGCATACCTACGAACGCACAGATAAACCTAGAGGAGAATTTTTCCATACTGAATGGACTAAAGCCAGTGAAATGTCTTTACAGACTGGTCATACTGATTAAATTAGCTAATTAAATACCAAGAGTTTTAGGGTGAGTATTGCTCACTCTATTTTTTTTGAGGACACTAAATAAATGTTAAGACAGAAAATATCAATAAAACTTTTGTTTCTCCTTTCACATTTTTAAAACCGTGTTTACTAACCTACAAATATTACAAGAAAAATATCAACTCCAAAAACAGTTAGGACGTACCGCAGCAGGACATCAAACTTGGTTGGCAACAGATTTAACAACTAGGGAGAAGGTAACGATTAAATTATTAGCTTTCAGCCCCCAAATGCACTGGGAAGAACTAAAATTATTTGAGCGAGAAGCACAAGTATTACAAACATTAGATCATCCTCGTATTCCCAAATATCGAGATTATTTCGATTTAGATAAACAAATTGGTGAAGGAGTGCCTTGGTTTGGACTGGTACAGGATTATATCTCAGGTTGTTCTTTGCAAGAATTATTAGAACAAGGTCAGCGTTTTAGTGAAGCAAAAATTCGTAAAATTGCCCAAGAAACTCTAGAAATACTGATTTATCTACATCAATTGTGTCCTCCTGTACTTCATCGCGATCTTAAACCCAGTAATTTAATCTTGGGAGAAGATGAACATATTTATTTAATTGATTGGCTAGAAAAGATTACCGAATTAGCTGTAGAAAAACGTTTTACTAACGCGGAAGTTGCTTTAGAAGCTTTGCTGTCTGGTAGATTTGTTTCTACTATTAAAAAGCCAAAATCTTTCACGAGTAAGTTATTTCAACCATATACGAGTCGGATTCAACTGGAAAAAAATGAACGTCAATTAAAAATCCAAATTCCCGCAGGAGGATTAGCCAGATTTAATGAAGTTTTTAATGCTGGTTGTGGAGGGTTATTTGTTTATTATTTATTATTTTCTTTTAGTTTTATTTTGAGTGCTTTTACTCCAACAATAGGATTATTTATTTGGAGTTTTATAGGCGTTTATACTGCTCTTTTATGTGGTACTAAGACCGATATTTTTTTTGAAGAAAATACTTTAAAACTAACTAGAACTTTTTTAAACAAAAAATACGGTAGGCAAACTTATTTAAATTCGGAAATTATCGATATTTTTATTCAGCGTACAGGTTCAATTTTTCAGGTGGGGATTCGGACAATCAATCATACTTATAATCTTGGTGGTGCTTTGAGTCAAGATGAAGCCGTTTGGCTAGCAGGAGAAATTAGACAATGGTTAAATTTAAATGGTTAAAGCGATCGCACAAAACCAGAATTTACAAACATAAAAAAAGCGTTTTAAGTAAATTTTAATCACTACTTTTAGTTGGGCGAAAAGTATTTAAAAAGTTTAAGAAAGGATAAAGATTGCGAGATTGAATCCATAAACGTCCTTGTCCGCTAAATCGACAAACTAAACCTTCTCCCCCTAAAATTCCTGTTTTTAAATTATTAAAAGAAAGACCACCAATTAATTCAACGTTATAATTTAAAGTATCTTCAAAAGCAACAATATAACTGGTATCTACTATATAATTACCCGCTATAGGAATCTCAATAATTCCACCATAAGAACTAAACCAAAAATCTCCTTGTCCTGTTGCCTTTAATAAAAATAAAGATTCTCCACTAAAAAAACCTTTAAATCCCTGAAACTTACTATCTATTTCTATAGTATTACTACAAGCAACAAAGCCAGCAGATTGAACCATCAAATTACATTGATTATTAATATAGTAATGTTGAATATCACCAGGAACACCAGGAGAAATATATAATTCGCCTTTCCTTCCTTGGGCAGTAAATTCATTAATAAATAGAGATTCTCCTCCCAACATTCTGCCAATACCTTTCATCAATCCTCCCTTAATTTTTGACTTCATTTTGAGAGAGGAATCCATTGCAGCCATTGCTGAAGCTTCTACTAAGATAGTTTGATTCGGTTGCAAGTCTACAATCAGCGAAGCATAAGCAGGAGAATGTTCAATTCGGTACGCAATTTCATTATTCATAACCAAATACTAATAAATATTTAATTAGGTAGTTATTAGGAGGGAAAGGCAGAAGTAAAAAGTAAAAAACTGATAACTGATTAACGTGGTGGAAGTAATGCACCAACTAAAGAGCCAAAAGCACCTGGGTTATGGGTTTGACAGTAGACTTTACCTTTGCCATGAAACCAGCAAACTAATCCTTCTCCCCCCAAGAAAGCACCTACCCAACTGGAACCTGCTTTAGTAATATTAAAATCGAGACTTCTTTCAAAAGCGACAATGTGTCCCGTATCGACGATATAATCGCCATCAACTTCTATTTCATAAATACCGCCAAAAGAAGTAAGCAACGCCATCCCGTAACCAGAAATAGTCAGCCAAAAGATTGATTCGCCAGAAAAAACTGATTTTAATCCCTGAAAACCGACATCAATATTTACTTGGGAACTACAAGCTAGATAAGAAGTTGCTTGCACAACTAAATCTTGTCCCGTCATTTCGTAGACTAATAAATCCCCAATCAATTTTGGGGCTAACCAAACTTCATTTCTATCTTGAAAAGAACGAAACAAGCTTAAAAATAAGGATTCACCTGCAACCATTCGTTTCAAGCCACCTAAAATACCACCACCTTTTCCTTGTCTGAGAGTAGTACTAGTTTGAATGGAATCACTCATAGCAATCATTGCCCCTGCTTGGGCAATTAATTCTTCTCCATGATTAAGAATGACACGTGCTACGGCACTATCAGGTTGATGTAAAAGTTCAACTTCCATGGTTTAAAAATCCCTCAACTAATTAGACTTAAACTTCAGTATTTTGGGAGTTAAAAAGCTAGCCAATCGATTAATACTGCGAGATTGCAAATAAATATCTCCACAACCCGATAAACGGTTAACTAAACCCTCTCCAGAAGTTATCGAACCAATCAAACCACCATAAAGCCGAATATTCATCTTAATTCCTGGTTCGTAGGCAACTAAATGATTGTTATCAACGATAAAATCTCCAGAAATAGTTTTTTTGGTAATTCCACCATACGCACCAAAAAATACACGCCCTTTTCCTGCTAATTTCAATTTAAATAATCCTTCTCCTGCAAACCAACTAGCAAAACCTGCCCAATGAACTCCCATTTTTACCCCTGGAGTATGGGCGATATACGCTCCTGGTTGAAAACAAATTTCTTTACCTTTTAGTTCTATTATCTCAATATCTCCAATCGCAGATTGAGTTAAAACTAAGTTTAAAGGTTGTCTAGTTTGGTTACTAAAAACATTAACAAATAAGGATTCTCTACCAAAAAACTTTCGCATTAAAGCAGGAATAAAACCACCCGAAAATTCTGTTTTTAAGGTGATCCTGCTGTCCATGCTTACCATTGCCCCTGCTTCGGCAGTAATGCTTTCTCCTGGTTCAAGGGTAAGGAAAATAGCAGCAAAAGCTGGTTTATATTTAATATCGCACTGCACGGTTTTTTTTACTTATTTTTATTACCAGTATGTTCTGAATTTGATTGATGTCAAGGAGATTTAAATTTTATTAATTAAACAACTTGTGTTGTTGTTTTTACCATAAAAATTGGGCATAAAAAGAAATTACTCAGGTATTTTTAAATCTATTAAAAAATTTACAAATTATTTTGTTGATTTTCGGAAACTTCTATATTTAGAGAATTCAAAACTGAATTTATCAATATCCTGTAGATATAATTTATGAATTATCTCTACTACAAAATAAAAATATTATTTTTACCAATCAAATGAGATTGTTAAATCAAAGTTTATCTGGCGATTTTAAAACAAGAGGCTAAAATAGCGGAATCTTTGCCAAAGGTATAGTAAAGATTATGAAAAATATTCTATTTGCTGCGACTACTTTAAGCATTATTTCTTTCAGTGTTTCTACTCAAGCAGAAAATCTAACTCATCTCAATCAATTATTAGCTACTAAAAATTGTTCCCGATGTGATTTAGCCAATTCTGGTTTAGTAATGGCTGATTTATCAGGAGGAAATTTAAGTGGTGCTAATTTAGTTAATGCTAATCTCAGTCAAGCTAATCTTTCTGGGATTGATTTAAGCGGTGCTAATTTAACAGGTGCTTCTTTATTTGGGGCTAATTTAACAGGGGCTAATTTAACAGGGGCTAATTTAACAGGAACGGATCTGAGGAATGCTTATCTAATTAATACTAATCTTACTGATGTCGATTTGAGTACTGCCCACATTGAAGGGGCAAAAGGAATTTCAGAAACAGCAGGAACACCAGAACAATTTTATCGTTGGGCGGTGAGAGAGACGGAAAGAGGAAACTATCGTGCTGCGGTTGAACATTATAATCGGGCAATCAATATTGATCCAGAATTTGCGCCTGCTTATTTGGGGATAGGATTGATAGAGTATGGTTTTGATAATCGGGTTAAAGCACAAGAAAAAGCCGAAATAGCTGCTAATTTATTTAAAAAACAAGATAATAAGCTTGGCTATGAAACAAGTCAAGATTTTCTGCACAAAATGGAGTTAATTCAGACATTAGAAGCAGAAAATGCCCAAAAAAATCAAGAAACCTCTAATTTTGGTAAATTTATTGGTGGACTTGGTTCTTTAATGCTCAGACTTCTTTTTTGACATACTCCCCGGCGTGAACGCACGGGGATTCTTGACACATCATTTCAAC
>CAZLUP010000055.1:0-26469 GCA_964562685.1 uncultured bacterium
CCTTCATCACCTAGAGCTAACAAATTAGCAGAACGTAACATCGGCATTGGTTCTGCTGTTTTTAAATAGGGAGGTAAAGCGACTAACTTAACGCGATCACCAACGGTAAAATTATGATTAGTCATAATCTGTTTGTGGATGCCAAATATCAATGGGCTTAGATATCCTAACTGTAAAGGGAGTGATGTTTCAAGACTAAACAATTATGAAAATTAATCTTAGAATTTGGCGGCAAACAAACCCATCTCAATCAGGTCAATTTGTTTACTATACAGTTGAAGTCAATCCTGAGATGTCTTTTCTCGAAATGCTTGATGTACTCAACGAGCAACTTATTAAAACCAATCAAGAACCAATCGAATTTGATAACGACTGTAGAGAAGGAATTTGTGGTTCTTGCGGTTTAATGATTAATGGCATTGCTCATGGTGCTGAAAAACAAACTGCGGTTTGCCAGTTATATATGCGAAGCTTTCAGGATGGAGATACCATTGTCATCGAACCTTGGCGTGCTAAAGCCTTTCCTCTTATTAAAGATTTAGTGGTAGATCGTTCTGCCTTAGACCGTATTATTGGTGCTGGTGGTTATATTTCCGTTAATACAGGTGCAGCACCTGACGCTAATACCATTCCCGTTGCCAAAGAAAAAAGCGATCGCGCTTTTGATTATGCTAGCTGTATTAGTTGTGGTGCTTGTATCGCTGCTTGTCCCAACGCCTCCGCTTCTCTATTTACCGCAGCTAAAATCTCTCACCTAGCTTTATTACCGCAAGGAGAACCCGAACGTAAGTTAAGAGTCAAAAAAATGAGCGAACAGATGGCAAAAGAAGGATTTGGCGACTGTTCCAACCACGGTGAATGTGAAGCTGTTTGCCCTAAAGGAATTTCCCTTGACGCGATCGCTATGATGCGAAGAGAATATTTTAAGGCAATGTTTTAGTTGTTTAGAGACAAATAAATCTGTAAAAAAAGAGCTAACGCACGATGTTAGTAAGTAAACACACTAGCGTTAGCACAAATTTTTAAGAAATATAATTAAATTAATTTCGGAAGACTTAATGCAAATTATGATTGAAGATAGCTAGATTAACTAATATTCAAACAGTTTTCTTTTAATAAAATAGTTAGGCAAAGTGCAAATTTTTCCAGAAAAACTAGTGTAAAAAGTCAGCTTCGGTTATATCAATTTTGCTTGTCTGCTATACGACAGAAACAAGCAAACTAACCAAGGAGGCACAAACTATGATCGATGCCAACGAAGTTCTCAAGGTAATGTGTGAGAAATATCAAGCAGCCGTTAGTTCCAATGATTCGGTAGCTTATCGGAAGCTATTTGCCACAGACGCAATACGGATTCCACCAGGATCGGAGCCTGAATACGGTTCAGACGAGATTTCAAAGAGCGAACAAAAGGACTATGATGTTGCAAAATGGAGTATTCAATCCAGACCGATTGATGCTTTGCAGATCGACGAGCAATGGATCTATGGAATCGCTGAGGTTAATGGCACTGCTGTTAAATATACTGATAGAACAACGAATTCATTCAAATTGACTAAAACCTGGCTTCTTCATAGAGAGTCATCAGGGGAATGGTTAATCAAGAGACAGATGTGGAATCTTAAGTAATAACAGCAATTGCGATCGCAAAATGTTTTATGTTATTGCTACTGCCCAAATTGCACAAACAGATCAGATGATTAAAATTGCTGATATCAAAAGCCAGAATTGTTTTCCTATATTTATTCGCTCAAAAAATAAGGTTTGGGATTCCCAAACCTCAACCTTTTAAAATTATTTCAAGACTCGCAAGTCAGATCAAGTCTGTTAACCCATTAGACAAAAATTTATAACTCAAATCAATTCTATTACTTCTGCCTCCTGCCTTCTGCCTGATCATCACCAAAGTGTAACTAGTAAAAGCGGATTTCATCTCACTAATTGTTTTAAACAAAAACGAAAGCAGGATCGTTTAGAGTCAAATCCGCTGAAATATTCTCTAAAATAGCGATTTGTTCATCTCTTTGGCTAACTCCGCCATCACGCATAATGGCAACATTCGTATTGGCACCACCATAATAATCATAGGAAAAGAAATCTAAATAGTATAAATCCGCAGAACCGTGGAGTTGAATTTTATCTTCACTAGAATTGAAGTCAGTAATAGTAGCATAGTCAGATTCTCCAGTAGAAGATGAATTACCATCATCATAGAAGAAGTAATTAATAGTTCCCAGAATAAAGATATCTTTTCCTGAACCGCCTTCTAAATAATCAACTTCATAACTGCCTAATCCTAATAAATCAACACCGCTTAAGGTATCATTACCAGAACCAGCGTAAATATAATCAGAACCTGAACCGCCTTTGATTAGATCGTTACCTTCTTGTCCATAAAGTGTATCTTCACCACTTTTGCCATAAATCACATCGTTACCCAAACCGCTAATGATTCGATCAAAACCATCTCCTCCGTTCAGGAAATCGTTACCATCTTGTCCCCAAATCGAATCGTCTCCTTTGCCACCAAAAAGACGGTCTTTGTCGTTGCCACCTTGAATTTTGTCATTACCTTCGCCACCGAAGATGACATCATAACCATCACCGCCATTAATTTTGTCTTCGTGAGCATCACCAAAAATCACATCATCATCACTATCACCTTCAATTTGATCTTTGCCATTTCCTCCTTTAATAAAATCATTACCTTCGCCTCCATAAATGAGGTCTTCACCATCAAACCCAAAAATGTCGTCATTCCCTTCTAAACCAGAAATAACGTCATAATAATCAGTTCCATTCAAAAGATTATCTGCTGCCGTACCAGTAATAATAGAAGGAGAAAATAAAGTAATATCAAGGTTATAACTATTCGTACTACTATTGGGAGGCAAAATAATATCTTTATCCTTGCTATCGTTTAAGGGCATCGGATAGTCGTATTCAACTCCACTGACACTGACATAATAGGTATCAGTACTATCGGCTGTAAAATTGAGGAAAGAATCCGAGCCATAATAACCATAGTTGACAGCTATTGAATCACCTTGAGAGTTAAATAACTCTAGTTTTGAATTTAAGTTTGAACCAAAAACTCCAGCATCAATATCAACAGTTAGATAATCACCTTTTTCTAACTTAACTTGATAAAAATCTACATCTTCAGAAGGTTCAACATTAGGATTATCACCAATTTCTCCAACAATAAAGAAATGACCAACCTGGTCTGAGTTTAATCCAGTATCGATAGCATCTGTAATTGTGTCATTAGGTTCGTTTTCTTCAGTATCTGTTAGTAAAACTTCTCCTGCGCCTTGATTGGGTATTGAATCACTCAAATCATAATTACCGCCTACTGTTGCGCTATAATCAACTGCACCATCATCTTCTAAAAGTGCTAAAGGTATTTCAATTTGAAACGAATTTTCTTCATAAGAAATCGGAACTTGTCCAATAGTTAAATAATTTTCATCAAATAAACTAACTAGACCAGGTTGATAGGATTCACTGTATAGATCAAGAGAAACTTCATAACCTAAACTAATTTCTGCTTCTTGCTTAGGAAGAAATTCTCTTGAATATAATGGCGTACCTGTACTAGCATCTTGGTCTAAGTCTAAATAAATTGTGCCGGTGACAGAATTATCTTGATAATAAGAAGCTGGAGATATGGAATTAAAAAAATTAAAAGTTAAAGTTAAATTGCTTTTGTCGACTGCTCCATTAACACTTTTTAGATCGAGTTGTTGAGAACTATAGCCAAAAGTATCGCCATACAAATCAATGGTTAAAGTCATATTGCTTACTCTTTTGTTAGTTGTAAAATCAATTCAAGTTATTTTTACCTGGCTTGGTTATCTCTTCAGGTAAAAATCGTCTACCAGCAATTAGATTCTAATTTTTAATTGGGAATTTTTTGTTTTTTTGTTTGTCCCAAAATGAAAAATATTGACATGACAATCTAGTTGAAATTGCTTAGATTTCTGATATTTTCTATACTTTGCCAGACATTTAATTCAGACAATAAATTAACAAAAAAAATCTTAAATTGCCAAGATGTTATTTTGAAAAAAATTTAATCTCTATGAAAAAAAATGAACAAGATATAAATATTTAATAACTAAACTGATACCCAATTGAAAAAAGGCACGTAAGCACTTGGGCTAAAACCAGAAATTTATTACAATTGAGATTTCAAAAATTGAGTCAAATTGGTTAAAGTCTGATCAAACTGCTCAATTATCTACCTTAGTTTGAACCAATGAATCTCGATTTTCGCTTTGGTATTATCAGTGACTTACATATCGCCGTTCCACAAACAATCAATAATCATCCCCATAGATTTCATTTAGTAGAAGTTAGTATTCCTGCCCTAGAACAAGCATTAGAACATTTAGCAACTCTGGAACTTGATTTTCTTCTATTACCAGGAGATTTGACCCAAGATGGTGAACCAGAAAATCATCAATGGTTATCGACCAAATTGAAACAGTTACCTTTTCCTGTCTATGTAATTCCAGGTAACCACGATGTCCCTACTTTATTGGCAACAGACAATTCGATTGGATTAAACGATTTTCCTAGTTATTATCAAGCTTGCGGTTATCAAAATCGCTCAGAACTTTATTACACCAAGCAAATTTGGCCAGGAGTTCAGTTAATTGCGCTAAATTCCAATCATTTTGATGCTGAAGGTCAACAAATCGGCTATTTAGATCAAAAACAATTAATCTGGCTTGAAGATACTCTACAACAAGTTTCCGATAGATTAGTACTGGTAATGATTCATCACAACGTTATCGAACATTTACCAGGACAATCTCAGCATTTTCTAGGAAAACGGTATATGTTAGCTAATGCACCAGTATTGTTGAAAATATTAAGCAAATATGGCGTAAAGCTAATATTTACTGGTCATTTACACGTTCAAGATGTAGCTCAATTTGAAGATATTTACGAAATTTGTACTGGTTCGTTAGTAAGTTATCCCCATCCCTATCGGGTGGTTCAGCTTCAGAAGCGTCATCCGTTCCCTGGCGTTGAACGCCAGGGCTTGCGGATGACCGAATTCCACGGTGACTGCTTACATTTACAAATTGAATCTCATCGAATTGAATCTGTTACTGGTTGGGAAAATTTACCTCAGATTTCTAGGGAGTGGCTTGGCGATCGCTCTTATCCTTTTATGATCAAATTATTAACCTCACCACCCTTAAATTTATCTCTTCTAGAAGCCAAAAAATATGTAGAACAGTTACGTTATTTTTGGGCAGATATTGCTCAAGGAGATACTTGTTTTAATTTTCCAGATTTTCCACCCTTGGTTAGAAATTATTTTCAGCAATATAGTGCAATTACTTGCGATCAACAGCCCAGGTTAATTGATAATCAGGCTAGTTTGATCATTCCAATCTAGCTATTATTTTTACCTTTTTAGATTAGGATCAAACTAGCAATATAAAATTTAAAATCATCTTTAAAATTAAGGCAATCAATGATCAGAAATAACTTAAAAGCCTTGATGGATGCTCAAAATATTACTAGATATCGTTTTTGGAAAGATACTGGGGTAAACAGAGATACAGCTTATCGACTTTACAACGACCCTAATTATATTCCAGGGTCTGAAGTCATGGATAAGATTGCCGAGACTTATGGCTGGCTACCAGGTGCTTATCTTTATTATCTTCCTAATACTTCTCAATCCACTCAAATTTCTGCTTAACCTATTACTATTCTTGAGGTAACTAAGATAAACTTACTCAAAGAATTTTGAATATTTTAACTAAATTAATCAAAGTAACTCTTAAAGCTTGAGTACTTAAAAAGATGTTGAGACTATACTGAATTATCAGTAACATCAACAAATCAAAATGAGTAAAATTAAGGCAGTAATTTGTGGCTACTATGGTAAAGATAATGGCGGTGACGAAGCTTTATTAATGTCTCTGCTACAAATGCTGCCCAAACAAGTCAAGCCAATTGTTCTTTCTGGTAATCCCAAACAAACCCAACAGCGTTACGGAGTCACCAGTTGTAATCGCACTTCCGCTTTTGCCATTTTAAAAGCCCTCAAACAATCTGATTGGTTTATTTGGGGAGGGGGAAGTTTGATGCAAGATGTTACCAGCATCAGTAGCCCGATTTACTATGCGGGATTAATGGCATTAGCGCAACAACAAGGCTTAAAAACGATCGCTTGGGCGCAGGGAATTGGACCCCTCCGACGGTCTTTTACTCGTTGGTTGACTAAACAAACTTTATTAGGTTGTCAGGCAATTAGCGTTCGTGATGATGCCTCCGCCAAACTGGTAGCTGATTGGCAACTTTCCCCCTTGATTGCCCCCGATCCGGTTTGGGCATTAGAAGCCAGCCCTGTGAAAGATTTATGGAATTTACCTGCCCCTAGAGTTGCGGTCACCCTACGTCCTCACCCCCAACTAACATCAGCCCGTTTAGAAATACTAACTAAAGCTTTAATCGACTTTCAAAAAAGCACTCAAACCTGCATTTTACTAGTTCCTTTTCAACCTTCTCAAGATACTGCGATCGCAACTAAAATAGCTTCTCAATTACCAGGAGAACATCACATCATTACTTTAGAAAATCCTCAAGAATTAAAAGGATTATTCAAAGGCGTAGAAATGGTAATTGGGATGCGTCTTCATAGTTTAATTATGGCAGCAGCCGAAGAATGTCGTTGTTTTGCTCTTAGTTACGATCCAAAAGTTAGTCAATTGATGTCAGAACTAGATTTACCAGGATGGGAACTAGCGCAACTACCAGATAATGCTAATCAAATTAGCACAGCTTGGATTAATTATTATGCTAATGGAAATGCCCTTGATTCTACTCAAATTCGTTCTTTGATTGATCGAGCCTTAATGCATCAAGAATTATTAAATCAAATGCTTCGGTGAAAAATATTGTGAATAAATCTAGTCAATTTCCAAACTAGTGTATAAGCTATATCTAATCGCAAGCAAACTTAAACTTGAGTATTGCTAAAAAAAATTTAGTGTTCTATCTTACCTTGCTTAAAATAGCTTAATTTTTTGCTTGTTTAGACCATAAAAATAAATTGATTTTTTGGTTATTTCAATTTTGTCTGATCTGCTGTTATAAATTTATTTACTATTCAATTCGTTACCATGACTGAAGCTAAAAACTACAATCCTGCTTCCTTAAATGCTGAAGGATCTACTCACGAACTTGCTAATGTCTCAAACCCTGAATCGGATGCTAATCAAAATCTATCAGAAAAAAATGAATCCGATTCTACTCAGTCACAATCAAACGAAATTGATTGGCACAAACTAGCTCATAAACTAAGAGAACACAATCGCAAACTGCTCAAAAAAGTGTTTAAGTTAGAGCAAGAATTAGCAGAAGTCACGAATATAGTTCAACAACAAAACCAGCGATCGCAAAATACTGATACTCTCATTGCCCAACAAGCCAAAGAACTCAATCAAAATCAAGAAGAAATAGCTAACCTAATTGCTCAAATTGAAACTCTTCAGCAAGAAGAACAAAACCAAGCCCTACTCAACGAAAATCTTTCTAAACAGCTACAAGCATCTCAACAACAAATAGCCCAACTAGAACGAGAATGCGCTCTCATTCAAGAAAACTACAATAATAAAACTCACGAACTATTAGCCAAAGAACAACTAGCTCAAGAATTAGACGCTCGACTCCATCGACAACAAAGATATACTTTGCAGTATAAAACAGCATTAGACCGATACATTGAATATGCTAATTCTAGTGCGACCGACTCAGCCCCAACTAATTCAATCAAAGCCAACAATCAACCAATTCAAGCTTGGTCGGAAAGATCTCGTCGTGAAGCCAAAGAGCATCCATTGACTTCCTTAAAATCAACTGAACCATCCAACGTTACTCCCTTCAAGCACCCTAATTCCTCAGAAAGCAATCAACCACCATTTAAAGAAACCAATTGGCCTTCACCTGTTATCAATACTGTTAATACTGAGAAAAAACCCAAGTCTTTAGCAGCAGTAGAATTACCTAAATTTCCTCGTCAATCTTCTTAAACAGCCAAAGTCTACGATCGCTATTTTGAATTAAACCCATAGGATTAAACTTGATAATATAGCGACCGTCGAGTCATAGGTGTCAGAAGATGAAGTCCGTTAAATCAGTTCATAGAAAGTAATTCAGCGGACTTTATGTAATTTATTTTGCCTAAGTAATTATTTCGTTGCTAGATGAACGCTCTAAATCCTCGTTGTCAATTATCATAGGAAGTTTGACATATTCTTGTCATATTTAGGTGAGATAATTCAGTTTTATATAGAGTTTTTCACTATCGTCACCAATGAGCGACTCGTTTTCCCAGGCAAATACTGATAGTAATCAGATTATTTATTCCTTTATTGCCAAGAGTAAAGAAACGAGGAAGATTGAGCAACCAAATCTGATTGCCAAAGAAATCTTAAAATGGACTGAGGGAAACTCTATATTAACCCACAGTATTTGTCAGCTAATTCTTGATCGCCAGGATAAAATTGTTGAAGGGCAAGAAACGGGCTATGTGAAACGGATCGTGCGATCGCTCGTCAAGTATTGGGAAAATGAAAAAGATACGGATTATTATCGGCATTTTAAAACAATTAAAGACAGTATTCTGCAAAATCAGCAAGTAAGCACTGTTTTATTAAGACTTCACGAAATTTTATTACAAACAGAAGTAGAAGCAACGGAAAGTTTAGAAGATAACGTTCTACTCAAATCGGGGTTAGTAATTAGTCAAGAAGATAAATTAAAAATTGCCAATCCCATTTATGGCGAAATTTTTAATAGTGAATGGATTAAACAACAACTCAATCAAATTGATCGCAAGCTTATCTCTGCCTCAGAACCAGTAGCAATAGATACCGATCCTGACAAAAAACCGATTTCCATTAAGCTTTTAGTTATTCTTGCTTCAATTGCTTTAGTTAGTTTAGGCGGAATTACCAGTCTATATTTTGCTTGGGCTAATTTATCTGCTGTCAAACAATGCCGTCTTAACCCTACAGATTTAGATTTAGCAGCCAAGGTATTAGCTGCTTGTGATCGCGTTTTAAAAAATCAACCGAATAACACCGAAGCTTTAATTGATCGGGGTAAAGTATCCCTAGTGTTGTGGAATGCTAGTCGCAATCAGGAAAGAATCGATAGTGCGATCGCTGATTTAACCCAAGCTAAAGAATTAGAACCCGATAATCCCCAAGCAGCATTTTATCTTAGTTATCTAGAAGAGTTTCGAGACTTGGTAATTCATCAGCAACCTAAATGTCTGTCAATCAGCGATCGCTATCAAGAAGCAATTCAACTCTACCAACCTTGGGACAAACTCACTACAGCAGACATTCCCCTTGTTTTAGAATTAGGTAATTTTTTAGTCAATCGCGAACAAGATTACCAAACAGCAATGAAACTCTTTGATGCAGCGATCGCATTAGACCCTAATCTAGCACAAGCTTGGTCGGGAAAAGCAACCGCGCAATTTTTGGCAAAAGATTATTTTAACGCTCAAGAATCATTCAATCGTGCTTTGGCTCTCAATCCCGACTCCTATAAACTCAAATACAATCTAGGTTCTTTATGGGCAAAACTCGGTAATTATGAAAAAGCCAGCGACCTTTATGACCGAGCAACCCAAATCTCGCCAAATTTTGCCGTGGGTTGGCGAGATTTGGGTTTATCTCTTTATTTACAAGACCGCTACCAAGAAGCAGCTTTGGCATTTACTCGAATTATCTATCGTCCCAATTCCCAATCATTTCAAGTCAACGATCGAGAACGAGCATTAATGAAAGAATACTACGAGAAAGTTGAAGATTGTTTAGACGAAGCCGTAGAAGGATTAGATGTTTCCTGTTCCCATGAAGACAAAATTCCTGTCGAAATTACCTTAAACCATCATGGTATTTTTCATAATGTGATCGCTCACGAACAGGGAGCAGAGCCATTTTTCGACGTCGAACGTTATAAATTTTTTCAATGTTTTCGACAAAATTCTGAATCTTTAATTTCTAGTAAAAACCAATGAAAATTTTAATTGTAGAAGATGATGTAGAACAACTCGAACCTATCTGTGAAGTTTTATCTCAAGTCGGTCATGTTACTGACGGGATCGTGGACGGAAAAACGGCTCAATGGCTGATCGGCGATCGCGATTACGATCTGTTAATTTTAGATTGGATGCTACCAGAGGTTTCAGGAATTAGTCTTTGTTCTCAATATCGTAAGTTGGGCAAAGTTTCCCCCGTACTGATTCTCACTGCTAAAGATAGCATCAATGATAAGGTCACGGGATTAGACGCAGGTGCAGATGATTACTTGGTTAAACTGATCGATTTGGTGGAATTGCTGGCTAGGGTTAGAGCTTTGAGTCGTCGCTCTCCTCTTTGGCAGGGCAATCATTTGGCGATGGGAGAACTAAAATTACATTTGGATACTTTATGTGCGGAGTATCAACAGCAAACAATTCAACTTTCGACGCGGGAATTTCAATTACTAGAATATATGCTACGCCACGCTCAACAAGTATTAAAACGAGAGCAAATAGAATTAGCCCTTTGGGAATGGGATGTTATCCCCGAAAATAATGCGGTTGCTAGTTTAGTACGTCGTCTCCGTCAACGTTTGCAACAGATAGGTGCAGCAGATTGGTTAGAAACTGTTTATGGTACGGGATATCGTTTGCGCGATCCTGAAGATAAGTTGACTAAATTAAGAGGAAGTAATTTTTAATTAATAGTTAATATTTTATAAATTTCAGTTGAATTTTTTTTATTTGTTCTTATCTTTATATAAAAATTTGTCTAAACCCAGGTAGAATTTAGGTGTAATGTTATACATACCTAGTTTATTGAAACCATCAATGAAGCCAATTGACAAGGAAATACGTGAATTTTGGCTAAAATTGCCTGTACGTCACCGTGGGTTAATTATTATAGCAATTCCGATTACTTGTCTGATAACTTCATTAACAGTTTTTAGTTTATTACAGTTGAAACTGATTGAAAGAGAGCGTCAAGTTAACCAAGCACAAAAGATTTATTCCGAGACTCAAAGATTAATTACCACAATTGTTAATGCTGAAACAGGAATACAGCAATATTTAATTACGGGCAAAGAAGATTATTTGAATTATTATCAAGCTGCTTTAACTATCATTCCTGACTCTTTTGATGAACTGCAACCTTTAATCGAACAAAATCCCAAGCAACAGGAAAGATTTGAATTAGCACAAGAATTTATAGATGAAAGTTTAACTCTTCTCAAAGAATTGGAGCAAAAAAGAAACCAGCTACAAAGCAACTCTTCTACTACTTTTCCTTTAACCCAATTAACAGCAGAAATAGAACAAAGTCGAGATGTTATTGAAGAAGCTAAATGGTATCTTTATTTAATTTCGACTATGGAAGAACGCCGTCTTCTTTCCTCTCAACATAATTTGGAAATACAAAAACAATTTTATTGGCTATTTTTAGGAATAGTCGTAATTGTCGGTACTTTAGGCTCGGCGATCGCAATTTATCTAATCTATAGTTTAGATGAGGAATTACAAAAACGAGAAAGCAGTCTCTACCAAACTAATCAACTACTTTCACAAGTCAACGAACAGTTACAGTTATTTACCGCTAATGCTTCCCACGAATTACGTGCGCCACTAGCAGCAGTGATGAGTAATGCTCAAGCAGGATTACTAGCTCCTCCCAATGATCTTCAGCAACCCCGTAAAAAGTTAGAAAAAATCGTTACTATTACCAAGTCAATGAGCGAACTTATTGGTAATTTGTTATTTTTAGCGCGACAAGAAAATATTCTCGAATCAACTTTAATTGAATCGATCAATATAGTTCCGATTCTGACTCAATTAACTGAAGAATTTTCTACCAAAGCAACAGAAAAAAACTTATTTCTGCAAAGCTATATACCTGATGATTTAATCATGCTGAAAGTCGAACCAGAATTATTACGTCAGGCAGTAGCTAATTTATTAAGTAATGCGATTAAATATTCTTCTCCTGGGGACAAAATTGTTTTAAGAGTAGAGGTTCAAACAGAGGTTGTTGTAATTCAGGTACAAGATAGTGGCATGGGAATTCCTGCTGATATTTTACCCTTAATTTTTAAACCTTTTTATCGAGTAGATAAAGTGAGATCGCGTCAGACAGGAGGGTTTGGTTTGGGATTAGCGATCGCTCAACAGATTGTTCAAGCTCACGGAGGCGGTATTCAAGTTACAAGTGTAGTCGATCGCGGTTCGACTTTTGAGATTCAACTACCTCGCTAGAATTCTCTGTAAAACTCTTTACACTTTCTACTTATTAATCGAGGAAAATAGAGATAGATAAATTCACTATGGTAAATTGAGTTATAGCTAATGAAATGGACAATTGCGATCGCTAAATCTATAGTTGCTTTGCCGATCGTGTTTCTAATTTTAATATTAAGCGATTTAGAGCAAGTTCAAGCCCATCATCTATTACTGGTAAATTTTTTTATTGCTAACGCTCAAGATAGTGGACAGATAGTTGCTATTAGAGATTTGCAACCTGGAAAAATTCAAACTGTATCTGGTGTTGTGACCGCTTTATGTGATGACGAATTTATTATCCGAGATGATACCAGTCCGATTGTCGTTAAAGTCGATTTAGAAGCTAATAACATCAAGTTGTTTCAGGAAGAGAAAGTAACTGTTAGTGGTATTTATTCTAATGAAGCATTAGAAGCTTTTCAAATCAAAAGAGCTAATGGCGAGTTAGTTAAGTTTAATGCTACCAATGAAAATTTACTGTAATTTAACTTGTACTTAAAAGTCACTTAACCTTGACATATTGATGTCATATTTATTTTTCATAATGACAGTAGTTAAGCTTCTAAGTAAACATCAGGAGAAAACGAGATGTCTAATAACTATAGTGCAGGTTTAGATTTATTTGCTGGATGCGACAGTCTTTTTCAAGATTTAACTCCCGCACAAGAATCTACTATTGCAGGTGGTCGTCGTACTCGCACTCGTGGTGGTAGCAGTAATACTAGCGGTCGTACTCGCACTCGCACTGGTCGTTAAAATCTAATTTTATATTTCAAGGTGAACAGTACCCTGGCTTGAAAAGCCAGGGCTTGCGTTCACTTCGTGAAAGAGACCCCGCCTTGAAAAGACAGGGCTTCCTTTCACTTCGTGAATATTAATCGACAATATCCACCCCGAAAATATATTCAAGGAATTAGTTTATCCTTAAAAATTGACTTACTTTAATTATAGTAGGGTTTTTGGCATCGATGCAGTGGTGCTAGAAACCTTTGTTTTTCTTTTGTCCTTTAGCACAACATAAATACATAATATACAGAAAACCGAGACAGCATTATGGTTTTTGTCTTGAGTTCGGACAATGTTTGGGAATATTTGCAGAGTAAAAAAATTATTCCTTCAATAGAAATATCTCCTAATGAAATTAAAGCCAAAGATTGTAAGAATTTTAATCTTTTAGTTACTTTTCATCAAGATCGTCATGTTTTAGTCAAGCAAGAACGTTTTAATTCTCAGGGAAAAACTAAAGGAGAATTTCAGCAAGAATGGTTGATTCACCAGTTAGTTCATAATTTTCCCGAACTTAATTGTTTACAAGCTTTAATAGGACAGGTAATTGATTACGATCGCGATAATTCGATTATTGTTTTTAATTATCTCCATAACTATTGCGACTTAGCAGATTTTTACGATCAAGAGCCAAATTTTTCTATAGCGATCACTGCTGCTGTAGGTAAAGCTTTAGCTACTATTCATCATCTCACTTTTAATTGCGATAATTATCGAGATTTTTTAATTAAAGAAAGCAATTATAACTTGCTTAAAAAACCTAATATAGCTACAAAATTAAATGAAATTACTCCAGAAATATTTGGTCAAGTGGGAGAAGATGCTATTACATTTTATCGACTTTATCAAAGAGAATCTGTAATAGCAGAAGCGATTGAAAAATTAAATCGAAGGTGGATTAATTGTTGTCTAGTTCATAGCGATTTTAGATTAGTTAATATTTTACTTTCTTTATCTTGGCAAGAACAAATTTTTTCTAATACTCAGCAAGGAGAAAAAAATAATATCATTCGTATTATTGATTGGGAAAGATTTTGTTGGGGTGATCCTGCTTTTGATCTAGGAACAATTCTTGCTAACTATTTAAAATTATGGCTTGAAAGTTTAATTATTGGGACAGATATTGATATCCGTACTGCTTTGAGTTTAGCAACTATTCCTCTAGAAATTATACAACCTAGTTTACTGGCTTTGATTAATTCTTATTTAGCAACTTTTCCTGAAATTAGTAAATTTAATCCTAATTTTATTACAAAAGTAATTCAGTTTGCAGGATTGCATTTAATCGAGTTAATTCTGGCAAAAATCGAATATCGCGAACCTTTTGATAATACGGGGATTTGTATGTTGCAAGTAGCCAAGATTTTGTTATGTCATCCCCAAGAGTCGATGGTAACAGTGTTGGGAGAAAAAATAAGTAGAGACGCGATATATCGCGTCTTTACGGAGTAATAAGTAATAAGTAATAAGTGATGTTAGATAATTTATCGAGAGAGTTAAAAAATAGTCTACAAGATATTGTTCATAAAATTGCAATTAGTGAAAATTTTCAAATCAGTCATCAAGATTATCATCCTGTAGAAGTTTCTCCAGAAATGGTAGCTAAATTGCAACAGCTACCAGTAGATTTTCAAGAACAATATTTAGCTAGACAACTGCGTAATTATTTGGTAGATATTTATTTTCGTGGTTGTCTGCGTCCAGTTAATTTAGAAGTAAATAGTAATAATTTGCCTTTATCTAATAATAGTATTAAAGGAGTTGATCGGGATTTTTATGAACAACTAGAAACCAATAATTATGGTACAGGTTATTTCGATCCTGGTTGGATAATAATTAAAGAAGAAGATGATGGTAGTTTAGCAGTAAAAAAAAATGAATTAACTTTACAGATTAAACGCGATCGCCATTTACGCCAATCCGATTTTCAAGCTACTGTTAACGATACTGTTGCTATTAAATTACCTCATAATTGTTGGCAAAATGAATTTTATGTTGCTGTTAGTAATAGTGGTTTAGTAGAGGTTAATAGTCAACAGCAAGTTATTGAAATTTACTTTAATATCAATCCTGAAGGGACAACTATTTTACTTAGAGAAGTAACTCAGCAATTAAATGAAAGGAAAATTGTATTTACTTTAAAAATACTTGACAATCCTAATGACTATCCTTGTTATGATGCAGTGATTTTAAGAATTTATCGAGAAGATTATTTAAAAGTTTATGAACTAATTAAAAATATCTATCCTAATTTAATATCCTATCTAAATAAAAATATTCCTATTTGTACCTTGAAACTAGTAGATGGCATTGCTTTAGCGGAAGTAACTGAAAAAGGTTTTGCTAATACTTGTTGTGATGTGATCGCTCAAGGTTTATTAACTGCTTGGTATGAAAAAGATAATTCTCCAAAGAATCGCATTAAATATATATTAGAAGAATTATCTATCGCTCAAATAAATCTACAACATCCCGATCTTAATAGTAATTTCAAGCAACTTTATCAACCACTAACTTAAGATTTAGGACTAGCTTTACGGCGACTTTTCCACCACATAGAAATTCCAGTAAAAGTTAAAAACAATAATCCCAAAGCATTAAGAAATGGAAAACTTTTTTGAAAATCAATGTAACCAAAATCTCCTTTATGCCAATGAATTGCCCACCGCAGTTTATCTTCAAAACCACCTAATTCTCCTATTTGGAAGATAACGCCTGTAATTACTGTCAATAAGATCGGTAAAATCATAATTGGCGCAAGCAATCGATGTAGTTGTCTAATTTTAGTTGCCTTAATTTTCATTTTCTTGCTCACAAAATAGCTACATTAATTAGAAGTTTATGGTAGTTTAACTACCTTCACCACCTTCACCACCTTCATCATTTTGTTCGGTTTCAGGTGCAGTTTGTTCGGTGTTTACTCCATCTTCACCACCTTCGCCACCTTCAGGATTACCAATTTCACATCCTGCTAAGTTAGTCATTAAACCTAAAAATAAAGTGATCGCCATCGCTTTAGAAGTTGCTTTTTTGGAATCCATTTTTTTATATTGATTTATTTAAGAAAAAAGCATATCAATGATAATGCTTATCGTTAATAGTTTTACTTTAACAGTTTGAGTTTTTGAGCTTTATTACACAAAAATTAATAATTCAGTTGATGGCGATCAAGTTAATAAAAAATTAATCTCTTGACATATTGATGTCATAATTTCCCGCAACAATAAATAAACATTTATATTTATTCTTTATTACTTTTCAGATTTAAGCAGGTCAAAAATCGAGACTATGCTATTTTGTGCCAGATGAAATATTGTAATGTCTTACAACATAACGAAGAAGACTGTGGGGCTGCTTGTTTAGCTACCATTGCTAAATATTATGGACGCAACTTTACCCTCAATCATATCCGCGAGGTAGTGGGTACGGGGCAACTGGGTACAACTTTACTAGGTTTGCGTCGAGGAACTGAGGCAATGGGTTTCTATGCCCGTTCGGGTAAGGCTTCGGGGGATATACTCCAGCAATTGGATAAAGTCCCCTTACCAGCAATTATTCATTGGCAGGGTTATCACTGGGTAGTATTTTACGGCAAGAAGGGTAGAAAGTATGTAGTCGCCGATCCTGGGGTGGGGATGCGCTATCTGTCTCGTCAGGAATTTGCTGAGGGTTGGAAGAATGGGGTAATGCTGTTACTCAAACCCGATCCTGAACGTTTTTATGCCCAAAGTGACGATGAATTTAGAGGATTCTTTCGTTTTATTAGACGGGCGATTCCTTATACTGGTTGGCTGGTTCAGGCTGCTTTTTACTCCCAAATTGTCGGTATCTTGGCGTTAGCTTCCCCTTTTTTGATTCAGATTTTAACGGATGATGTGCTGGTGAGGGGTGATACCAGTTTACTTACTTCCGTCGCGATCGCGGTAATTATAATGAAGATTATAGATGCGATCCTGCGGACAGTAGAAGAGAATTTAGTTGCTCATGTTAGCGAACGTTTAGAATTAGGTTTAGTTTTAGAATTTGCCCGTCAGATTTTACGTTTACCTTTAACTTATTACGAAACCCACCGCAGTGGGGAAATTGTCAGCAGATTAGAAGATATTCAAACTATTAAACGCTTAATCTCCCAATTAGTGGTAAGTTTACCCAGTCAAGTATTTATTGCCCTGTTTTCCTTTGCCTTAATGCTGTTTTATAGCGGAAAGTTAACCCTGATTTCCGTAGTCATTGGGGTAATCATGACTCTCTCTACCTTTGTCTTTTTACCCACCCTGCAACAAAAAATCCGTCAGTTATTAGTCTTGGATGCCGAAACTCAGGGGGTTTTAGTAGAAAGTTTTAAAGGTGCATTAGCACTCAAGACCACTACCGCCGAACCACAATTTTGGGATGAATTTCAAAACCGTTTTGGACGCTTGGCGAATCACAACCTAACTACCACCCGTATTAATATTTATAATCGTCGCTTTTCCCGTTTGATTTCTGGTATTGGTAGCGTGTCTCTCCTCTGGGTTGGTAGCCTGTTAGTGATCGATAAACAAATGAGTATTGGGCAATTATTGGCATTTAGTACCCTCAGCCGTAACTTTTGGGATTTAATCAGCTTTCTTATTGATTTCGTCGATAGCATCACCCGCGCCAAAACCGCCACCCAACGCCTCACCGAAGTTATCGACTCCACCCCCGAAACTCCCGTTAACGATAAAAAACCCTTTGTAATTATCCCCGACGATGCGGATATTATTTGCAACCAGGTAAACTTCTGCTATCCTGGGCGCATCGAACTGTTAGAAGACTTCTCTCTAACTATGCCAGGGGGGAAAGTAATCGCTTTAATCGGACAGTCTGGTTGTGGTAAAAGTACCCTCGCGAAAGTGATTGCAGGTTTATATACCCTCACTTCTGGTAACGTGCGTCTGGGTGACTATAACCTGTCGGATTTATCCCTCGCATCCCTGCGTCAACAAGTCATATTAGTTCCCCAAGATGCCCATTTCTGGAGTCGATCTATTGTGGAAAACTTCCGTTTAGGTACACCTCACATCCCCTTTGAATTGATCGTCCAAGCCTGTAAACTAGCAGAAGCCGATGACTTTATCAGTAAACTACCCGATAAATACCAAACCATCTTAGGGGAATTCGGATCGAACCTGTCAGGAGGACAAAGACAAAGACTCGCCATCGCTAGAGCGATCGTTACCGATCCACCTATACTAATCTTGGATGAATCTACATCAGGACTCGACCCAGTAAGCGAAGCCAAAGTTTTACACAATCTTTTATCCCACCGTCAGGGAAAAACCACCATCCTAATCTCTCATCGTCCTAGTGTAGTGCAGTTAGCGGATTGGATCGTGATGTTAGAAGAGGGACATTTAAGCATCGAAGGTACACCCGCCGATTTGCGCCAACAAGCAGGGGTACATTTGAGTTTTATTGGAGGGGTTAAAGAGTTGGAATTTGAGGAAAAAAAGTGAATTTTTTATTACTTGTTTATTGAAGTAGTCCATTCATAAATTTAGCTTGTTTTTTGAAAGAAACTTGCGTCGTTTATAATTTTAGGTTTCCCAAAAAATCAATTAGAGTGAACTACGCCAATAGAATTGAAGAAGAATTAAATTATAGTTTGTTCTGCAAATTTGCATTTTAGGCGATCGCACCTTACCTAAAAACCAAGAGACAAGCGATCGCAGTTAGTCTAGATTTAAGACTCTAAAACTTCCAGTAAAATTATTTCGCTATCTGCATTTGAGTAAAATAAAATTATCTATCAAACTCATTAACACTATTGTTTCCCTTTGGTTATGAGAAACACTTCCATAGAAAAGCAGATTCTAGATCGGCTTCAAAACCTTGAAGAATCACAACAGTTACAGGTATTAAACTTTGCTACTTTTTTAGCTACAAATAGTCATCGTGGTGTTCCTGGCAAGAGTTTGTTAAACTTTGCTGGTTCTATTCCTGAAGAAGATATTAAATTAATGTCACGTGCAATTGATGAAGAATGCAGAAAAATAGATTTAGATGAATGGTAAATTTTTGTTAGATACCAATATTGTTATCGCACTTTTTAATAATGATGATTTAGTAAGAAATAAACTGATTGAAGCTAGAGAGGTATTTATTTCTAACATTACGGTTGGCGAGTTATATTTTGGTGCTTATAAATCTAATCGAGTAGAAAGCAACATTAAACAAATAGATAAATTTGTGGCAAGTAATACAATTTTAAATAGCGACTCTACGACTGCTAAATATTACGGAGAAGTAAAAAATAAACTAAAAATCAAAGGTAAACCAATTCCAGAAAATGATATCTGGATCGCTTCTATTGCAATACAATACGATCTGACTCTAGTTTCGAGAGATAAACATTTACAAGAAATTGAAAACTTATCATTACAGAAATGGTAGCGCGATCGCTAGTTGAAACTCCAGTTTTAAATAGAGTGATCGCATCTTACCCAAAAGTGATCGCTATCAAAAAAGAGACAACATTAAAAAAAATTAGATTTATTTACTATCACCAAAATCTTGTTTTAATTTCTCTAAAACCTCTAAGGCTTTTTCTGTTGAACCCCTGTTGGCTCTAACTTTAAATCTTGTTTCAATATCGTATTCAGTTAAAGCTATTGTGGCTAATTCTTCTAGTAATTTATTAACACTCATATTTTTTGATTTAGCCAATTCTTTTAGTCTTTGATGTTTTTCGTTACTGATCCTTAAATGCAATGAACCCATATCAAATAATCTCCTGTGGTTGTTTAATTTGTAGTTGGGGAAATTTTAATTGCGCTCTGGAAAAGTCTTTAATATTGTGGGTGACAAGTATTTCTGCATTACCTGCGATCGCTAATTCTATCAAATAATTATCATTTTCATCAATTAAGTTTGGTCGCCATAAATAATAAATTTTTACCAACTCACAAATTATTCTTTGTTAAATATTTTTTAGAGATCGCACCTTACCTAAAAAAAACAAGAGACAAGCGATCGCATTTACTTAACTAAAAATAAACTAAACTAAACTAAGAATTAGTCAAGATTGTATTCAACCCATGACCACTGAATCTGTAGCAAGTAAAAGCAAAACACTAACAGCTATTTTGTACTGGGAAGAAGATGTTTATGTAGCGGAATGTCCAGAAGTAGGGACAGCAAGTCAAGGGGAAAGTGTGGAAGAAGCTTTAGCTAATTTAAAAGAAGCCACAGAACTTTATTTAGAAGAATTCCCTTTATCAACTACTTCACCTCGTTTGATTACTACTTTTGAAGTAACTAATGCCTAAATTACCCAGAGTAACTGCTACCGAAGCAATTAAAGCTCTAGAAAAACTGGGATTTACGAAAGTTCGCCAAAAGGTTAGCCATGTAATCATGAAAAAACAGTTGAGCAATGGCAATAAGACTCAAATTGGCTGCGTCATACCGCTTCACAATAAAACTTTAGCAGTAGGAACTCTTAAAAGTATTCTTAATCAAGCCAATGTATCTGTAGACGAGTTTATTCAAGTTTTGTAATTTGCGTAGCTTAATTTGTTCGATCTTCTTTCAGGCGATCGCATTTTCCCGAAAAACCAAAATACAAACAGACTGGCAAATGACATATTGATGTCATATTTATCCCCAACAATAAGAATCAGATCGATGGGATAAGAATTTTATCTTGTCATCGCTTCATTTGAGACAAGGAGCGATCGCTCGTGATTCGCATTCTCATTGTAGATGACCAACAAAGTATCAGAGAACAGCTTACAACTCTTTTAGAACGAGAACCAAATATAGAGGTAGTTGGTACGGCTGAAGATGGCTATGCAGCTTTTGAACGGGTAATCGAACTAAATCCAGATATTGTCTTGATCGATATGATGTTACCTGGGATGGATGGAATCAGTACCGCCCAGATTATCTGTCAAAATTATCCTGAAATTAAGTTAATTGCTTGGAGTGCTTTTGATAGCCAAGATTTAGTAACTAAATTTTTACGGATCGGGGGAAAAGGATATTTACTCAAAGATACTCCCGTGGAAGAATTGGCTGGAGCGATCGCTTTAGTTAATAAAGGCTATATTCAAATTAGTCCCAGTTTAACCAGCAAGACGGAAAGAAATATTTCGGAAGTGATGGAATTTATCCCCGTCACCAGTAAATTAGATACTTCAGTCGAATCAGCCCCAAAAAACACTAATGAAGATACTTTTATAGTTACCAAACAAAATTTTGATAGGGAATTAAATCTCGTTACTACCACTCCTGCACCAATAGTTAAGAGCGATCTCAGGATCGTGAAAGGTACGACTGTTCCCATTGAAGCCAATGAATTGTTACCACCCGTGAGTAATTGGACGATTTTGGGAGGTTTAGTTACCGTTAGCGCGATCGCTATCGCGACGATGATGGCTACCATAACTCAGTACAAGGTTATCGTTAAAGGGGATGCGTTGGTACGCCCAACGGGAGAGTTAAGACTGGTAGAAGCAGCTACAGACGGGATAATTATCGATCTGACTGCCAAACTGAACCAACCAGTTAAACAAGGAGATCTGATGGCAACTCTCGATAGTTCCCAGTTAAACACCGAAATCGAAAGATTACAAACGAGTATTCAACAAGCACAATTACAATCGACTCAAATTGAGGCACAAATTAACGCTTTAGACAGTCAAATTCAAGCAGAAAAAGAGAAAATCGACCGCAATCTTGCTTCGGCGAGAGCAGAATATCATCGAAGTTTGCGGGAATATCAAGACAGACAAATTACGACGGTAGCAGAGGTAGAAGAGGCACAAGCAGCTTTACAACTCGCCCAAGATGAATTAACTAGATATCAAAAACTGGTAGATAGTGGGGCAATTTCCCAACTACAACTAACAGAAAAACAAGCAGCTTATCGCACCGCCCAAGCGAGATTAAAACGAGTTCAAACCGCTCTCAATCCAAGTAATGCAGAAGTAGCAATTGCTGCTGAAAACATCGCCCAACAACAAGCTACGGGCAAGGCAACTCTGGCAACTTTAAATAAAGAAAGACAGGGTTTAATGCAACAAAAAATTGAAATAGATCGATCTTTAAAACGCGATCGCTTGTCTTTGAAGCAATTAGAAAAAGATTTAAACAAAACAAAAATTACTGCTACTACTGATGGTATTATCTCTAAATTAAATTTAAGAAATCCAGGACAAAATGTCAGAGTAGGGGAAGAAATTGCCCAAATTGTTCCTAGTAATTCTGGAATAGAAATCAAAGCGAAAATTGCACCTCAAGATATTAGTAAAGTTCAACTAAAACAACCCGTAGAACTTAGAATTTCTGCTTGTCCCTATCCCGATTATGGTACGCTTTCAGGCGCAGTCAGTAATATTTCTGCTGATGCTCTGGCAAATAGTAATAATAACTCTCTAGAATCTGCCAGCAAAACTTTTTATGAAGTTACTATCGTTCCAGATAATTTAGTTTTAATTCAAGGGAACAAACAATGTCCTCTACAATTAGGCATGGAAGGTAGAGCGGATATTATTACCGCTAGAGAAACAGTCTGGCAGTTTATTTTGAGAAAAGCTCGGCTAAATACCAATGTTTAACTTGGATTTAACAGCTTTAAAATACTTCTTTTACTCCCTCTTCTTTCCCAACTTCAATCTTTTGTTGGCAAATAGTCTTTGAGTTCCCGCAAGCAAACCCCAAGAGATTATGCTGCTAGGCTTTTGTCAGGTTAAGCTAAAATAAACAAATGTAACATTCTCTAGTTGGGTGTTACGTAGTTTTAATCTATCTATATATTGTTAGTTGAATTCTCAGCTTTTAGCGGTAAATCCCTAATCGTGAAGAACCTTCAGCATAACAATAACTGCGTAAATCTTGATATTCTTTAGTAATTTCCATAGAGGAGTATAGCTAAAAATTGTTTGTACTCAATGGCTATGAATATTTTCTGGGCTTCTTGCTCATTTGTAGTTTAGTTCCTGCCTTGGCTTTAACTGCTTCCAAATTACTCAGACCGAAAAGCGGTGGACCCGAGCGATTAACTACTTACGAATCTGGGATGGAGCCAATTGGCGGTGCTTGGATTCAATTTAATATCCGCTATTATATGTTTGCCCTAGTGTTTGTTGTTTTCGATGTAGAAACAGTATTCTTGTATCCTTGGGCAGTAGCATTTAATCGTTTAGGGCTGTTAGCATTTGTTGAAGCACTGATTTTTATCGCCATTCTGGTGGTTGCTCTAGTGTATGCGTGGAGAAAAGGAGCTCTTGAATGGTCATGACATCTAAAACTTTTGAACAAGAACAAAAAGAAAAAATTCTTAATCCGATTAAATCTAGTCAGGTAACTCAAGACCTGTCTGAAAACGTTATCTTAACTACGGTAGATGACCTTTATAACTGGGCAAAACTTTCTAGTCTCTGGCCCATGTTATACGGTACTGCTTGCTGTTTTATTGAGTTTGCTGCTTTGATTGGTTCGAGATTTGACTTTGACCGTTATGGTTTAGTGCCTCGTTCTAGTCCTCGTCAAGCTGATTTAATTATTACAGCAGGTACAATTACGATGAAAATGGCACCAGCTTTGGTACGTCTCTACGAAGAAATGCCTGAGCCTAAATATGTAATTGCAATGGGTGCTTGTACCATTACAGGGGGAATGTTTAGTGTTGATTCTCCTACTACAGTTAGAGGGGTAGACAAATTAATTCCTGTAGATGTTTATATTCCAGGTTGTCCTCCTCGTCCCGAAGCAATTTTCGATGCAATTATCAAGTTGCGTAAAAAAATTGCTAATCAATCTCTTCAAGAACGTTCTACTGTTTTAGAGCAAACTCATCGTTATTACAGCACTACTCATAACATGAAAGCGGTTGCACCAATTTTAACTGGTCAATATCTCCAGTCAGCAACACGTCAAGCTCCACCGAAGGAATTAACCGAGGCGATTGGAATGCCTGTATCTCCAGCACTTCAAGCAACAGAAGAGGAGGTAGAACGTGGCTGAAGAACCAAAAACAGAAAATACTAATCCCGAAGAAACATCTGAGTTAGTCCCTGCGGGTAAGGTTTCAACTTGGCTGACAGAAAATGGTTTTGATAATGAAGCTTTGTCAGTAGATACTAGTAAAGTTGAACTGATTAGAGTTGAAGCGGAATTTTTGATTCCCATTGCTACTGCTTTATATGCCTATGGTTTTAATTATCTTCAGTGTCAGGGTGCTTATGATTTGGGACCAGGCAAAGAATTGGTCAGTTTCTACCATTTAATCAAAGTTAGTGATGATGCCGATCGCCCTGAAGAAGTACGTCTCAAAGTTTTCTTACCAAGGGAAAATCCTAAAGTTCCTTCGGTTTATTGGATTTGGAAGGCTGCTGATTGGCAAGAGCGAGAAAGTTACGATATGTATGGCATTGTCTATCAAGGACATCCTAATCTCAAACGCCTTTTGATGCCAGAAGATTGGATTGGTTGGCCTTTGCGTAAAGATTATATTTCGCCTGATTTTTACGAATTACAAGATGCTTATTAAGGCATTGAATCAAAAATTTTTTGGTATTCCCCTAGTTTTTGGCTAGGGGATTTTTTTTGCTCTTGATACTTCCTATATAGCACTACGGAAAAATATTAGGACATTATAGTCATTTCAATTTAGAGTGAGACAATTTCGTCTTGCTATGATAGAATTTCAGCCCAAAAAATGTTTCATTCTTATTTAAAACAACTATATGTTTTTGCCTGTTTACTGTTCCCTATTCCCTTTAACCCAATATTTTCTGTCCTAATCGAAAAGCGTACTGCTATAGCAGTTCTCAGATTAATGAGATACCGTTCATTTCCCTGGTTGAGCGTTAATGGTTAATATTTAATTATTGATTGACTCAGACTGTTGGTTTTGCCTTTAATTTCTATAATTGGAAAGCAAGTAAAAATGAAAAAACTCATAGCTTCTCCCATAGGATTGAGACAAATTAAGCAAGCGAGAAAAGAAAAAGGTTGGAATCTGAATGATTTTCGTTGGTTAGAATCAGCAAGCGAAGTTTTAGGAGTTTCTTGTCACCAAGAAGGAAGATTAGCATCAGGGATTTCTTATGGTACTTGGAAACGTTTTTTAAGTGGCAAATATCTAATTAGCGATCGCGCTTTTCAGGCTTTCTGTCAGGTTTTAGGTTTAAAGTGGCAAACTGTTGTTGCAGAAACAGAACATAATTATCATCTAGAAGCTAATTCTCATCACCAAGACTGGGGTGAAGCTATCGATACGTCAGTATTCTTTGGTCGTACGGAAGAATTATTAACTCTAGAAAATTGGATTGTAACAGAAAAATCTCGCTCAATTTTAATCTTAGGTATGGGAGGAATTGGTAAGACTTCTTTGGCAATTCAAGTAGGGCAAAAAGTTCAGTCTAAGTTTGATTTTTTGATTTGGCGTAGTCTTTGTAACGCTCCACTCTTAGAAGATACTTTATCAGAAATTATTCAATTTATTAGTCACAAACAAGAAACCAAACTACCGGAAACTATCCTAGAAAAAATTAATTTATTGCTGCAATATCTACGGCAAGTTAAATGTTTATTGATTTTAGATAATGCAGAATCTATTTTAGAACCCCATGAATCAGAGAATAATAGCAATTATCGTCAGGGTTATGAGAAGTATCAGTTACTTTTTCAAGCGATCGCAGTAAATAATCATCAAAGTTGTTTATTAATTACTTCTAGAGAGAAACTGGAAGAGTTATCTATTTTATCAGGAGAAAAGTTACCTAACCGTTGTTTATCATTACAAGGATTATCTCCAAAAGAATGTCAAGCAATTTTTCAGACAAAAGGTTCATTTAATGGTTCAGATTTAGACTGGGGAAAATTACTAAATCGCTATGGAGGCAATCCTCTAGCTTTGAAGATTGTTGCTTCTTATATTAGAGACTTTTTTGCTGGTAAGATCAAAGATTTTTTAGATTTTTCACAAGAAGGATTATTTTCAAGATCAACTAAGAATTATCCTTGCTAGTGGTAGTGGAGATACGACCGTCAGAATTTGGGATATAACAACAAATAAGTGTTTAAAAACTCTATACGGACATAGTAATCAGATTGTTGCAGTTGATTTTGGGACTGATGACCGTACAATAGTTTGTGCTAGTTTAGACCGCACTGTCAAATTATGGGATATTAGTACGGGTAAATGTCTCCGCAGTGTTCGAGAACATACAGACTGGGCTTTTCCTGTTGCTTTTGCTTGCCAAACTCAGAAGATTCTGGCTAGTATTTGTAGCGACTATACAGTGAGATTGTGGAATACTATAGCACTACGCAAATACATTAGGACAATTTTTGAAAGCAGCATCTACACA
>CAZLUP010000056.1:0-26125 GCA_964562685.1 uncultured bacterium
CGCTCTTGTCAAGCCGTCCTATAAGGACGGGGTTTCTACCCAATTTTCTGATGAATTTTTTATAGCGTTTCTTATAGTCATGAGGTACAAAGTTAATTGCTTTAAGGCAGAAGGCAGAATTAAATGTATCTTACAAGTCTGAAAACTGCTATATTCTACCTACCAAGTTTGCTTAAACAGGACAGATAATAAATTTGACCGTGATTTTCTCTAGTAATGAATTTTAAAAATACTTTAGCTGAGACTCACAATTGATTTAATTTTCTAGATGAAAAGTATAAAACAAAACGGTTAATTCTTGATTGAAAATTTTACAAAAACCATGATTTTGAGAAAAAATATCGGAAAAATTATCTAAAAGCAATAAAAATATTATTTGCTTGTTTTAAAAATAACTAAAAATCTTAAAAAAAAAATTAATTTTGCATTATTAACTTAATTCTAATCTTGCTCAAGCCTAAAAAAATTAGTTATTTAAGTAGGTCGGTAAAATTATTTGTATACCTACTAGCAAGTTATCTTAGATATTCCTTGTTGCCTGTTCCCTATTCCCTAGTAATAACAAATGCACAATTAATTATCCATAGGTACTTATATTAACCAATCAAGCTGCCATAAAATCAATATTTTGACTGGAATTTCGTTTATTAAAATAGCCGTTATACATTAATTGTTTTTTAGCATCAGACTTAAGATAGAAAAATTTACCTCATCTGAAAGTGTTTGGTTGAGGATTCAAACTACACCCCAAAAACTGACCGCTAAAGCTCAACAACAGTATGAAGAAGCCACAAGTGCGATCGCGAATTATCTTCGTAATACAGGTAAAGCTGAACTCAATCCCGAAGGCATTAAACAGGATCTCACTCTGCTGTTAGATAATCCTCAACTAGGAGCAAAAGCCATTCGTCAACGTCTAGCTGCAATGGATCGAGATACTTTGGTTCAGTTACTCTCTCAACGAAAAGATCTCAATGAAGCAGAAGTTAATCGAGCTATTGATGAAGTCCAGTTTACACTCCGTTCTCTTGCCAAAGCACCACGACGTTTAGCAATACGCACTCAAGCCCAAGTTCAAGACTTCCAAAGTGCGATCGCCAATTATCTTTGCTCTACCGATAAAGAAGAACTCAATCCTGAAGGAATCAAACGAGATATTGAGTTACTACTTAACGATCCTCGCGCTGGTGCAGAAAGTTTGCAAAGCAGATTAGCTCAGTTTGACCGAGATACTTTAGTAGCACTTTTATCTCAACGCGGTGATATTAATCAAGAAGAGGTTAACCGCATTATCGACCAAATCTTATCAGTACGAGATCGCATCTTAGCACAATTACAAACAATTCAAAACAAAGTCCAGTCAGTAATCGACCGTGTGTTGGCAAAAATTCGTGCCTATCTCGATAGTTTAGAACGCCCTGAACTTGCGTATGATGGTATCAAACACGACTTACAAACTCTCTTTCATGACCCTCAAGCTGGTTTTGAAGCCCTCAAAGACCGCTTTTCCCAACTAGATCGAGATACTTTGATTGCTGTTTTAAGTTCTCGTGATGATATTTCCCAAGCGGATGCCGAAAGATTGGTATTTCAAGTAGAAAGAACACGCGATCGTATTTTACAACGAGCCGAACGGATTCAAACCGAAGCTCAACTCCGTTTGGAAGCAGCTAAAGTTGAAGTCCAGAAACAAGCAGAAGAAACTCGTAAAGCAGCAGCAACAGCTTCTTGGTGGTTATTTTTCACTGCCTTAATTTCTGCCATAGCTTCAGCAGGTGCTGGTGCGTTAGGTGTAATTGATTAACTTAACCAAATAGATATTTGTTTTACCAGTTTGTTAATGCGAGCTATGGAATGACAAAATAATTTTAGACTAAAAAAATATTTTTTATTTATTCATACTACATATGAGACAAAACTTCTCTCGCCAGTTGAATAGATTTACGCATTTCTCCTGCCGAAGCAAATCTTTTTTGGGGCAATTTTTGAAGAGCTTTAATTATAGTAGAGTGTAAAATAAATGGAACAGAATCAGGAATAGTAATTGTTTGATTGAGATGTGCTTTGATAAGCTCTCCTGGCACTCCATCAAAAGGTCTAGTTCCAAGCAATAGTTCATAAAGAATGATGCCAACAGCGTAAAGGTCAGAAGCAATCGAATAACGACCGTAAAATCTTTCAGGAGCCATGTAGGCAGGAGAACCTGTTGCACCTACACCTACAATTGAAACACCGGCTTCTTGTAATAAACGGGCTATGCCAAAATCAGAAATTCTTGCAATCCAACTATTTCCTTGCGGTTCAAGCAAAACATTTTCTGGTTTTAGGTCGCAGTGAACTACCTCTCGACTATGAGCGTATTCTAAACCTAATAAAATATCATTAATAAACTTAAGAATATCAAGTGTGCTGATACTTACTTGAGAGTCAATTAAGTCTCTTAAAGTCCCCCCTTCACAATAATCCATTACCAAATATCGGTTATTAGAAATATATTCTAAACCTTGAAAAGTAACTATATTAGGGTGATGCAAACTAACTAAAAAATTGAGTTCGCGCAAAAACAACTTGGTAGAAAAATTTTGACAATTCAGTTCTTTGAGAGCAACTAATTGACCAGTTTGACGATTAATAGCACAAAAAACTTTACTAAATTGACCTTGACCAATTTGCCTAAGAATTTCGTAATGGAAATGCCGATTTTCCACAAAAGTTAACTAATAAACAAACTTGATATTAAAACCAATTTAAGAAAATAATTTTCCTAAAATAAGCGGTTCACTAGCTCCAGTTTGATTTGAATCATCAAGGTCATACAGTTTATTACTTAAATCTTTAGCGTGTTGGTAATTTTCTAAATCTCCTTGCTCAAAGTATAATTTAGCTGCCATCCGAAAATCTTGAATCGCTCCTTGTTTATCTTTTAATTGAGAGCGGATTATTCCTCTTTGTTGATAAACTTGAGCATCTCTACGATTATGCTTAATTACTTCGGTATATAATTCTATTGCTTTAGAAAAATCGCCTGAATTTTGACACTGACTGGCTAATTCTCTTAAAGATTCAGGTGAATTACTAACAACAACAGTTTGATTTAAAAGCTGAACTTTTTCTAATTTTTTAACTAATTCAGTAAGTTGTTGTAATTGTGGTTCTATATTTTCTTCTCGTTCTTGTAATTTCTGATTATTAAGATCAAGGTTAGCGATTGACTGTTCAACTGTAGCTATTTGCTTGAAAGCATGGTCTAAATTGATATGGTTTTCTTGAATCTGAGCCGTAAGATTCGCGATCGCTATTTGATGATCCTGAAGCTTTAATAATCGATTACGGTTAAATAAATTAATAGCTACACAGATCGATAAAGGAATCGAACCTAAAGCTGCTTGCTTAAGAACTAAAGCAAGTAGTGAGGCACCAACAGAACCGATAACAGAAACAATTTCGACAAGATCTAGCCAATGAAAATTTTGTAAATCTGATGATTGATTAGTTTGCTGTGACATAAGACTATCTCAATAACAAAAATGAATTTATTAATCTTTTAAGAAAATAATTCTTCAGCTTGATGGGTAACGATGGTGCAATCTGACCGAGGACAAGCAGTACAAATAAGTATGTAACCAGCCTCTATCTCCTCGAGACTCAAAAACTCCAACGCTTTAATAGTTTGTTCCACTTGACCTTCAACAAGTTTACCCATGCAATCAGAACAAGAACCATTGCGACAAGAATAAGGTAAAGTTATACCTTCTGCTTCGGCAACATCTAAAATGTATTCTTCAGGACTGACTTGAATTGTCTGCTTAATTCCTTTTGCTTCATTAATTAAATTAATAGTATAAGTTTTAGTAATCGTCTTCATTGTCTTAATATCCTTAAGTTTCAATCAATGAACGGTTTTTTATAAACTGAGAATACTGTGGTCGAGTTGTAAAGCTGGCATAATTAATTCTGCTTCTTCGGGAGTCAAATGCTCGCTAACAACCTCTTGAAGAATCTTATAAACTACGACAGTAAATTTTTGAAAACCAAAACAGCGCACGATAGTTTGATACCAAATTAGTAAAGCATTTCTAAGCCCGTCTAAATCATCAATTAGCATTGCTGTAGCACTAAAACGTAAAGTAAGAGTTAGATCTCGGACACACATTTGAGTCATATCTTTGCTGACGATCACTTGACGGATCTTTTCGTAGTTATCTACCCGTTTTTCTATAGATTGGTTGTGAAAGCTATCAAGGGGTTGTAATTCCTGTTCTGTTACCAAATTAGTCTCAAATCCAGCACTCAAATAAGCCAGTTGCTTGACTTTATGAGTAATCTTTTCTTCAGCATTACGAATTTTCTCATAAGCACTTAGTCGTTGGTCTACTGTTTGAAGATAGTCTTCCAGAAACTGTAATTCTTGATCGGTTGCATAACGACCATCAACCTCTAAACTTAAACGAGCTAATTGTGTCAGCATAGATTAAATTTTCCTCTTGTAAGTTGTTAATGTTGTTAAAAAATCTCCTTTTTACAAGCAATTGAGAATAGCAGTTATCTAAAAAAATCTTGTTGACAAAAGCACTATGAACCTAAAATTGCATGGTCAAGTTGCAAGGCTAGCATAATTAGTTCTGCTTCTTCAGGAGTAAGCTACTGCTTCATAACTTCTTGAATCACAGGATAGTGATTCTGAACATATCTTTTCCATCCGATGGCACGCACAATTGTTTGAACCCAGATTAGTATGTCTTCACGCAAGCGGTCTAAGTCATCCATTAACATTGCAGCAGATGAGTAACGCACCGCATTCTTGCGATCGCGTCTACAAATTTCTATTTCGTAGTCTCCCATTACAAATAATTGATTATTGTGATTTAAAGCCTGCATTTGAGCTTCAACTTCTGGAAGAATTTCTGCTTCGTGATCCCGAATTTTTTCATAGGTACGGATACGCAAGTCTACCGTTTGAAGATAGTCTTCAAGAAACTGTAATTCTTGATCGGTTGCATAGCGACCATCAACTTCTAAACTTAAACGAGCTAGTTTGGTTAACATAAGTTTGATTGCAAATTGTAGATTACTTAAGCCTCTTGAGTATTAGCAAGATATTCGCTGGCTTTTGCTTTAGTATCTTGTAATTGAGTAATCATCGAACGGGTAATCAACTTACCTTCTTCAACTAAAACTTTACCGGATATAGGGTGTAGGATATTTTGTTCGGCTCGACGACCAATTAAAGCTTCTAAATCGTCGAATTGACTGACGTACATCCCCGCAGGTAGCTCAATGATTACTCCTTCTCCTAAAACCCTAGCTTGACAAGCTAAACGAGAATTAACTTGACAGGTAGTAATAGCTCCTAAAGTTCTTTGTTCGCGACGATTGATTGGCGAAAGGCTTGCCATACCTTCTTTGATGTAAACGTGACAAGTAGAACACATACCACGACCGTTACATTCATGAAGGACATTAAGTTCGTTTTTTAATAATCCTGAGAGAAGATTATCATTAGTTTTAATTGAAGTTTCTTGCCCAATAGGGTCGAGTTTAATTACTTTAGCCACAGTGGTTTAGCCTTGAATTTACGATCCATCTTGATTAGTAACTTGGTTATTACACAGACGACTAAGAATAGTACTATGGTCTTGTTGTTCTTCTATCCAAGCCTCTGCGGGTTTGAGCCGTTTAGCTAAACCTAAAATAAAATGATTACACTCTGCCCCCAAAGATTCACAAGAGGTTTGGATACAGTGTAAATTTTGTCCAGTTAATTGACCAAAAAAGGCACTTAAAATACCTGCCTCAACAAAACAAATTGGTCGATTGCTAGAAAGCTTCATTTGAGCAAAAGCTGAATTAACAACTTGAACAATTAAAAATCCTTGGGAATAATAGTTCAAATCAAGATCAATTGTTCCCCAACCATGAGTTTGCCAGCATTGTTTTAAGCATTGTAAAAACTCAATCATTTCCATCTTTGCCAAAGGTTTGCCATAGTATTCGCTAACTTCTTCAGCAAAACGGCGATAGAAATTTCTGCCCCACCAACGACCACAATTAAATAAAACTATTCCTGTAGCTGGTCCTAATTCTTGCTCTATACTTTGGTAGATCGCTTGCAACATTACTTCTGGTAAAGCAATTAAACGCGCTCCTTGACGATTTTCGATCAAACCAAATTCTACGTCACCTTGAATATAGGCATCTGGGGCAAAATAGTTCCCTTTGAAAGAACTATCTTGAATAAGATCGGCAATGGTAATCATCTTTTATCCTCCTAATTGAATTGGAGTACGCTCTTCTAAAAGAGTTGTCTGTGCTAAAGATAAAAAGGGTTGCATTAAAGCAAACTGTTCCTCAGATAGTGATTGCTGCAAACCCTTTTGTAACAACTCATAAAGCTTAGTTTCAATCTCTTTCAATTGATGAGCTTCTATTTGGGGTGCAAGCCATTCTAGCAAGCGACGCTGAAAAAATTCTGGATTGTTCAAAAGCATCGCCATGGCACAATGTCGCATCACTAATAACCAATGTTTTAAAGCTCTTTTTAAGAGTTCTTCTTCTTCATCGGGAAAAGTAACCAACAATTGATTAGCAACAGCTTGAAAAATCTCAATTTCTTGATCGCGTAGACATTTATAGGTTTTTAGACGTTGAGCTAGAGAATTGGTATGATGCTTAAACGCTTTGATTTCTTGCGGTTGTAAGTAGTGGTCTTCTGCTTGATACCATAAAGCTTGAATATCAGAATGCATAATTTTAACCTTTAAAATAAATCGGTCAAATTAGTAAGATTAATTTGTTGAGTAAAATCACTCTTCTGCTTGGCAATCTCTTGTTTTTCTGGAAGAGGAGCAATTGTCAACTTTTCTTCCCAGACAAAGCAACGAAATAACTGTTCTACTGGTAAAGTCAGAGAAAACGTAATACTATTTGTTTGAATAGTTTCATTAGTTAACGCTTTACCTTGCCAGTTTGCACTCCTAAAAAATTCTTCTACTGTCCAACCTTGCCAAGAAGATAGAGATTTAGATTGGATTTCTGATGGCAAGGAAATTTGCTGCCCAACAACACCTTGCCAATTAGCATGGCTAAAAAATTCTTCGAGACTCAGACGTTGCCAGCGATCGCTCATGCGAGGTATTCTCCGTTGTGCAATCTTTTTTCAATATCTTTAGCACTAGCTCCTTCGTTATGCCAGAAAGTTGCAGCATCAATGCGGTCTTTTTTACCCAAGAGAAACTTACAATAAGTTTCTCCCATCGCATAGCATTGAATTTCAATGCAATTTAAATCTTTTTGAACTAAATCGCTAAAAAATCCTGCTAATAATCCAGCATAAATATGGCAAACAGGTTTACCTACATTACCTAAAGTACGAGCAACGGCTGAATCAAAGATGTTGATAAACATAAATCCGTTGTTTTGTTCGCTCAAGTCAACATCCCAATTTCCCCAACCTTGCGTGGCAAAAGGCCACCACCATGCCTCTAATACATACTGAAGATTTTTTTCGCTGAGATCTTGTTTGTATTCGTACTCAGTTACAAACCATTGACGGAAAAAAGTAGCATCTCTTTTACCCCATTCTTTCCCCATGTTATACATAACAACGGAGGCAGCACTGCCTACTTCTTCTTCTAATCCTTCGATCAAACCGATGATAAAATCTTCTGTGACAAAAATATTTCGAGCTTGATTCCAATCAATTACTGTTCCAGTTTCTGTCTGAAAGTAAAAAAAATCATCGAATCGGTAATGATGATGTTTGTGAGGATATTTAGTTCGTAAAAAATGTTGAGTTTGATTGGGAGTTATGATTGATTTATTAGTTAGTTCTGATTTAGTAAAAACCATAATATGGTATTCCTGATCGATTTTAATTTTGATTGATTTTTTTTTACATATATTAAAGATATTAATTTTAGTAAAATCAGTCGATTTAACTACATTAATACAGTTAAATTCTACATTGATAAAATTGTTAATGCCTCAGTAAAATTCCCGATTAATTTCTCAAATTAATCACTAAAAATATTTAACTAGCTAAAAAAGATCATATTTTAGTTAAATAAAATTTAAAAAATATTGGATTTATGTAATTTTTTTTAATATTTGTTCTAATTCGAGATTGATTATTTCTTTTTCTTTGATTATTTTAGAAAAATCTTGAATAACTTGAGAACAAGATTTAATAAAAGAATCAAGCCATTGTTTATAATATTTAAGATTTTCTTGACTAACTGATTGATTTTCTCCCCCTAAAAAAATAACTTTCCCTAAATTGTTAATTTGAAATCCATTTAACCAATCAGATTCAGGACGAGAAGATTGCCAATATTTAGTAGTTATTTGGCTACCTAAATAATGTTGACTCAGTTGACATAAAGAATTAAAAACTTCAATTAGTAAATTAGTCGTAATTTCTTCTTCTAGCAATATTTTTTGCATTCCAACCTTGATCGGATCAAAATTATCATCAAATAAAGTATTAATGTTGTAATAGGCAGAATCAAATTTAGGATTACGAACATTAGCTCCAGCTAAATTTGCATTAGTGAGGTCTGCCTCATTCATTAAGGCTCCATTAATTGAGGCTTGATTGAGTGAAGCTCCAGTTAGGATAGCTTTATTTAAATAAGATATGGTTAAAAAAGCACTATTAAGATTAGCTTCGCTCAAATTTGCTTCATTTAAAGAAGCTCGAACCAACTTAGTTTTAATTAAAGAAGCTTTGGTAAGATTTGCCTTATTTAAACTTGTTTTAATTAAAGAAGCTTGGTCTAAAACTGCTTCAGTAAGATTAGCATTATCTAAATTAGCTTCATCTAAACAAACTTCGGTGAGATTAGCTTGGGAAAGATCGGAACCTTGAAGATTAATATGACTAAGATTGATTCCTCTTAAATCTGCTTGTCTAAGATTGATGTTGGCAAAATTTTTTTCTCCTTGTTGATATTGTGCTTTAAATTTAGCTAAATTATTCATGATTAGATTTTTTAATCAACTTACCTGAGCTTTAATTAGATTTATTTCAAAATTTAAATGACTTTATCTTTAAATTGTTAAATTATCAAAATACACATTTTAAGTTTTTGTCTGTGCCATAGTTATAATTATAGGAAGCAAAAAATAGCAAAAAAATCAGTAATTTTGACTAAAAATAAATTTTTAAAAATATTAATTAAATATGAAATTGATTATTAATATTGATTTAGTTTTAATTAATTATTATTAAGTAGGCTTAGGAACTAATCACCACCAATCACCTATAGTATCAAGTTTTTTTTCTGACTTAGCCATTTTCTCGAACTACTGCATTTACTCAGCAGCTTGATAATTAAGCTAAGTATGCCCAAAATCCAACTAAAATATATCTTGCTACACAAAAACTTTAAAAACTAGAACGAAATCTAGCAATTCTCAAACTTAAAAAAATAACCGGAATAATTCCTACCAAAACAATTGCTAAAGCAGGTGCAGAAGCTTCGACTAATCTTTCGTCAGAGGCGTATTGATATACTCGAATCGCTAAAGTATCAAAGTTAAAAGGTCGAATTACCAAGGTGGCAGGTAACTCCTTCATCACGTCAACAAAGACTAGCATGGTTGAGGTTAATAATCCTCCCCACATTAAAGGTGTATGAACTTTTAGTAAAGTGCTAGTTGCTCCATAACCAAGACTGCGAGAAGCATCATCTAGATTGGGTGTAATTTTATTCAAGCTTGATTCAATTGAACCAAAAGCAACTGCTAAAAAACGTACTAAATAAGCAAAAATTAAAGTGGCAATAGTTCCTGATAACAATAAACCTGTAGAAATGCCAAAAGTAGCTTTCATCCAACTATCGAAAGCATTGTCAAACTGACCAACAGGAATTAAAGTTCCGACAGCAATTACTGAACCAGGAATAGCATAACCGATCGCACCAATTCTCACGGCACTACGCATAATTAAATTAGGTTGTAATCTTTGTCCGTAAGCCATTACCAGAGAAATCAGTGTAGCTAAGATGGCACTAATAATTGCCAAGATAAAACTATGATTAGTTAAACTCCAAAAATTATTGTTAAAAGTATCTTCAAAATTACTAATAGTCAATTGGAGTAAATAACTTGCTGGAATAATAAAGCCTAAAGCAACAGGTAATAAACAACAAACCCAGGCTATGCTACCTCGAATCCAACCTAATTGATATCTTGGTAATTGTTGTGTTGCACTAGCGGTTTGGTAATAGCGTGCTTGAGAACGTGACCATCTTTCTAAGACAATTAAAATTAGCACAAATAACATTAAAAAAGCAGCTAATTTCGCTGCTGCTGCTCTTTCTCCCATCCCTAACCAGGTACGATAGATGCCTGTGGTAAAGGTACTAACTCCAAAATATTCAACTGTACCAAAATCATTGAGAGTTTCCATCAAAGCTAGGGCTAAACCTGCAATAATTGATGGTCTAGCTAGAGGTAAAGCTACTGTAAAAAAACTGCGCCAGGGATTACAACCAAGAGAACGACTGGCTTCTAAAGTACAGACTGATTGTTCTAAAAATGCGACTCTAGCGAGTAAATAAACATAGGGATATAACACCAAAATCAGCATTACAATCGCACCCCAAAGAGAACGAACATTGGGAAACCAATAATCTTGTACACTAGTCCAGCCAAATAAATCTCGTAGTCCAGTTTGAACGGGACCAAAATAATCCAACATATATGTGTAAGCATAAGCCAATAAGTAGGCTGGTGCAGCCAGAGGAAGCAATAATAACCATTCAAACCAATTACTACCCCAAAAACGACACATAGTAACTAACCAAGCTGTTCCCACTCCTATGACTAATACTCCTGTACCAACTCCCAACATTAACCATAAAGAGTTAAGAATATAATCTTTTAAAACCGTTTGAGTTAAATGAGTCCAAACACCTTCAGAATCAGTAAAAACACTGCTAAATACAAAAATGATCGGCGTAGCAATGACGATCGCCACAGCCAAAACTGCAATTGTCCAAGCGTTCAATTGAGGAGTTGTAGAGATGGAACTGTTTTTAACAATCATTAGTTATTATCAAATTTGCTCAAAATGCTTGATTTATATGGTATTAATGGTTATCAGTTTTAAATAATGCAAACTTACTTATTAATCCATTTCCAGAGAGGATGAGTTGCACCAGAAGCTAAAATTTGTTTGACTTGCTTTTGGAGACGATAGCGTTCTCTAAGCGGTAATCCCCAAATAATATTGCGACTTTGCCACACTAATACAGAAACAGTTAAACCAATGCAAATAGACAGACATAAACTTGATCCGAGATTGTAACTCAGACTATAACGCAGACCAGCCCAAGTAAAATAATCTAATAAGCGTTGAATTTCTGCTCGTAATCCCCAAAGTCCAAAAGTACCAAGTGTTAGCCAGCTAAAAATAACTAGCGACCACCGAGCATAAACAGTTATTTGATGGAGTCTTTGGACTTGTTTCCGTAGATTGGGGTCGAGTTCTGTCATGATAATTGTAATTTAAACCTAGTCTGAAGTAGAACTATTAGCGATCGCGGTTAACTCGTTTTTTTTACTGTTGCGCCACCAACCCAACAGCGTACTAGCAACAAAAATACTAGAATAGGCACCTGCGATAAAGCCAATAATTAAAGCTAAAGCAAAAAACTTGAGAGTTTGTCCACCAAAGAGAAAAATTGCCACTAGAGGTAAAAGAGTGGTTAAAGTAGTGTTGATCGAACGACCTAAAGTTTGATTGACAGCATCATCGATAACTTGATCGATTGAGTCATTGGGATTATTTGCCATTGTTTCACGGATGCGGTCATAAATAACTACTGTATCGTTAACTGAAAATCCGACAATTGTTAGTAGAGACACTAAAAATAAACTGTCTACTTCAACTCCTGCAACTAAACCTAAAACAGCAAAAACTCCGCAGGTTACTAAAACGTCGTGAAAAAGAGCCACAATAGCGAAAAAAGCATAGTCAAACTGAAAACGAATGCTCAGATAAACGATAATGCCAAAAAAGGAAACAATTAAAGCTAGTAATCCCGACGAGAATAATTCTTGACCAATTGTAGGACCAACCGAATCAATTTGAATTGTTTTGGGGTCAAATTGACCAATTTTACTGCTGAGAGCTTGTTGGAGTTCAGTTCTAGCATTTACATCTAAGTTTTGTGTCCGAACTGATAATATTTGTTTATTCTCACCTAGTAACTGAATACTACTACCAGTCAAGCCTTGAGCATCTAAAACTTCTCTGACTTGGGTAACTTCAATCGGGCGATCGCAATTAGCTGCAACAGAACAATCTCTTTCGATTTGTAAGCGAGTACCACCAATAAAGTCTAACCCTGGTCTTAATGGTGCATTAAGTTGGGTATAACTAATGATCATTGCAATGATACTGCCCAAAATGGCAAGACTAGAAATAGTCCACCACAAACCACGGGTTTTAGTGACATTTAATTTCTTCATCGATCTTCGTTAATTTACTGATTTAGGAATATTGGGACAAAATAATTCAGGTTTTTGTCTGACTTTGGGTAGTCCTAACACAGTTAATAATAAAAGAGTCCGACTACAAGTAAGAGCGGTAAACATACTTACTCCTACTCCAATAGCTAAAGTGAGCGCAAATCCTTTGACCAATCCCGAACCGAGCCAAAATAAGGCAATACAAGCAATTAAAGTTGTGACGTTACTATCCAAAATACTGGAAAAAGCGCGATAAAAACCTGATTCTACTGAACGATAAAGAGTTTTACCTGCTCGCAATTCTTCTCTAGTTCGTTCAAAAATTAAAACATTAGCGTCTACTGCCATCCCGATACTAAGGATAAAACCCGCAATTCCTGGCAAAGTGAGAGTAACTCCGATCAAAGAATAACAAGCAAGAGTAAGTAATGTGTAAACTGCTAACGCTAGATCGGCAATTAATCCTGGTAAACGGTAATAAACCGCCATAAATACCAAAACTAAAATCAAACCAGCCACCCCAGCATAAATACTGCGACGGATGCTATCTTGTCCTAAAGTTGCCCCAACAGTACGATTTTCTACTACTTCCACAGGAAAAGGAAGAGAACCACCGCGAATTTGAATGGCTAAGTCATTAGCACTATCTAAAGTAAAATTCCCTGTAATAACCGCTCTACCACCAGCAATACCTGTATCGGCAAATTCTACTCCCACGACAGGCGCACTAATTAACTCATTATCGAGGAAAATTCCGATACTGCGTCCAGTTCCTGCTAAATTTTTGGTTAATTCAGCAAATTTTTTGCCACCTTCATCATCAAAAGCGATCGCAACTTCCCAGAGATTTCCTGCTTGGGTTGGTTGAGGACGGGCATCTTTGAGATTTTTACCCGTTAAATCAACTGATTTAAATAATTTTGCGATCGCTTCATTGGATTTTTGTAAAGATTCTTGAAGTTCAGTTATTTGGGCTTGATTTTCAGCATTTCTGCCTGTTTCTTTTAAAACAGCTAATTGTAATTGTAATTGCTGCCGAACTTGAGATTCTGCTGCCAAATCGCCTTCAGTTCCTTGAATTTGCTCGCGAAATTCTAATTGTGCTGTACCACCTAAAACCCTTTCTGCTTGTTCGGGGTCAGTTACACCTGGAAGTTGGACTAAAATTTTATCATTACCAACTGTTTGCACAATTGGTTCAGAAACACCAAGGGCATTAATCCGATTGGTAATAACTTTCTCAACTGCACTGAGATCGTCGGCTTGAATTTCTTTGACTTGTTCGGTTAGTTTAACCTGAATAGTTAATTGTGCGCCTCCTCTGAGATCTAAACCTAACTGAAAAGGAAGCGTAATTAAAACTGCGATCGCAGCAGCAACCAAAACTACAATCAGAACTAGATAACCGCGCTGTTTTTGCATTGACCCCCACCTGTGGCAACAAATGATATGATAATGCTTTTTGTCAATTCCCAATCATTAATTCCAATATTTTAAGAGAGTAGGGAGAGAGAATTAATAATTACTAACATGAAAGATAAAGATGTGCTGTTTAGCACAATTGCAGCTTAATACTATCAATTTTTTATGCCTAAACTTCTTCCAGAACGAATATTTCGTCTTGCTGTAATCATTATAGGAGCGTGGCTATTTATCGATCTAATCGCTCATTTAGTTACGGAAGTTTTGTGGTTTGAAGAAGTAAATTATTTGTCAGTGCTATTAAAGCGGTGGGGATGGCAGTTATTATTGTGGCTTGTTACTTGTGGAGTTTCAATAAGTTTTTTATTAGGCAATTGGGTAATTGCTAATCGTTTAGCTTGGCAATGGTTACCTCAAAATGAGAATGGTTTAGCAGGAGTTGCTTATTTACCTGGACAGGAACACAAATCTAATCTTAAGACTCAAAATCAAAAGTTTTTTTTAGCGACTAGCTTGCCACTACTATTTACTTTGGTATTAGTTAGTAGTAGTGCGATCGCTTTTTTAGTGGTTTATTATAGTCGAGTTGCTTTCAAGGCTTGGCATTATGATTATACTTTGCCCAAGATTATTCCTGCTTTGCCTTCTTCTTTTACCTTGTGGTCTTTACCAAATATTCTAACTGCTTTCCAGAAATCTCAATATTTTGGGCAAGGCATTATTATTATTTTAATTACTTGCCTTTTAATTCTTCGACCTAAGTTTTTTTTCTTAGCGTTATCAGTAGTAATTAGTATATCTTTTAGTTTAATTTTATCGGGAAATTGGACAGTATTTTTACAATATTTTAATAGTACCTTGTTTAATGAAGTCGATTCCCAATTTGGCAATGATATTAGTTTTTATATTTTTACTTTTCCTTTTTGGAAACTATTAAATCTTTGTTTGTCAGGATTGTTTGGTTATGCAGTAATTATCTGTTTTTTATTTTATTTATTATCAGGAAATAGTCTTTCTGAGGGAAAATTTAAAGGATTTTCTGCTGAACAATCTTGGCATTTATCTTGTTTATTATCAGGTTTATTTTTAATTTTAGCCTTACGACATTGGCTAAAACGCTATGATTTACTTTATTCTCAACGAGGAGTTGTTTATGGAGCAAATTTTACTGATATTACCATTCAACTTCCTTTAGAAACAACTTTGACTATTGTAACCATAGTACTAGGACTGTGGTTATCACTACAAGTAATAATTAGTTATTACCCTCAAAAATTTTTCTTTAAATCACGTAAAAAAAGAATTATATCTTTGTGGCTAGCTTTAATTTATTTGTTGATTTTGATCGTTGGTAATTTAACTAGTATTGTCGTACAGCGTTTAGTAGTTCAACCCAATGAATTAGCTAAAGAAAGCAAATTTATTGAGCGTAGTATTGCGATGACTCGAACTGCTTTTGGGTTAGATAAAATAGATGATCAAATTTTTAATCCTCAAGATCAATTAACTGCTCGTGATCTTCAACAAAATGATCTAACAATTGATAATATTCGTCTTTGGGATACACGTCCTATTTTGCAAACCAATCGCCAACTGCAACAAATTCGACTTTATTATAAATTTTTCGACGCAGATATAGACCGATATACTTTAGGAGAAACAGAAAATAACAAACAACAGGTCATTATTGCCCCTAGAGAATTAGACTATAGCTCAGTACCCCAAAGAGCGCAAACTTGGGTGAATAAACATTTAGTTTATACTCATGGCTATGGTTTTACCCTATCTCCTGTTAACCAAGTAGATCAAGGAGGATTGCCGTTTTATTTTGTTAAAGATATTGGTACTGGTACTCAAGAAGAAGGAACTCTGACCGTTTCTAGTGAATTAATTCGTCAAAATATTCCGATTGGTCAACCGCGAATCTACTATGGAGAATTAACCGATCCTTATATTATGACTCCTTCTAGAGTCAGAGAGTTTGATTTTCCTAGTGGAGAAGAAAATATTTACAATAGCTATGATGGTAATGGCGGGATCAGAATTGGCAATTATCTGTCTCGATTGTTATTTGCTGAATATCTCAAAGATTGGCAAATGCTCTTTACCCAAAACTTCACCGCCGATACTAAATTGCTATTGCGCCGTAATATCAATCGTCGAGTTAGAACTATTGCTCCTTTTTTGAGATATGACCGAGATCCTTATTTAGTTGTAGCAGATGTAGAAAATGAGCAAGGAAAAAAAGAGCCTAACTATCTTTATTGGATTATAGATGCTTATACTACAAGCGATCGTTATCCTTATTCAGATCCAGAAGACAATGATTTTAACTACATTCGCAACTCAGTCAAAGTAGTGATTGATGCCTATAACGGAGACGTAACTTTTTATATTGCCGAACCTGAAGATCCCATTGTTCAAACTTGGCAAAAAATCTTCCCTAATTTATTCAAATCTCTTGAAGAAATGCCTGTTAGTTTGCGTCGTCATATTCGTTATCCAGAGGATTTATTTAGTATCCAATCTGAAAAATTACTAATTTATCACATGATTGACGCTCAGGTATTTTATAACCGAGAAGATCAATGGCAAATTCCTCAAGAAATTTACGGTACCAAATCCCAAGCAGTAGAACCCTATTATCTTATTATGAAATTACCAACAGCGACTAAGGAAGAATTCATTTTACTTCATCCTTATACTCCGATTAGTCGTCCTAATTTAATTGGTTGGTTAGCAGCAAGATCTGATGGAGAGTTCTATGGTAAATTGTTACTCTATAAATTTCCTAAACAAAGATTAGTTTATGGACCTAATCAAATCGAAGCTTTAATTAATCAAGATCCAGTTATTTCGCAACAAATTTCATTATGGAATCGGGAAGGTTCAAGAGCAATTCAAGGTAATTTATTAATTATTCCGATTGAACAATCTTTACTCTATGTTGAACCTTTATATATTGAAGCAGAACAAAATAGTTTACCAATTTTAGCTAGAGTAATTGTAGTTTATGAAAATCAAATTGTGATGGCGGAAACTTTAAATGAAGCGTTAGAAGCAATTTTTAATTCTAATATTGACTCAGAGTCTACCATTATTCGACCAGTAGAGGAATTACCTCCTGTTGCACCAGAATAAATAATTAATTCAAAAATAGTTAACTGAGGCAAGTTAATTAAGTCTATGCTGTTTTGAAAAAGTGAATAATTTCTCGAACATGATTGAGAACTTGACTATCTTCCGTTAATTGAGAAATAGCAGTAGTTGCCTCTCTTGCTAATTGTTCGTGTTCAAGGTTGTTTTTTGCTGCTAATTGTTCGACAAAAGCTTTTAAACGATTTAATTCTTGTCTAGTATCTTGCCATTGTTGTTGTTGTTTCCCAATCAAAGAAAGAGGATCTTCTATATTTAGTTGAGATTCAATTGTTGATAAAGATGATTCAATTTGTCTTACTCTATCTCGTAATTCAAATATATCTTCACGAGGATATTTAATTTGTTGACGAATCATTGATAGTCTACTGGCTAAATATTGATAACCGCGAATTGCAGGACGCAAAGCTGTTAATAATAAAGTTGCGACAGAACTAATATAACCAACTTGACTAATACCTGTAGCAGCAAGTAAATAAAGAACTAAAGCCGAAACAATATGACGTTAATTTTTTTTGTTATTTATTTTATTTAGTTATCCTTATTGAATAGTTGAAATCGAGTAAAAGGAAGAAAATTCTGTGACTGAAATCGCTAATTCTCAACAGCAAACTACTAAATACGATATTGAGTCAGAAGTTCTAGAAAGATATCAAGCAGGTGCTAAACAACAACAGCCTAGTTTATGTTGTCCTACTGAATATGAAGGTAACTATTTAGAGATTTTACCAGAAGAAATTATTACCAAAGATTATGGTTGTGGCGATCCTACTCGTTATGTCAATCAAGGAGAAACTGTAGTTGATTTGGGTTCTGGTGCTGGAAAAAATTGTTATATCTTAGCGCAAAAAGTTGGAGCAACAGGAAAAGTTATTGGGGTTGATTTTAATGATGAAATGTTGTCTTTAGCACGAAAGTATCAAACCGAAATTGCTACAAAACTTGGATACAATAATACGCAGTTTGTCAAAGGCAAAATTCAAGATTTAAAGTTGAATTTAGAGCGAGTAGAAACTTGGTTAAAAAATAATCCAATTACTTCTATCGATGGTGTAAGTAAATATGAAACTGAATGCGATCGCTTGCGTCAATCAGAAATTTTAATTGCCGATAGTAGTGTTGATGTAGTTATTTCTAATTGTGTTTTAAATTTAGTTCGTCCCCAAGATAAACAACAGTTATTTGCAGAAATATTTCGGGTACTGAAACGAGGTGGTAGGGCAGTAATTTCTGATATTGTTTGTGATGAAGATCCTACACCCAAAATTTTAAATGACCCTGAATTATGGAGTGGCTGTATTGCAGGAGCATTTCGAGAAGATTTATTTTTAAAAATGTTTGAATTGGCAGGTTTTTATGGCATTGAAATTCTCAAAAGAGAGGAACAACCTTGGCAAGTAATTGACGGAGTTGAGTTTCGTTCGATGACAGTTCGTGCTTATAAAGGAAAAGAAGGTGCTTGTTGGGAAAGAAAGCAAGCGGTAGTTTATAAAGGACCTTGGAAACAAGTTCAAGATGATGATGGTCATGTTTTTTGTCGCGGAGAAAGAATGGCAGTTTGCGACAAGACTTATCAGATTTTAACTAATCCTAATAGTCCCTATGCCAAGAATATTATTCCTATTCCTCCTTATGAAAATATTCCTTTAGAATCTGCTCAAGAATTTAGTTGTAAAAGTAAAGCAATTCGCGAGGAGGTGTGTTCTGAATTTATTTCAGAACCTTGTACGCCCCGTCATCCTAGAGAAACCAAAGGTTCTGAATATAACCTAACAGATATTAGTAATGAATCTTGTTGTTCTCCAGGAGAATGTTGTTAATAATTATTAGTTAGAGACGTAGCTTGGCATAGTCTGTACAGTTAGTTATCAGTTATCGAAAAAATATGCTGAGGGTTGTTATTTGATTGTGAGTGCTTAATCTGTCAAATACAAATATCAGAGGAAAAAATGTTATTAGCGATCGCATTTTATATTGCTGCTTTGGAATAAGACGAAATACCAGTTATATGTTGGAGCCACCAATTATACAATTAATTCAATATGCTGATGGATATAGCGTCGATAGCATTTACTAGCTTTTGAGAAAATAAAATACAATAAATATTACCAATTCTATTCAAAATTAGCTTTGTGAATATTCAATCTCAGCAGTTATTAGAATCATTTGATCGATTACCAGAAGAGGAAAAACAGCAAGTTGTAGCTGAGATTTTGCGACTAACCCTGAATAGAGATATTCTTTTACTAACTGATGAAGAGTTAACCCTAAATGCAGAAGCATTATTTTTAAGCCTTGATGAGTGGGCAAATGAGCAAGACTCCTAATCGAGGTGAAGTTTGGTTAGTCGATCTTGGATACGTTGCTAAAGTTCGACCTTACCTTGTCCTTAGTATACTCGTACAGGAAAAAGATAGAGCATTAGTGACTGTAGTTGCCCATACAACTCGTCCACGAGAATCACAGTTGGAAGTAACAATAGAAGTAAGATTTTTACGGGAAGGGGTGTTTAACGCTTAAAATTTGGTGACAATTCCTCAAGTCAAGTTGCTCAAGAAATTAGGAACGCTTTCAAGAGAACAGTTATCACAAGTTGAAAATGCAGTAAAAAAATGATTAGGCTTAGATAACAAAACACTTTAGCATAGCGATCGCTACAGTATTTATTTTTAATTAAACATGAGTATCGCAACCCTACAAAAATCATGACGATCAAAAAACGTAGTAGTGATATGAGCAAACCACCTCATGCAACAGCCAAGATTAAAAATTAAAATAATTAAGTAGAACGAGATAAATTGAAGATGAGGCAAGTGATTTTGTATAGAGATGAAGATGGCTACTGGATTGTAGAATGTCCCAGTCTCAAAGGATGCGTCAGTCAAGGCAAAACTAAAGAGGAAGCTATTGCTAATATAAAAGAAGCGATCGCTGGTTATATTTCTGCTTTAGAAGAAGATGGAATACCAATCCCTGAAGAAAACTTTGAAACTTTTTTAGTAGTGGTGTGAGCAAATTACCAAGTATTTCGGGACAAGATTGCATCAAAGCTTTACAGAAAATAGGTTTCTACAAAAAACGACAAGAAAGCAGTCATATCATTATGCGACGAGATGATCCCTTTGCTCAAGTGGTTGTCCCAAATCATCAGGAATTAGCAAAAGGAACATTAAGAGCTATTATTCGAGATGCCGATCTGAGTATAGATGAATTTATTTCACTATTATGAGATACGTATTAGCTTGTAAATGAGCGATCGCTATAGTATTTATTTTTAATTAAACATGAGTATTGTAACCCTACAAAAAATCAAAAAAGACTTCGGTATCAAAGAAATTCTTCACGAAGCTAGTTTTACCATTGAAGAACAAGATAAAGTAGGGCTAATTGGAGTTAATGGTGGTGGTAAATCAACCCTACTGAAAATGATCGCGGGAATTGAATCGATTGATTCAGGCGATCGCATTATTAAATCTGGTGCAAGAATAGTATATCTACCCCAACAACCAGAAGTAAATGAAGATAATACCGTTTTGGATCAGGTATTCGCCGATAGTAGCGAAGAGATAAAACTGGTGCGGGAGTATGAAGATTTAACGCATAAAATTGTCCATGCATCGGGGGATAAGCAGAATCAATTAACAGAGAAACTAATTAAGGTTACAGAAAAGATTGCAGCAGCTAATGCTTGGGAATTGGAAACCAAGGCGAAAATTATCCTCAGTAAGTTGGGAATTGAAGATTTTGAAGCCAGAGTAGGAGATTTATCGGGAGGATATCGCAAGCGTATTGCACTGGCGACGGCATTAATGAACGAACCCGATCTATTATTAATGGATGAACCTACCAACCATCTAGATGCTTCATCGGTAGAGTGGTTACAAGATTATTTAAATGGTTTTCGCGGTGCGATATTATTAATTACTCACGATCGCTATTTTTTGGATAAAGTTACTAATCGTATTTTGGAAATTGATCGCGGAGATCTTTATACCTATTCGGGAAATTATTCTTATTATCTCGAAAAGAAAGCCTTACAAGAAGAATCAGCAGCTTCGACGCAACAAAAACATAAGGGAATACTGCGGAGAGAGTTAGAATGGTTGAAACGAGGACCAAAAGCGCGTAGTACCAAACAAAAAGCTAGGATTGATCGCATTGGTGAAATGCAGGATCGAGAGTTTAAAGAAGTTCAAGGAAAAGTCGAAATCGATACCTCAGGAAGACGCATCGGTAAAAAGGTAATCGAACTTACGAATATTTCCAAAGCTTATAACGGACGCACCTTAATTAAAGATTTTACCTACGAATTCACTCCACGCGATCGCATTGGCATTATTGGCGGTAATGGTGCAGGAAAATCTACCCTGATGAATATTATTACAGGCAGAGTCGAACCAGATTCGGGTACGGTTGAAATTGGTAGTACGATTCATATTGGTTATTTCGATCAAAATTCCGAAGATTTATTAGATGCGATCGATCAAAACCAACGAGTAATCAATTACATCAAAGATATCGCAGCCTTCGTTACTACCGCCGATGGTACTCAAATTAGTGCTTCCCAAATGCTAGAGAGATTTTTATTTCCTGGCAATCAGCAGTATGCACCAATTCACAAACTTTCTGGTGGTGAAAAGCGTCGCTTATTTTTATTACAAGTATTGATGGGTGCGCCTAACGTCTTAATTTTAGACGAACCGACTAATGATTTAGACGTACAAACTCTGTCGATTTTGGAAGATTACCTAGAAAACTTTAATGGTTGTGTGATTACAGTATCCCATGACCGCTATTTCCTTGATCGCACTGTTGAATTTATCTTCGCGATCGAGCCTGGTGGTAATATTCGTCAATATCCTGGTAATTATTCTATTTATTTAGATTACAAACCAGCAGAAGAAAAAGAAGTAAAACAGGAAGAACAAGAAACCAAACAAAAAGAGTCAGTAACTCAAACTCAAAAACCAGTTTCTACTAATAATAAATCTCGTCGTTTATCTAACTACGAAAGAAGAGAGTTTAAAATTTTAGAAACTAAAATTGCCGAGATGGAAGCAGAAAAAGAAGAATTAGAAAAAACTCTCTATCACAATCCGCCGAGTGGTTTTAGTAAGGTTCAAGAATTATCAGAACAATTAGTAAAGTTGAATGAAGAGATTGATCGCGCTACTGAAAGATGGATGGAATTGGCAGAGAGGGAATCGTAGAGAATAATTTAAAAAATTAGTAAAATTAATTAAAAAACTTAATCGAAATAAATATTAAAAAATGAAACTGCAAGTAATATTGGAATTCTACTGCTAAAATTTTTTTCAAACAGAACTACAACCAAAATGACAGAATTAGCCAAACAAGCGATCGCTAGATGAAAAACCTTACCCTCTAGTCAACAAGACGCGATCGCGTTACTATTGACTTGAGTTTAAGGTGAAATCTCGTTTTTGTTAATTGTAAGATGCGATCGCTATTAGCGTAAAAATCTCACTATTATTCAAACGCGATCGCAATCGACAAATATTAAAAAAATGCCCTCAAAGCTTGTCAGATAAGGGATTTTAGTATTATCTATTTTGTTCTAAGTCATCTCATTCCAAATTTTTAAATTGATCTTTAACAAAAATGAACTTTTGTTTTATAATAATGAGGTTGCCAAAAACGGCTCGGTAGCTCAGTTGGTTAGAGCAGGGGACTCATAAGCCCAAGGTCGGCAGTTCAAATCTGCCCCGAGCCATTGAAGTTTTCCAGTGACTAATTGTTTGTCATCGAAGACAGATTAATCTGATTGATTATAGTTATCTTTCATTTTCTGGAATATCTTTGCTACAAATTGGGGTTTATGCCTAATGCCTATTCCTCAATCGCGATACGAGTAGCAAAATAGCAATCAAAAAAACTAACTTCCCAAAAATTTGACTAACTCTTCTAACTTTAGCCAAGCTGAACCACTAGACATAATTTCCTTTGCTATTTTAATACCTTGATTATGATTACCAAAAGGAACAAATTCTCCTACTTGCAAAGCCAAAGCAGCATTTAAAGCTACGGCATCTTGTTGAGCTTGTGTACCCCTACCTTGAAGAACATTCCGCAAAATATTTGCATTTTCTTCGACTTCACCACCTTTTAATTCACTCAGAGATGCTGGAGTTAAACCTAATTCTTGAGGATTAATACTAACTAAACTAACTTGGTCTTCAGTTAACATAGCTAAATCTGTACTATCACCTAATCCTGCTTCGTCTAGTTTTTCTCTACCATGCAAAACAATTGCTTTGGGTATTCCTAGTTTATGTAATGCTCCTGCCATACTATTTAAAAATAAAGAGTCATAGACACCAATAACTTGACCAGTAGGACATAGAGGATTAACTAAAGGACCTAAAAGATTAAATACAGTTCTGACTTGAAGAGTTTTTCTTAAAGGTGCAACGCTTTTCATTGCAGGATGCCAACCAGGCGCAAACAAAAAAGTAATTCCTACTTCATCTAAAGCTGCTGCTACTTTGTCTGAAGATGCAGTTAAATTTACTCCTAAATACTCTAAAACATCAGCCGAACCTACTTTACTCGAAGCAGAACGATTACCATGTTTAGCAACTTTTACCCCTGCTGCTGCTGCCACAAAAGCTACTGCTGTAGAAATATTAAAAGTAGAAGCTCCGTCACCTCCCGTACCACAAGTATCAATGACAGGACAATTATGTTTAATTTCCTGTTGTTGTACAGATTGGTTTTGTAAGACTTGTGCCATGCCAGCTAATTCATCTGCTGAAACTCCTTTAGCTTGAATGGCAGCTAAAATAGCTCCCGAAATTACAGGAGGAATTGCTTCTTGCAACCATCCTTCCATCAATTGCACTGCTTGTGTTTGCGAGAGAGATTGTTTATCTAATAGCTGCTGTAGCAAGCGGGGTAAATCTAAAGTAATTTGGTTTAGTTGTTGTACCATCAGTTTCGAGTAAAAATTGGATTATTTCCTCTGGAGGTTAAAGAAGAATTAAAATCTATTAGGTATTCTTCGACAGTTAGATATCCTATCTCAAAAGTTGATCTATGAAGTATTTTCTCCGACTAAGCACTCTTTTGCTATTGTTAATTTTGCTGTGGTTTCCTTCACCAGCACAAGCTGCTAGTTCATCGGCAGTGACTCCATCAACTTTTAGTGAAGTTGATTTTAGAAATAAAGATTTTTCTGGTAAAAACTTACAATCTATTGATTTTGCCAAAGTTGATTTGGAATTAGCTAATTTTAGCAATGCAGATTTGAGAGGAGCGGTGTTTAATGCTTCTAATCTAGCTAATGCTAATTTACAGGGGGCTGATTTTAGTTATGGTTTTGCCTACTTAACTAATTTTGATGGGGCAGATTTAACTGATGCAATTTTTCAAGAAACAATTTTGTCTTTTTCTACTTTTGAAGGGGCTAAAATCAAAAATGCCGATTTTACTTTCGCGGTTCTGGAAAAATGGCAAGTTAAGCAACTTTGCGCTAATGCTTCAGGAGTTAATCCTAAAACTGGGGTAGATACCCGTGAATCTCTCGGTTGTCAGTAGTACTGATACCAACTAAATCAATAACGTCTATACTCTAATTTAGATAGATAATCTGAGAATAAAACTGAATCAGCGCAGAAGTTATCAAAACAATTGTTGTTGTTATTGAGAGTAGAACAGTCAATTTAGTTAGGACGCTGGAGTATATTTCCAGCGTTTGAAAACCACTCAAAAAAACTATTAGTAAAAATACTATCAACATTTCAAATCTTACAGAAAGACGAGTAAAATTGTTGACCAAAAATAATTTAATCAATCTTGTTAGAGATTGCTGTACGGAATAATTGTTCTATAACTGTTTACATCTTCTTTTCAAGGAAAATAGTAAAATCCGTCAAAGTAATAATGAGTTTAGTAAACTAGAAAAAATGCCAATTAAAAATTCCTATGAAACGCAAAAATAGATACGATTACGACCGTTACGATCCTCCAGCTTCTAGGGGTTATGCTTCTACTGCTGAAAAAAAGCTATTTGACCCTACCAAAATCGCGATTATAGCTAGTGTTTTTATTTTGGGAATCGTGGTGGGTATTGCTTTAAATTTTGGCACTAATTCTGACCCGACTCGGATTGAATCTCGTTCTCAGATCGATATGCAAGCTCCTAATGCCGAATTATGTCAGCAATATGGGGCTAGTGCGATTGTGGCTAATATGAGAGTATTTTTAACTTTAAATCCTTTTAATGTCTTTGTTACCCAACCGACAATGCAACCAGGATGTGTTTTAAGACAAAATAACTGGTCAATCTTGGAACAACAAAAACTAGTTAGTAACGACCAAGTGAGAGATTGTAAGAGAAGAATGAATACTTTCGCTTTTACTGGTGTTTTAGAAAGTTCTCCTAATATCGATTGTGTTTATCAAAATGACGCAGCAGGCAATTTATTTTTAAATAAACCTGGAACTTCTGGTGCTAGACCTGAATCAGATAGTTTTTAAAGTGTAGACATTACTCGTTTTATTCTTACTATTATTTAGGGAAATGATTCCTTGATTAATTTTAATTTAACTGTTTAATGATAATGATAATATGTCTCTCAAGTATCTTAAGCTTAGAAAAGTTAGCGATCGCTACATAATCAAATTTGCTTAGATACTTATTTTTTTGGGAGAGTTGATTACTTCCTCCTCAATACCATAATTCAACTTTAAACTGCTTTTCGCTACAGAAGCAGTAATGTTGAATTCGAATAGCTAAAAGAAAAAAGACTATTATGATCGGGGTTTTTCTATGATCACCTAATTACTTATTACTATTCAATTATTAAAATAGAGCGATCGTTTTTGAATTTAATAATTAAAATAAACAATTTTTTTTATAACAACTGATTAAATTTGAATTTTTGTTTGTTTGAGGATTGAAATTATGTCAAGTTATTTTTTATAATGAAGCTTATCTAAATAGAGCAGTTAGAGGCAAGAGGAATAAAAATGACAGGCTTTATTTATTCTAATTTGGGATTTTATGAATGCATGGAGTGATTTCAACAACTTCTTAATTGTTGTTGAT
>CAZLUP010000057.1:0-25332 GCA_964562685.1 uncultured bacterium
CAAATTTTCTTTTTATTATATAAATGTCCTAACTTAAATGCGTAGTGCTATAGTAGTCAGTAGGCTTTCTGCGGTGATTGGTTTGGCTAAAAAGGCTTTGACTTTAGAATTGTGGGCTAGAGAATATTCATCAATCAACCCGCTTAAACCAATTACTTTAAGTTGAGGAGTAATTTTTACTAATTCTGAGATCGCGTTGAAACCATCCAGATTGGGCATCATCATATCCATTAAGACTAGTTCGATCTCAGAGTTATGCTGTTCAAAAATTGCGATCGCTTCTAAGCCGTCTTTGGCACTTAGTACCCGATAACCAGAGGTTTCTAATAAAACTTGAGTCATGTAAAGGTTATCTTTTTCATCGTCGACGACCAAAATTAATTCTCCTTTACCCTCAGGTAAGACTGATGTTGAAACTTTGGGTTCTATTTTTTCGACTTCGATGGCTGGCAAGAAAATTTCAAATTGAGTACCGCATTTCAATTCGCTGGATACATCAATAAAACCTCCATGACTAGATTGAAGTTCCTCATTAGCAGTTTCTAATTCTTGATTAGCTTGTTGAAGTTGAGCTTGCAGGTCATGATAACGGGTAACATCAATAAATAAAATGCTTACTCCCAAAATTTCGCCATTGTCGCCTTCAAGGGGAATAAACTGGACATCTAAATACTGAGTTTGATTTTTGTTGAGATTACGAACTACATCTTCAATAATAATAGTCTGTCCTTCTTGGTAGAGCCTTTCGATATGAGAACGTAATTCTAGAGGACGATAAGAAATTTCCAAATCTTGCAAAGGTTGACCCAAATCGAGGGAATTGATCCCGAATTGACTGCGAGCAGAAGCATTGGCTAGTACGATAGTTCCATTTAGGTCGATGATAATTTGAGCGATCGCACCTGTATCAAAAGCAAGTTCTCGTAGTTGCCAATAAAAATTGGAATTATTGTTCAATTCTTCTTCAACAAAATTGATATTGTCAGCTATCAGGATTGGTCGATCGCGTTTTCTGGTTGTCGCTATTAGACTAAAGATGCGATGTTGTAAATTGACAGGAGTAAAAAGATTTGCATGAGTAAGCAACATTTCTGCTTTACCTAAAAACAAAAATCCCGAATCATTAAGCGCGAAGTGAAAACGATTGAGAATCTTAGCTTGAGTCTCAGCATTAAAATACATCAGAGTGTTACGACAGACTAACAAGTCGAGGCGAGAAATCGGTGCATCTTGTACCAAGTCGTGACGACCAAAAATCACTGCACGGCGCAAGTCTGGTCGAAAAATATAGCGTTCTCCTTGTAATTAAAAAAGCGATCGCGTAATTCTGGCGGAATTGGCTCGAGTTGTTGACTAGTGTAACTCGCTAGACGAGCTTGATTAAGGGCTTCTTCGTCCACATCAGTAGCATAAATTTTAACTCGCTGACGAAATGATTCTACTCCCAAAACCTCTGCGAACAAAATCGCAAGAGTATAAGCTTCTTCTCCCGAAGCACAACCAGCACTCCAAATCCGAATCGGCGATCGCTCTAACTTTCCTTCAATTAAATGAGGAACTAATTTTGATTTACTTAACGATAGAGTATGGTCAGGATTGACCAAAAGATGGTATTTAGGAGGAGCAATATAAATTGTCCCCGAATTGATGCGCTCGTTTTCTTCGGCTTGTTTAACTGCTAAAAGGGTGCGACGCTTAAGTATCTCTGCCATATAAGAGCGACTAGAAGGATCGAGATGTTGCACGACTACAATAGCAGCAGGAAAGTCGGCGGGTAAGTTTGATAATACTTGACTAATAGCATTCAAGGAGTAAAGCGATCGCGACAATTTCAAAAAAGGGAGGATTCATTTTAGTTAGTTGTGTAAAGTAGTTTGATGTCAAGGATGAAATTAGCTCTTAGCTAATAGCCATCAACACTAGAATTTGATTTCCCAATCTCTTTCTCTCAGCAGAGACATAATTTGTAGATTTTGTTGGAGTTCTTTTAGATAGATATTTTGGTTTATGTTCCTGGCAAACATTTAATTAAACAAAATCTCGCAACATCTTCCTAATTTCGATGTTGTGTAATTCTTCCTGCCCAATCATACTACGGGTAAACTCTTCAAGATAAACGCTCGCATCTTTAACCACATCAAGTAACTTCTTATATAGTTCCAAAGCTTTTTTTTCATGATTGAGACTTTCCGATAAAATTGCATGAAGATTGTGTTCATAGCTTTCTTCAATGGGAGCGATTTTTAGACTAGGATGTCCCCCCAAACCAGTCAGAATTTCTCCTACTTGTTGAGCATGAGTTAAAGATTCATTTGCTTGTGCTTGAAAAAATTGCACAATAGGAATACGATTCGGTCCAGTAACCATCAAGGAATAATGAGTGTAACGCACAACTCCAGCTAGTTCAAATTCCATTATTTCGTTGAGAATAGTAATTGTTTTTTCTCGATCTAGTTCTTTCATAAATTACCTGCTAACCCATACAGTTTCTATCCTATTATGAGGAATCGACTTGATGAGTGGTTTAAATCCAGAGTTTTGGCGCGTAGTTCGATTGATAATCGTTATGCGTTAATTGAAGCTTGTTTAATTGGTATTTTATCAGGGTTAGCTGCTCTCTTGCTGAAAGAGGGAATTGGCTGGTTAGGAGGATGGCGGATCAAAACTGCCTATGAATATGGTGCAATCTTTACTTTACCAATCACTGGTTTAGTCTTTGGTACATTGGCTGGTTGGGTGATTGAAATACTGTCACCAGCAGCAGCAGGAGGTGGTATTCCCCAGGTTAAAGCAGCCTTAGCGAGGTATCCGATGCCTTTAAACTTGAGAGTTGCTTTAGTCAAAGCGATTGGAACTATTTTAATTTTAGGTGCTGGTTTAACTTTAGGTCGTCGGGGACCAACGGTTCATATTGGCGCAGCATTAGCAGCCCAATTGAGTAGTTGGATTCCTAATTCTCCAACCAATCGCCGTCAGATGATTGCAGCAGGGGCAGCAGCAGGATTAGCAGCAGGTTTTAATACTCCGATTGCAGGGGTTTTATTTGTGGTTGAAGAGTTGATGCGTGATGTTTCGGGTTTGACTTTAGAAACGGCAATTGTCGCTTCTTTTACAGGGGCAGTAGTCTCTCGTAGCTTAGGTTCGGCAGATCTGAATATACCTGCAACCATGTTAAATTCTTCTCGGCAGAGTAGTTTTTCGATGCCAGAAATTCCTTTTTATATTGTGTTGGGAATTTTAGCTGGTTTGCTAGGAGTCTTATTTAATCACGGTATTCTCTACGGCATCAAACTTAACCGTCAATTAAAAATACCCATGCCTTTCCGTATGGGATTAGCAGGATTAATTTCTGGGATTATTATTGCTTTTTTACCCGCCTTTTTTCGTGATAATGCTGGTTTACGAGAATTTTTAATTTCTGGAGGATTGAGTTGGCAAGCTGTTGCGATCGCTTTTTCGGCTCATTTTTTCTTGACGCTCCTGGCTTATAGTTGTGGCGCACCTGGAGGATTGTTTGCACCAGCTTTAGTTTTGGGTTCTGCTTTGGGCTATTTGGTGGGGATGGCAGAGGTAAATTTGATCGCGAGTCAATCTCCTTATACTTTTGCTTTGGCAGGGATGGGTGCATTTTTTACTGCGGTAGTGAGAGTTCCTGTCACGGCGATTGTGATTGTTTTTGAAATGACAACGGATTTTAATTTAGTTTTACCGTTGATGATTGTTTCTGCGGTGGCTTATATTGTTGCTGAAAGTTTTCATCGCGGTTCGATTTATCAACATCTTCTCAGTGCTAGTGGTATCCAACTCCAAGAGGAAGCTCCTAATTATGATTTTTTGGCTAAATTAAAAGCGGTTGATGTGATGCAGTCGCAAGTAGAAACTTTATCTAGTAGTTTGACGGTTGAAGAAGCTATGAAAGCCATTTCTCGTTCTTCTCACCGTGGTTTTCCTGTGATGGAAGAAGGTGCATTGGTAGGAATTATTACTGAGTCAGATTTAGCTACTGCCAACAAGAAAAACAATTCAATTCTCTTGAAAGAGATCATGACGGCGCGTCCAATTACAGCCAATCCTACCACTTCTTTAGCAGATGTTTTGTATCTGTTAAATCGTTATCAATTATCTCGTCTTCCTGTAACTCAGGGGAGTAAACTGATCGGGATTATTACTCAAAGTGACATCATTAAAGCTGAGGTACAACAACTCAGTGGCGATCGCTCAATCACTGCAAAACGAGAACCTTCCTATGTTGCTTATCGTACTCGTTCTCCTGCTATGGGAAGGGGTCGCATCTTACTACCTTTATCTAATCCTGAAAACGCCTCAAATTTATTGCAAATTGCTATAGCGATCGCACAATATCAAAAGTATGAAATTGATTGTCTGCAAGTTATTCCTGTCCCTAAATATATTTATCCTGCTCAAGCACAAATAGATTTAACTACGAATCGCACCTTAATGACTCGTTTAGAACAATCAGGAAAACAACATAATATTCCCATTCATACTCAAATTCGGATCGCCAACGATACCGCCGAAGCCATCTTAGAAGCGATCGCACAAGAACAAATTAATCTCTTATTGATGGGTTGGAAAGGAAGCACTTCTAGTCCAGATCAGATTTTTGGCAGTGTAGTTGATACTTTAATTAAACAAGCTCCCTGCGATTTGATGCTAGTCAAATTGGGACAAAAACCCTATTCTTTTCCCCATAAATTGGATCGACAAGGTTTATGGTTAATTCCCACTGCTGGTGGAGCAAATTCTCAAAAAGCCTTAAAAATATTACCTGGTTTAGCCAATTTTTCTAGTTTAGTTCGTACGCCTAAAATTAAACTGTGCCAAATTTATTCTCCTACTCAATCAGATTTACCGCTTCAGCACTTAAGTAAAACAGCAGAATCTTTGCGAGATAAAATCAATCTTCCTGTGACTATCTTGCCAATTCGGGCTTATTCAGTCTCAGAAACGATTATTCGTCTCACGACTACAGAAAAATACGATTTAATTCTTATTGGAGCGACTAGCGAAGGATTACTACAAAATGCTGTTCGTGGTAATCTTCCTGAAGAAATTGCCAGAAAGGTAGATACTACAGTAATTATTTTCCGCAATGCTTTGTAGAGAATTAGAACATCATATTTAACGAACGTAGGGGCTATTCGCGAATAGCCCCTACCCTACATAAACATCTCACGGGGTGACAAGTCACCTGAAAAGTAATCACAGCAAAGTATAAAAAGGATAACGCTCGCTAAAAAATTAACGGCAAAATTGACAATGATAATCATTAGTAGTCAGAATGACTACCTGACATCTTGATTGACTTATTATTCAACTTAAAAGACAAAAATAAGTCGAAAGAAGATGGCGATAATCTTATCCTAGTTGGTTTTAGTTAATTTGACTATTTTAGAATTAAAAATAACAAGTACTAATTATAGTTGAGAAATGACAGTAAAAGCGATCGCGCCAATAGCTATCAACAGCAGAAATACAGAAATGTAGATAGAACGAAGCAAAGCCCAATTTAATACACATAAATAATGCAAAAATTTCCAACACCGGGGTGAAAGTTGAGACGGAGCAAAGCTTCCTCGCGCTCAACTTGTATAAGTCTTAGTTGTTTAGGTCAAAGTTTGAGTGATAAAAATCTCTATTTTTGTATTTTTAACTTGTCATTTATTTACAAAACTTAATATAATATCAAGGAATAGCATTAAGTATATGTGCTTAACATTATGGAAATTATTCAAATTCCGTGGTTAACAGCCACAATCATTTTCCCCTTAATTGCCTCACTCGCAATTCCCCTCATTCCTGACAAAGAAGGGAAAACCATAAGATGGTATGCTTTAATTGTTGGCTTAATAGACTTAACTTTGATGGTCTATGCCTTCTGGAATAACTACAGTATTCAAACTACTAAATTTCAACTTACAGAAACTTACTCTTGGATTCCTCAACTCGGATTAAATTGGTCAGTCGGTGTCGATGGTTTATCGATGCCGTTAATTATTTTATCTGGCTTAATTACCATCCTGGCGATTTTGGCTTCTTGGAAAGTTAATCATAAACCAAAACTATATTATTTTTTAGTATTAGTTCTATTTAGCGCGCAACTTGGAGTATTTGCAGCCCAAGACTTATTATTATTCTTTATAATGTGGGAAATTGAATTAGTTCCCGTTTACTTACTTATTTCAATCTGGGGTGGTAAAAAACGCCAGTACGCAGCAACAAAATTTATTCTCTATACCGCCTTAGCTTCAATCTTTATTTTAGTTGCTGGTTTAGCAATGGCATTTTACGGAGATAACGTAACTTTTGATATTACTCAATTAGGCTTAAAAGATTATCCATTAGCCTTAGAATTACTGGCTTATATCGGATTTTTAATCGCTTTTGGTGTCAAGCTACCTGTTTTCCCACTCCACACCTGGCTACCCGATGCTCATAGTGAAGCTTCTGCACCAATTTCAATGATTTTAGCAGGAGTATTGCTAAAAATGGGCGGTTATGGCTTGATTCGTTTCAATGTTGAAACCTTACCCCATGCCCATATTAAATTTGCGCCTTTGTTAGTTATTTTGGGTGTAATTAATATTGTCTACGGTGCGTTGACAGCCTTTGGACAAACTAATCTGAAACGCAGATTGGCATCTTCTTCCATTTCCCACATGGGTTTTGTCTTAATTGGGATTGCCTCTTTTACTGACCTAGGTTTAAATGGGGCAGTATTACAAATGGTGTCTCACGGTTTAATTGCTGCTGCTCTTTTCTTCCTCTCTGGTACAACTTACGAACGTACTCATACCCTAATGATGGATGAAATGGGAGGAATGGCGCAGAAAATGCCGAAGACTTTCGCTTTATTTACCGCAGGTGCAATGGCTTCCTTAGCTTTACCTGGGATGAGTGGTTTTGTAGGCGAATTATCAATCTTCCTTGGTGTGGCAACTAGCGATGTTTATAGCTCTGCCTTTAAAGTAGGAGTAACATTTTTAACCGCAGTTGGTTTGATTTTAACCCCGATTTATCTCCTCTCAATGTTGCGTCAAGTGTTTTATGGAGATAGTAACCCTCAACTCAAAATTGACAATTATCAGGCAGATGCTCAACCAAGAGAAGTATTTATTACTGCTTGTTTGTTAATTCCCATCATTGCGATCGGTTTGTATCCTAAGCTAGTTACTAGCACTTATGATATGAAAACTGTGGAAGTAGCATCCAAAGTTCGGTCTGCTTTACCTATAATCGTACAACAACAAGAATCTAATCTTAATGCTAGTCTTTTGAATACTTGGCAATCTCCTGGTTTGATTGCGCCTCAATTACCAAGATATTAGAATAAAAATATCAAGAAAACTTAAAATTATTCCAGCTAATTAATCTAGATTTGTAGCTGGATTTTTTTTGTTGCAATTACAAATTAAACATTCACAAATTGAGAAAGAGATAGCCAGTTTTTCCCTTTGCCCTCTATCCTGTAAATAGGAGTATTTTGAGTTGCCAAGAAGGAAATAATTATGCCTAGTTTTGACGATTTGGTAAAAAAAGCATTTTATTTGGGAGTAGGAGTTGCTTCTTATGCCCAAGAAAAAGCTGGAGCCACTATTAATGAACTTAGAAGTCAAGCTCAAAAATTAGCTGATGAAATGATTGCTAGAGGAGAGCTTAGTACAGAAGAAGCGCGTAAATTTGTTGATGATTTGGTTAGACAAGCTCAACAAGACAGTGTTAATCCTGCTAAAGATGAGACACAACCTAAACAACCTCGTCAAATTGAAATTCTTTCTGACGAAGAAGACAACAATCAAGATAATTCAAAACAAAAAGTTGATAGTTTACGCGAGCAAGTTGAATCTTTGCAAGCAGAATTACGTCGTTTAAAACAAGAATAAAGTCGATTAATTAAAATAATCTGGTTAATCTAGAAAAATGACAGACTGGTGGAAGATTTTAGCAACGGTAGCAGAAGAAGTTGAACAGTTTTTTGAAGAAGTTGGTAAAGCAGTAGAAAATTTCACAGATGAAGTCGGTGAAACAATAGAAACTGTAGTTGAACAAGTACAAGAAACTATTACTATCGAAATAGATCAGTACGTACAAGATTTTTTCGAGTTGATTATTGAGGCTGGTAGTGAAGTAGAAGAAATTCTTTTTGAAGATTTAGATGAGCTGATGAATGATTCAGAATTTATTTTCATGCGTCAAGAATCACCTACTGCCAAACATCATCCTGCTTGTATTGGTTGTCATCATTATCATGGTGTAGTCTACGGGGATAATTTATTAGTTTGCGCCATGCATCCTTATGGTTGGAATGATGACAATTGTCCAGATTGGGAAGGTAATCTTCCTAATAATTCTAATTGGGAAAAATAAATTTAATAGTTAATTTTTGATTTCTTGGTTTTTTTATGCTTACTTAAGATTTAAACCAGGAAATTATTGTTACTCTTTTAATATAAAAGGTTACTGTAGGGAAGTTATATCGCTGTGTTCCCTTACTACACATTGAAGGAGAGCGATGTCAAATGTGTAGACAGTGAACTATATAATCTAGAACGCCATGGAGTTTTTATCGCTTCCTCCATTAATATACTATTTACGGGAGATTAAACTCTCCAGCAGAGCGATCGCAAATAGTATGCGTTACTAGATTTTTACTTATTTAAAAAACGATTTTTACAAATCTTTAGAATAAAGACAATAAGCTTGAATAAGCTGCGATGTAGTGAAAAGCTTAAAGTTTAATTAGTAAAATAACATCTAAATTACTTAGCTTTTTTATCACAATCTATTGCAATGTTTAAATTATTAATAAAACGGTTGATTAAAATAATGAATTAGTTTATTTTTTTGCGATCGCAACTACTAGGAGCGATCGCCATCAAGAATTTATATCAGGTTCGTTTCAACAGTTAAATGTTATGGATGACGGGGAGAAATTTAATTTAAAGTCATCATCCGAACTTGATATTAGATACGATATTTAAACTTGAGCAGTTTGTTGAGAAGCGGTTTCAGTCGCTTGGGTTAGGGAATTAGACCTTATCGCACGGAACATTCCGAATCGACAAAGTCCTTTACCAAACGCTAACCTCATTAGTAGTAAAGTAGGTACTTCTCGCAGAGATTTAATAAACCCAGATAAACCAAAACGCACTAATCCTTGAGGTCTAGCTATTCCTTGCCAAATGGAGTCTAACCAAGAAGGTAATGTTGCTTGTGTCCAATCGGCGGTAATTACTTCTCCTTCAACTAATCCTGTCTCTACCAAAAGCTCGGAAAAGCCTTCAATACTAGAAAAAGCAGGATGTGACCACTGGTCTAATAATTGTTTCATAACTGGCTTTTCCCAGAAATTTAAAGGTTTTTGGCGGTCATCTCTCTGATTCCAGTCAGCTACAACCAAAATTCCACCAGGCTTTAATACTCTCATCAACTCTTGGGCAAAAACAGCTTTATCTGGCATATGGGGTCCAGCTTCGACCGACCAAACCACATCAAAACTAGCATCGGGGAAAGAAAGTTGCATAGCATCATCTACAAAAAACTTCGCATCAACTCCTTCAGGGGTTAACTCTTGGGCGCGTTTAACTTGTTGAGGGCTAATAGTTATACCAGTGACAGAAAAACCATAATCCTGGGCTAAAATACGACTACTTCCACCAATGCCACAGCCAACATCTAAAAGAGTTGTGCCACGAGGTAATCGATCTAAACCACCCCACTTGACCATTTCATGAACAAAATCAAGTTTCGCAGCGATAAAATCCTTCCGTTGCGGTGGTGAACCATAATGTCCTAAGTGGATATGTTCGCCCCAATAAAATTCTAGAATACCGTCTTCAGTCCATTCGTCGTAAGAATTAGCTACAGAGTCAGAGGATTGATAACGGCGAGCAGTAATGATATAGAAAACAATGCCCAAAATTAGTAGAGCAATGAGAAGTGTAAAAAACGAATAAAACAAATTCATAAAAATCTAGTTTTAACATTTCTTAAAAATTTTATCCCATTACTAAAGTCAAGGTCGCGGAGGGTGAGATCGCTTGATTTTAAAAACTTAAATTCACTAACCTAATTTTTTTTTTTATTTACCCCTTGACTCTCCAGTAAACTAGAGATTTCACAATAACAATAGGTAATTAAATCGGGGTAAAAATATGACATTGCAATTTAAAGTTCCTAACACGGCTTGTTCAGCTTGTGGAGATACGATCAACAAAGCAATTCAAGCAATCGATCCAGAAGCAATTGTAAAAACCGATTCTAAAACTAAACTTGTCGAAGTTGAAACACAAGTATCAGATAAAGCGATCGCAGAAGCAATTACAGCAGCAGGTTATACAGTTGCCTAAATAAGAATTATTTAAACACCAAGTCAGGAGGTGTTAGATGGAAAATACCAATCTAAAACTGAGGGGTATGAGTTGTGCCTCTTGTGCCAAAAATGTTGAAGACGCAATTAGCTCAGTTCCAGGTGTCAATGAATGTAGTGTTAATTTTGGTGCCGAACTTGCCACTGTTAATTACGACCCCAGTAAAACCGATGTAGCAGCGATTCAGAATGCAGTTGATGCAGCAGGATATTCAGCAGTACCGATGCAAGATGAAATACTTGCCCCAGAAGATGATACGGAACGACGAGAACGACAAGCTGAAAATCGCAAATTAACTCGTAAGGTATGGGTTAGCGGTATCATCAGTGCTATTCTGGTGATTGGTTCGCTGCCCATGATGATAGGATTGCCTATTTCTTTTATTCCTGCATGGATGCACGAGCCTTGGTTGCAATTAGTACTAACTACACCAGTACTGTTTTGGTGCGGATCGTCTTTCTTTATCAATGCTTGGAAAGCCTTAAAACGGCATACGGCAACAATGGATACGCTGGTGGCGATTGGTACGGGGACAGCTTATCTTTATTCTCTTTTTCCAACCTTTTTTCCACAATGGTTCATCAGACAGGGACTTACACCTGATGTCTACTTTGAAGCTGCATCAGTAATTATTACTCTAATTTTGCTGGGACGATTATTAGAAAACCGTGCCAAAGGACAAACTTCAGAAGCAATTCGTAAGTTGATCGGTTTACAAGCCAAAACAGCAAGAGTGATTCGTAATAATCAGGAGATAGATATTCCCATTGCTGAAGTGGTTTTAGGAGATGTCATTTTGGTACGCCCAGGGGAAAAAATACCGGTTGATGGCGAAATCGTTGAAGGTTCTTCCACTATTGATGAAGCAATGGTTACGGGTGAAAGCGTACCTGTGAAAAAGCATCCTGGAGATGAAGTTATTGGCGCAACGATTAATAAAACTGGTAGTTTTAAGTTTAGAGCCACCAGAGTCGGTAAAGACACTTTTCTCGCACAGATTGTCAAACTAGTACAGCAAGCACAAGGCTCAAAAGCACCAATTCAACGTTTAGCAGATCGCGTGACGGGATGGTTTGTACCTGCGGTGATTGCCATTGCGATCGCTACTTTTATCATCTGGTACAACATCATGGGGAATGTCACGATGGCATTGATTACGACAGTGGGTGTGTTAATTATTGCCTGTCCCTGTGCGCTTGGTTTGGCAACCCCAACTTCAATTATGGTGGGAACAGGGAAGGGAGCAGAAAACGGTATTCTGATTAAGGGTGCAGAAAGTCTGGAAATGGCGCACAAGTTAAGAGCGATCGTCCTTGATAAAACGGGAACAATTACCCAGGGTAAACCTACTGTAACTGATTTTGTCACTGTGCGGGGCATCACTGATGGTAACGAGTTGAATGTACTGCGTCTGGCTGCATCAGTAGAGAAAAATTCAGAACATCCTCTAGCTGAAGCGGTGGTTAATTACGCGCGATCGCAAAGGGTAGAATTATACGACGCAAGAGAATTTGAAGCAGTTGCTGGTAGTGGTGTCCAAGGCTATGTATCAGATCGATGGGTACAAATTGGTACGCACTGCTGGATGAACGAGTTAGAGATCAATACCAGTGATTTACAAAAAGATTGGGAAAGATTAGAGTATCTGGGCAAAACGGTTATTTGGATTGCTATAGATAGAAAAATTGAAGCGATTATGGGCATTGCCGATGCGGTGAAACCCTCTTCAGTTCAAGCCATTCGAGCTTTACAGAAAATGGGTTTAGAAGTAGTTATGTTAACTGGAGACAATCGCCGTACGGCTGAAGTTATTGCCCGTGAAGTAGGAATCGATCGCGTTTTTGCTGAAGTACGCCCTGATCAGAAAGCATCAGTTATTGCGTCCCTTCAGGAAGAAGAGGAGAGAGGGAGAGAGGGAGAAAGGGAGAGTAAAAAAATAAAAGCCGGAGCCAAAATAGTAGCAATGGTAGGTGATGGCATCAACGATGCGCCAGCTTTAGCACAAGCCGATCTAGGGATGGCAATTGGTACGGGAACGGATATAGCGATCGCAGCTAGTGATATCACCCTGATTTCTGGTGATTTACAGGGGATTGTAACTGCCATTCAATTGAGTCTCGCTACCATTCGCAATATTCGTCAAAATCTTTTCTTTGCCTTTATCTACAACGTGGCTGGAATTCCCATTGCAGCAGGAATTCTCTATCCTTTCTTTGGTTGGTTGCTTAGTCCCATCATTGCTGGTGCAGCGATGGCGTTTAGTTCCGTGTCGGTAGTGACGAATGCGCTACGTTTACGTAATTTTCACCCGAAAACTCTTGTTTAAAGGAATATCGATATGAAAACAATTATCTTTTTTAGTACATTGACAGAATTGGGATTTCTGCTTGGAGTAATTTCGGGAACGATTATATAGGAGTTTGACAATGGCAACTAAAAAAGCTCTCACTAATATTCTGGCAAGTTTAGGAATTGTCTTGGGAGTTGCTTCGGGTAATGCAGTCGCTCAAATGCCCCACCAGATGAGCAAATCAAAGGGACAATTTCCAAGGATCGAACAGCGGTTAAGCAATAAAATGATTGTTACAGTTGGTGGATTAGGACTGATTGGTTTAGAACTATGGTGGTTTTTATTAAGTAAACCTAAATCTCGTCAAGCAAAAACACAAGGAGATATTCAAGAAATTACAGTTACTGTCGATGGTGGTTACGAACCCAGTCAGATTGTAGTTCGAGCCAATCAAAAAGTAAGATTAAACTTCGACCGCAAGGATGCCAGTAGTTGTCTTGAAGAAGTCCGCTTCCACGATTTTGGAATTGCTCAAACCCTACCTTTAAATCGAGTTACACCAATTGAATTTACCCCCCAAAAACCTGGTAGATATGAGTTTACTTGCGGAATGAATATATTTCGGGGAGTCATTGAAGTTTTGTAGCAGTTAGAAGATTGATTAACTGGGTTTTTCAATTGATCGGCAAACCGACTACAAAGCTAAGAGCTAACAACTTATTTACTGTGTAGTTTACCAATATGACAACTGCTGTAATTTAATTGAGCTTTAATATCAGGTTCGCTTAAACAGTTAAATGTGATGATTGATACGGGGACACGGGGATAAGGGGATACAGAGACGCGGAGAGAATTTATTTTAAGTGATTATCAGAACTTGATATAATCCGTAAAAACAATATTGCGATTTGTTACACAACAATGTTAATTTTATTTACATAAGTACATACAAAATTAAGAAATGCTCGCTCAAACAGGTTGTTTAGCAGATAAGCAAATATTAAAGAATGTTAAATGGAAAAAGCTCTTATTAAAAACTACTGTCTGGCTAGTAGCAGAAATCTCTCTTAACTTTTTGGGACTAGATAATTTAGCTGATTACAGCGAATTTTTATTTGAACGTACGATGATTATGACTAATACGATGGATATTATCTTCCCAGTTTAAAAGCAGCAATAATTGAAGGTTGAACTCCGATGTTTTTTTACTACTAACTGATGCAACCAAATATTCCATAATGCCATAGTGATGGCTGTTGCGATCGCAGCACCCAAAATCCCCATCATGGGAATCAAAATACTATTTAAAATTAAGTTTAATAACGTACTACAGCAAACCACATAAGCACATTGACGATGATATCCAGTCATTTGCATTATATATCCTACCGAACCAGCCCCAACATTAACTAGCTGTCCGCCGATTAAAACAATCATTTCCCAACGTCCTGCCTTAAATTCTTCTCCAAATAAACCCAACACCGTATCTGCATTGATAATTAAAGCACTCGCTATTAATAAGGTAGGAAAAAATAGCCAACGAGCTATATTAGCAACGAGTTCTTGTAAATCTTCTAGTCTGCCCTGAGTATATAGAGTAGCAAACATCGGTGCAGCGATCGCATTAACCGCAACTAGAATAAAGCCTACCCAAGCAGATGTTTTGAGTGCAGTAGTATAAATTCCCACTTCAAATGAACTCAGAGTTGCGCCAATCATGAGAATATCGGTTTGGGATAAAATCATGTGTGCGCCATCATTAAGTAACAAAGGAAAAGCAACTGCTAACCATTCTTTGGGAACATAAATTGACTTAATAGCATGACATTTTTGTTCAAACCAAACATTAAAGCACCACAATTGAGCAATTATGACAACTGCTAAACTAACCATTGTTATTATTAGTGCTAATTTACTAGTAAGCTCTTGACCATAATAAGCCGAACCAAAAATTACTAATAAAGGTAAAAAAACAGCGGATGGTAAATAAGCTAAAGCAATTTGTTTACTTGCTCTAGTCATTTCTAGTTGCTGTCTGACTAAAGCCAAAAGCGGGACACTCCACAATCCGAATTGAATGCTATTGCTCGGAAGAGAGGTAATTTTAGAAAGCCAAGTAACAGTCGTACTACCAATTACGGCGAGTGAAAAACTACTCAATAAGACTACTCCCCAACTAGACAAAATTAAACCTTTTAATCTTCCCCAATCTTGCTTTACAGTATATTCAGGGATGAAGCGTAACATAGAATTGGGTAATCCTAATCCTGCTACATAACCCACCAAAGTCGCGATCGCAATTATGTAATCATAAGTTCCATAGTCTGTTGCTCCCATCCATCGCGCCAATAAAACTTGGGTAAAATAGCTAATCCCAGCACCTAATAATTGTGAAGCTAAGGCTATTCCAGCACCTCGAAATAAGAGAGGAAATAATTCGGTTTGCTCTACATCCTTGCCTACATACTGAGCAAGCCATTTTTTCATAAATGATTCTCCGTCAAGAGCAAAACTAAAACTGCAAAGTGCTACATAGGTTAACCCAAGAAAAGTAAATCGAGTAGAGGCAAAAAAAACACCTCACTTTTGGTGAGATGTCTGCAAAACAAGGAAAATTGATTTTTAGTTTTGATTTGATTTGGCTCTCAATGGAGTAACCATAGAAAAAAGTTGAGATTTTCCAAAACAACCACCAATCTAGACTAGGATAAAAACAAGTAATTTAAAAACAACCTCAAAGAAAACTGTGAATGATAACTTCAGTAAACTGCTTCAATACAATTTTTCTGGCTTGGGCTGTTGGCTGACTTTGATTCTAATTGCTGTTTTATTAGGTTCAGTTGGCTTAGGCTGGATTGTTAATGGATTTCTAATTTTAGTAGCTTTTTTAATCATTACACCAGTATTGGCTTTTTGGGGCTTGCAATGGTGGTTAAAACGTAATTTCATTCAAGATAATTGTCCAGTATGTAGTTATGAATTTACTGGTTTTAAAAATACAGAATTTAAATGTCCTAATTGTGGTGAACCTCTTCAAGTAGATGGAGGCAAATTCCATCGCATAACTCCTCCGGGAACAATTGATGTAGACGCGGTAGAAGTATCGGTACAACAATTAGAAGATTAAACATAAATTGTTATTTAGTTGAAATATTTAGAGTAAACTGATAATTAGCTCCAGTGCGATCGCCAATAAAGATTTGATATTGTCCTGGTTCCCAAACACCAGAAATCTCTGGTTTAAATCCTGATACTTCGTCTCCTAAAGCACAAAGAGTGTCGCCTGATTGGGGTCCGACTACTAATAAAGTTGGTTGACCTCCTGTAGCTTGTACACTCAATCTCATATAATCAAGACGTTGAGGTAAATTAATCACATAGTTTGGCGAGCTAGCAATAAAACCGCATCCTTTGCTATCTATTGAACCTCCCGATTGCCCTTGAATAGTTTGAGTATTGGTATCAAATTTTAGTCCAATTCCTATTGGTTTGGCTTCCACACTATTGGCACTATTTACTAAAATAAATAGAGTCAAACTAATAGCACTAACTAAATTACCTAACTTTTTCATAAATTTTTACAGCCTTAGCCATAATTTGAGCTTACGATCTACTATTAGTTTATTAGGCTTAAAGACGCTTTTAAAGGTCAATTGTTCCAGTTTTTTAACAGTCCCTAATTCAATAAAGTAAAAAGTAACAAGTAAGAAGTAACAAGTAAAAATTTAAAAGTTTACATTAAGCAATTGTGAAAAAATACACTAACCTTTTAACTTGAAAATCATAAAAAAAGAATAGAGCCAAAATTATTAAGTTTTAATGAAGGTTTAAATTTTTTGTAAAATTAAATTATTGCGATCGCTGATTTTTCCTTGCCAACCTGGTTCAATTACGTTAGTTCCTGTGGGTTCAATAATAATAGCTGGAGAGCTAATCATGTCTCCTGGTTGTAATTTTTCTCGGTCGTAAACGGGAGTATCATACCAAGTATCTTCGGTGTAGATTTTTACTTGAGAAATTGGTTGAAGTGGAGTGTTTCTGGTTGGTTGAATTTCAATTTCTTCGGGTTGATAGGTAGGACAAATTAATTCGATAGAAACTGTTTCAACAATTAAAGCTTTGTTTTCAATAATAAAACCGTAACGTTGTTGATGAGTCTGTTCAAAACTTGCTCTCATCTGATTAATTTGAGCTAAATCTACCATTAAACTTGAGTCTGTACCTTGATATTTAAGATGAACTTTTTGTAAGATTTTAATTTCTTCTGTTGCTTGGGTTTGTTGTTGCTGTAATTCTGTTTCTGCTGTCGTAATTAATTCAGTAATAATTTTAGTTAATTCTGTTAATAACTCTTCGGTTAATTGAGCTTCTACTGACTTTTCTTTAATAATTCTAAGATCGGCTAAACCAATTCCATAGGCAGATAAAACCCCTGCATAAGGATGAATAAAAATTTGTTTGATCCCTAAAACATCAGCAATTAAACAGGCGTGTTGTCCTCCTGCACCACCAAAACAACAAAGAGTATACTCGGAAACATCATAACCTTTTTGAAGAGAGATTTTTTTGATCGCATTTGCCATATTATCTACGGCAATAGTTAAAAAACCCGAAGCAATTTGTTCGGGTGTACGATGGTCACCAATTTGTTCGACAAGCTGTTGAAATTTCTGTTTGACTATTTCTAGATTAAGAGGAGAATCGGCATTTTTACCAAATACTTTAGGAAAAAATTCTGGTTGTAATTTGCCAATCATGACATTACAATCGGTGACGGTTAAAGGTCCTCCTTTGCCATAGGAAGCAGGACCGGGATTGGCACCAGCAGATTCGGGACCAACTCTATATCTACTGCCATCAAACTGTAAAATCGAACCACCACCAGCAGCGACAGTGTAAATAGACATCATCGGCGATCGCAATCGAACTCCTGCGATTTCGGTTTCAAAACTGCGTTCGTATTCTCCTGCAAAATGACTAACATCGGTGGATGTACCTCCCATATCAAAACCGATGATTTTATTGAATCCTGCCATCTGACAAGTTTTGACTGCACCAACAATTCCACCCGCAGGACCAGAGAGAATGCTATCTTTACCTTGGAATAAGTTGGCATCTACCAATCCTCCATTAGATTGCATAAACATTAGTTTGGTTGTTAGTCTTTTGTCATTTGTCATTAGTTGACTAGCAATCTGTTCGACATAACGGCGGAGGATAGGAGAAAGATAGGCATCAACTACCGTAGTATCACCTCGACTAATCAATTTAATTAAAGGACTGACTTGATGAGAGATGGAAATTTGAGTAAAGCCAATTTCTTGAGCGATCGCGCTTACGATTAATTCGTGTTGGGGATAGCGATAACTGTGCATTAAAACGATGGCACAACTCCGAATTCCTGCATCATAAGCAGTTTGTAAATCTTTTCTAACTCTAGTAGTATTAACGGGAATTAATTCATTACCTTGAGCATCATAACGTTCTTCAACTTCAACTACTGTTTCATAAAGCATTTGAGGCAGAATAATTTCTAAAGCAAAAATATCGGGACGATTTTGATAACCAATCCGTAGCGCGTCTTTAAATCCTTTAGTAATTGCTAGAACAACGCGATCGCCTTTTCTTTCTAAAAGGGCATTGGTAGCAACTGTTGTTCCCATTTTGATTACTTCAATCTCTGCGGTAGGAATGGGTGCGTCTTGGGCAATTCTCATCACATCCCGAATACCTTGGAGCGGTGCATCGGTGTACTGTTCGGGATTTTCTGAAAGTAATTTGTGGAGAATAATTTTGCCTTGAGGAGTTTTGGCAACGAGATCTGTAAAAGTGCCACCGCGATCGATCCAGAATTGCCAACCTTGAAAAGAATTAGAAGTAACAGTCATAATTAATATATATAAATAAAATTGTCTAAGTTATTGAAAAAGCGAAACTACTCGATTCGTCAAGGCTAAAATTAAGCTTATTTTTAACTTATATAAATTCTCAATCATCTAGGTATATTGCCACTCAGTAAAAACCTATGAAGAATTGAGAAAAATCAAGAGTAAGAGGGGAAGAACAAGATAAATATAACGATAGATGTCTCAGCCTTTAAACTAGATTGATTATGTTCCCAATAATTTATTCAGAAGACTTTCTCTTACATGATACAGGCTATGCTCACCCTGAAAAACCCGCTCGTCTTACTGCAATAGTCAAAGCATTACAACAAGTTGCTTGGCATGATAAAATCAACTGGCAAATACCCACACCTATCACTCAAAGGGAAGTTTTACCCTACATTCAAGCAATTCATACTCAGAAATATATAGATACATTACAACACATTGCCGAAAGTGGAGGAGGTTATTTAGATTTAGATACTCCTGTATCGCCTCGTAGTTACGAAATTGCTTTGCTCGCCGTAAGTGCTTGGTTAGATGGAGTAGATCTGGTGCTGAGTAACAATAATCCTGCTTTTGTTTTAGCACGCCCCCCTGGACATCATGCTACCCGCGAGACAGGAATGGGGTTTTGTCTCTTTTCTAACGCTGCGATCGCAGCCAATTACGCTTTACAACAACCAGGAATTAATCGAGTTGGAATTCTTGATTGGGATGTTCATCATGGTAACGGGACAGAAGCAATTGTCGAAAATAATCCTCAAATTGCCTATTGTTCGCTACATCAGTATCCTTGTTATCCAGGCACAGGTCAACCAAGCGATCGCGGATTACATCAAAATGTTTTGAATATCCCAATGGCAGCAGGCAGTACGATTATTGAATATCAATCGGCTTTTGAACAACAAGTAATGCCTTTTTTAACTAAAATTCAACCAGATTTATTAATAGTTAGTGCAGGATACGATGCCAATATTTTAGATCCTCTAGCAGAAATTGCTTTACAACCTCAAGATTATGGTGTACTAACCAAATTTTTATTATCAATTACTCACCGTTTATTATTTGGTTTAGAAGGAGGTTATCATTTAGAGGCATTGGCAAAATCAGTAGTTGCTACAATCAACTGTTGTCTTTAAATATCTTCAGCTAAGATAGTTATAATTCTTGCACTCTACAACTCATACCATGTTTTGCTCAAACTAAGTATTTTTTGGTATTGATATTTCTCAACCATAACAACTGTTAAACACATGAATTCTTCTACTGTCCACGGATTATCTGTTTATCAATTAGTTCAACAAGCTTCTAATTCCTGGCAAGAATTATTAATCAGTCCGAATATTTTTCAATCTTATTTAACTTTAACTCTAGAGCTTTTAAGAGAAAGACAAATCTCAACAGAAATCTGGCTAAAATTACCTCAGACTAAAACTTGGTTAGGTGAAATAGAAAAGTATTTACAACAAGATAATATTAAACATATTTATTGGTATGGAAACCAAAAAAATCATCCAGCTTTTTTATTGCCTGAGAATCAATTAACAGCTAAAATTACACCCCTCAAAATTGTTAGTAATTCTTTGCTAAAAAAAGAATCTTTTTTAATGGTAGTTTCCCCCCAATTATCGTGTTTGATTTTAGCTCAATGGCAAAAAGCAAAAATCTCGACAGAATTAAATAATAAAAGAGTACAGCAGCCTTACCTAAAAGCAATTTTAAGCTTTGAATCAAGTTTGATTAAAACTGTGATTACTGAACTTAATCAATTAATTTGTGAGTCTGAGCTAAGTCAAAAAATTCTACCAGAGCTTAATAAAATTTCTAGCGAAAATTTAGAAGAAACTCAGCTTATTACCGATTTGTTACGCAAACAGATCGAATATACTGAAACCCTACATAATTCCCTCAATGCTTTAGCGAATAATCAAAGTAAGACTAATAGTTTTGCTCAGTTTGTAGAAATACAATCTGAATTTCTCAATAAATTAGTCCGAGAATTACGCTCGCCCATTACTCGGATGAAAACTGCTTTAAGTTTACTAGAATCAAAACAAATCAAAGGAGAACAACGCCAACGTTATTTAGAAATACTTGATTACGAATGCGATCGCCAAAATTCTTTGATTTCTGGTTTACTAGAATTATTACAATTGGAAATTCCCTTCGAGGTTGACTCAGTTAAATTGGAAGATTTAGTTCCAGGAATAGTCAGTACCTATCAACCATTAGCCCAAGAAAAAGAAGTTTTATTAGGCTATACTATCCCCAGCGATTTACCTGCTGTCGCTTGTCCTAGTTCTTGGCTTAGACAAATCATTATTCATTTACTTAATAACAGTCTTCAATTTACTCCTGCTCAAGGTAAAGTTTTCGTTCAAGCTAGTTTGAATAATGAATTTGTTGAATTAGTTGTCAGCGATACAGGAATAGGAATAGATGCTCAAGAATTAACTAAAATTTTTGATAGTTTTTACCGAGTTAGAAGCACCGAAAACGAACAAGTTGCTGGTGCAGGTTTAGGATTAACTATTGTTCAACAACTAGCACAAAAATGCGGTGGTTCAATTGCGGTAAGCAGCAAAGTAGGAAAAGGTTCGGTATTTAAAGTATCATTACCAATTGCTTTAGCAGAGTTATGCGACAATTAAAGTTAAAAGTCGTACAGATGTAACACGTTACGTCTGTACAAAAAGCAAAAGCCTAAACTAATAAAATCTTTAAAAATTAGCAGCAGAACTGCCTAAAGGTAAGAAAATTGTTAATTCTTCTCCTTGTTTTGGTCTTTGTCTGACAGTAAATTTCCCACCTAAAGCTTGAAAAATATTTTTAGTTACATCCAAATTCAAGCTTAAGCATCCAGTTTCAGGTTGAAACATCAATAATTGACCGAGAGATTTGAGCGGATTACTTGAAAGACTAGCTTGAGATAAGACTTGTACTTTGAGTTGATTGCCCACGGTGGAAACTTTGACATGAATTTGTCCACCTGTAGGCAAATTGCGAGTACAATTTTCTACCAATCCCGTTAAAACTCGGTCGAGCATCGCAGGATCGCTGACAATGTTAGGTAATTTTTTTGGTAAAGTCACTTCTAACTCAACATTCCGTTTTTGTGCCTCTTGTTGCCAGCGAGGAATAGTTTGTTGGAAGATTTGTTCGAGAGAAAAAGGTACTAGATTAACTGGTTTGTTAGTAGGAGGAGTCGCTTCTAATTCTGCTGCACGGAAAATCAATTCCATTCGTTCGATTTGAGCCGTACATTCTTGATCGATTGTTTGCAGACGCTGAATCACATTAGGTTGCAAATCTTGTTTTCTTTTCAGCAACAGTCTTGTCAAGGTACGAATGGTAGTCAGAGGAGTCCGAATTTCGTGGGTAAGAGCTTGTAGCAAGTCCATTTCTAACTGACTACTGACGGTAGGAGTAGAGAAGTTAGTTCTGTATTCGATTACTTCCGCTTCGGGATGAGTAACAGTTTCGTGTGGTTTAGTTTTACTGATTGCTAAAGCAGTTAGATCGGGTAAATGTTTGAGTAATTGACGGCTAAAATGACTAACTAAGCGATAATCTGGGATTGGTGGCGCAAATTGCCGAACTAAACGGTCTAATTTTGATAATTGATGATAATTAGCCAAAAATAATCGCGATCGCAAGGTTGCCCAAGTTAATTGAATTATTTCGGGTTCAAAGGAAAAATGAAAGGTAGGAAAACCTTGTTCGTCTTCTCCCAAAACCATGACCAACCCAAACTCGTTCGTCAAAATCAGACAAAATTGTTCTAAAGCGATGGGATCTTTGGGAAGTAAGGGTAATTCTAAAATTGAGCAAGGTTCAGGAGTTGGTTCGATTTTTGTCTCAGCAGCACAAGGCATCAATGCTCTAGGATGAAAAGCATCAGGCGTAAAAACTCCTGTATGAAAGTGAGATACAAGAGCTAAATTACTTAAAATTGGGACAGGAGCAGAAAAAATTAGTCCTTGTTTTGTTTGATTAGGGCAATTATTTTGTTCTATTCTAGATAAGAGGATTTGTTCTACAGTTGCGATCGCGCCAAACCATTCTCTCTGGGCTTTTAATTCGGCTAATTTTCTTTTTTCATTGAGATTTTGCTCTAACTGCTGACTGGTTACTGTCATAGAAGACTCAATCGTCAAAGAATTTTCCTCGCTCTTTTGATAGCGATTGAAAATATCACTAAGCGTTTTCAGTAACCACGTCTTCACAATTATTCGACCTCCTCGGACTTCACACTGCTCTTATTAATACCCAAATATCAAATATATCTTGATAAGTATTGTCATATTATTGTTTTTATAGTACAAGTCCCAGTAGTTAATAGATAGCAGTAAAACCGAACTAAAGTTTAGCGATTTCCACTCTAAGTGCTAGGTAATAGGTTTTTGATGGGAATAGGTTTGGGATTATTGACATTGAACATTAAACATTGATAAATGGTAACTGTTAATGGTTAATTGTTGATAGTTGATTTTCGTCCACAGATGCACACGGATGAACCTTGTCCTGAGCGATAGCGAAGGGACAGATAGAGTTATCGGTTGGTAGTGTTAATGGTTGATAGCTGATGGTTAATTGTTGATTATTCATTCCTCATCATTCATAATTCATAACTGGTAACTGAAATATCATTCTAAATGGAGTGTAGCGGAATGAAGCATCTCGTCAACTTGATGGAAAATCAAGATTCTTCGCGTCACTTCGTTAAGATTAAATTTACCAGGAAAAATTGGCAAATTTTACTTATCAGCATCTTTTTTGGTTGCTTTTTGTTTTTAATTGCTGGTTGTCAACGCCAAATTCAAACTAACGACGACGTTGTCCACATAACGCTATGGCACGGAATTAATCCTCCAGAAAATCGGGATGTCTTTAATGAATTAGTGGCAAATTTTAATCAAACTCACCCAGATATAGAAGTAGAAGCATTGTATATTGGACAACCTGATGCTCAGTTACCTAAGATTTTTGCTGCTACTGTTAGTGAACAACCACCAGATTTATTATGGTTTGTTGCTCAAATTACAGGAAAATTAGCTCAGTTAGATTCCCTTTTACCTCTAGAAGATTGGTTCAATAATTCCCCGATTCGCCAAGAAATCGATCCAGCAATGTTTCCTTCAATGAAACTAAATGGACATATTTTATCCGTTCCTTTTGCTACTAATAATGCAGCTATTTTTTATCGTCCTAGTTTATTTGAACAAGCAGGAATTAAAAATCTGCCTCAGACTTGGGAAGAGTTGAAAAAAGTAGCACGACTATTAACCAAAGATACTAACGGCGATCGCCGTATCGATCAACATGGCATTTTATTATCTTTAGGAAAAGGAGAATGGACAGTATTTACATGGTTGCCTTTTATTTATAGTTCAGGAGGCGAATTATTAATAGACAATCAACCTAATTTAGTTAATCAAGGTGCGATTGCAGCATTACAATTTGGTGCAGATTTAGTCCAAGAAAATCTCGCTGTTTTATCCGCATCAGAAAGAGGATACGAACTAGATAGTTTTCTATCAGGTTCAGCAGCTATGCAGATAACTGGACCTTGGACACTAGCACAACTTCAAGAAACAAAGATAGATTACGGTGTATTTCCCATTCCTGCTAATAAAACTCAAGCTGCGGTAATTGGTGGTGAAAATTTATTTGTATTTAAAACTACTCCTGAGAGAGAAAGAGCTTGCCTCGCATTTTTAGAATATATTTTAAGTGAAGAATTTCAAACTAATTGGGCATTAAAAACAGGTTATTTACCCATTAATCTTAAATCCCAGCAAAGTACAGAATATCAACAATTTATTGCTCAAAATCCTGTTTTAGAAGTATTTTTAAAACAAATGAAAACAGCGCGATCGCGTCCAATTATTCCCCAATATAACCGTCTTTCTGAAAATTTAGGTAGAGCGATTGAGGCTGTCTTGCTAGGCAAAGAAACACCTGAAAACGCTTTAGCCAAATCTCAACAACGTTTGGAACTAATTTTTCGTAATTAAAATCTAAATAGATACAATATATTCAGTCAACCAAAACAATTAAAATTCTGATCAGTAATAATTGATTGATTAGTTGACGATGACAATAGCTATTGTGACTTTTAACCTGTTGATGACTAATTATTTCGGTGCATTTTTACCTTCTATCCCGATAGATAGTTTATTTTCCACTCAAGGCATTATGGTAATGCTGTTGGTGGCTTATGCCGGCGCAATGTGGATGTTTCTCAGTAGTGCGCCCAAAGTTTATACAATTATGGTTTCTGACCTCAAAGTTGCCCAACAATTTTATGAAGGGCTATTAGATCTACCCGCTGCGGATGTACCACTCCAGTACTATTACAATTATGAACAAACTCTAGGTGCAGGTGCGATCGATCCTTTATATATGTCAACGACTGCGACTAATCCTAGTTTAGGAACTTCGGATGGACTTTGGTATCAACTGAAAAAAAATACTCAACTCCACGTCATTTCAGGTGCTAGCTTAGGCAGCAAAAGTCGTCAACGTCATGTCTGTTTTGACCATGAGTGTTTAGAAGAAGTCTTGTTAAGAATACAAGCACGACGTTTACGATATAAAATTCGACGCGATAAACCATTAAACTTCTTAGTTAAAGATTATGATGACCGCGTGATTGAAATGGCAGAGGTTTCTAATTAACAACTTCTAGTCAATTATTTCAAAATAAAAAAAAACGGGAATCAAACCCGCCTTGGTAAAACAATTGATCTAATAGCTCAAA
>CAZLUP010000058.1:0-24408 GCA_964562685.1 uncultured bacterium
ACTAATGACCAATGACCAATGACCAATGACTAATGACCAATGACCAATGACTAATATTATGAACGTCAAATCTGCTTTAAACAAAATTCAAGAACCAATTACTACTGCCGATCCTCAGATACAATTGATTATCAAGCGAGTCTTGCAATTAGAAAAAGACCGACTCGATCTCAAAGCACCAAGAAATATCAATGAAGATATTCTCAAAATTATTAAAGAAGTAATTCAATGAAATTAATTGCTTTACAATTATGTAATTTCAGACAATTTTATGGAAAAACTCCAATAATTAAATTTGCTAGTGGTAAGCAAAATACAACAGTTATTTACGGGAATAATGGTTCAGGGAAAACTACTATTCTTAATGCCTTTACCTGGGTACTGTACGAAAAATTTACCGCAGCTTTTGCTGCGCCCGAAGTATTAATTAATAAGAGAGCGATCGCGGAAGCTAATTTCGATCAAGCAGTAGAATTTTGGGTAGAAATTCAATTTGAACATGACTATAAACGTTATCAATTAAAACGCAAAGGTTACGCAACTAAAGATAAAGAAAATTCTCTTCAATCTAATCAAACTAAATTATTTATTTTAATTGCTGCTGATGATGGACGTTGGTATCCTCCCGTTGAACGAGCCGAAGATATTATTGAAAGAATTTTACCTGTTAGTTTGCATCAATATTTCTTTTTTGATGGAGAAAGAATCGATCATTTTTTTAGAGGCGACCGCAATAATAATATTGCTGAAGATACTAAAGAATTATTAGGAGTCAAAGTATTAGACCGAGCTATCGATCATCTTAAAAAAGCAAAAAAAAGTTTACAGGAAGAATTAGAAGCGATTGGAGATTCAACGACAAAAAAATTATTACAACAACAAATTCAACTAGAATCAGAACGCGATCTCTTAACTACAAGACAAGAAGAGATTATCCAAACTATTAAAGGATTAGAATCTAAAAAAAAAGCAATTACCCATCAGTTACTTGAATTAAGTGGTGCAGAAAAGCTACAAAAACTCAAAGAAAAATTAGTAGCGCAAGAAAAATTAATAAGACAAAATTTAATTCAAGCTAAACTCAATCTGAAACAATTAGTTTCTAATCAAGGCTATCTAGTTTTTTTATTATCAACCAAAAATAACTTTTTTCAATTTCTTCAACAATTAAGAAATGAGCGACAATTATCAAGTGGGATCAAACGAGAATTTCTTGAACAACTACTAAAAAATCAAACTTGTATTTGTGGAGAAAAACTTCAACCAGATACTCAAGCTTATCATCAAGTTTATAGTTGGTTAAATAAAGCTGAAACAACTGACTTAGAAGAATCAGTAATTCGCCTCGAAACTCAAGTAAATCAATTTGAACTTCAACTAACAGAATTTTGGCAACAAATCGATCAACTCCAACATCAAATCAATCATCAATATACCGAAATAGCTAAAATCGAAAACGAACTAGATCGAATCAATAAACAACTACGTAATTATCCTGACCGCGATATTCAAAAATATCAAGAAAACTTAGAATTCATTGAAGAAAAAATTAAAGAACTAACTTTAGAACAAGGAGTAAATCAACAACAACTTAGTAGCGATCGCAAAATTATTGAAGAATTAAATCAACAAATTGAACGACATAAACTGAAAGAAGATAAACAAGCTTTAGTAAAAAAAAGGATTGCAGCAACTCAAGAAGCAATTCAAAGATTGATTGAAGTTAGACTTCGTTTAGAAAAACAATTTAGAGTTTCTCTTGAACAAAAAATTCAAGAAATATTTAGATTTATTTCCTTCACTCCTTACGTACCAAAACTAAATTTAGATTATCAATTAACCTTAGTAGAAAATACCTTAGAAACACCAACTATTGTGGCAGCTTCTACTGGTGAAAATCAAATTCTTAGTTTATCCTTTATTGGTGCAATTATTGATCGCGTTCGAGAATGGAGTCAACGCAACACACTCATGGGACTTGATAGCAGTACTTTTCCGATTGTGATGGATTCTCCTTTTGGTAGTTTGGATGAAGTTTATCGTAGACAAGTAGCCAAATCGCTGCCTCAGTTAGCCAATCAATTAGTTGTTTTAGTTACTAAAACTCAATGGCGTGGAGAAGTAGAAGCGGAAATTACAGATTACATTGATAAGGAGTACGTGTTAATCTATAACTCATCTAAACCTAATTGTGAGGAAGATTGGTTAAAATTGAATCGCATCAATTATCCTTTAGTAAAATTAAGCTCTAACCAATTTGAATATACAGAAATTGTCGAAATACAAAGGGAATCTGAAAATCATTAATTATTAGTAATCATTCATTTCAAAAATTAGGAAATAAATTATTAATATGTTAATTTTAGATGCGAACCAAGTTCAATATTATCAAGTTAGTGCTGAAATTGCAGGACAAAATAAACAAGCATCAGGGCTGACTTACCAAGGAAATGTTTTTATTAAAGTAAAATCTTACTCAGAAGAAGAATTAGATAATGCAATTAAAGAGTGTCGCGAACAATATTTAGATAATCAAGCTATTGAAATTCCTACATTAATTGTCAAAGAAAAAAAAGCTATAACTCTTTGGATTGAAGATAATCGTTTTAAACCGATAAAATCTTCTGAATCTGTTAACAAGACATCAATAAAAGCAGGAACAAATCCTCAAGCAACTTCTAAAAATTTTAATTTAAAAAAAGTAGCTGACCAACTTAAAGGAGAACAAGGAGTCAATATTAAAACTCGTCGCTACAAATTAAAATTATATCATCATTGTTTTTTAGGTAATGAAGCCGTAGATTGGCTAGTAGAAAATCTTAAAATCTCACGAACAGAAGCAGTTAATTTAGGACAAAAATTAATTGATAAAAAAATTATTCACCACGTTAGTGATGAACATTCTTTTAAAGATGAGCAAATATATTACCGCTTTTATGAAGATGAAAATAAAAGTATTTGGACAGATAAAATTATTTAAATCTAACTCCAAAAACTCAGTGAGCTTGTAGGTCGATAGTCAGGAAAAATTTTGGCTAATTGAGAATATGGTAGTTGTAGATGTTGTGTTAAAACAGTTGCGATCGCTTCACGAAAATCTGTAGTAACTGGTAAATCTCTTCCTTGATACAATACAGACTCTGCAAGACCAGTCCATTCTCCATACATTTTACCACCCTTCAAAGAGCCACCCAACAACCAGACAGCATTCCCATGTCCATGATCTGTACCAGCATTACCATTTTCCTTGACAGTACGACCAAATTCAGACATTACCATAATCACTGTATCCTGATAAACTGAATCCAAACCTTTAACTAAAGTCGCCAAACCTTTACCCAACGATTTAAGAGATTGACTTAAAAACTCTTTTTGATTAATATGAGTATCCCAACCACCAATTGCCATAAATGCTAATTGAGTTTTTGCATCTCCTGCAATTAACTGAGCTACTTCTTTGGCATCATCGACAAATTGATCCGCTAAAGGCGCACCACGGGAAGCTGACATCATTTCTTGATTAAGCTGAGTTAAAAGAATTTCTCTAGCTTCCACCCCTTCTTGATAAGTTTTACTTAAATCATCATTTTGAGCATATAAACTCTTAAAAGCATTCCCCAGTATAGTATTATCCACCGCTAAAGGACGAGTAGAACCTTTTCCTGGAGCCAGAGTAGCGACTGGCATCGAACCCATTAAAATTCTTGGTGTAGTATTCCCGACATTTAAAGCTTGAACCGGACTTTCTTTAGGCAAACAAGCCAACAAACGATTCATCCAACCATCAGGAGTGCTTTTTTGTCCAGGTGTACCACTCTCAAGATAATCTTGAGCATCAAAATGAGAACGGGTTTCTAAGGGTGAACCGCAAGCATGGAGAAAAGCTAGACTTTTATTTTTCCATAAAGGCATCAAATCTGCTAAAGCAGGATGCAATCCGAAATAACCATCCAGATCAAGTACACCTTCTGGTTCGCCAGGATAGGGCACCGCAACTGTTGGTCTAGCTTCATAATAATCAGGATCTTGGTGAGGAACAACTACATTCAGTCCATCCACTGCTCCTCGTAACAAAATCACTACCAACTTTTTCCTGTTTGGAATATTTTGAGCAACTCCTCTAGCTACCCAACTATGCCAACCCACAGGAAGCAGCATTCCTGTTGCTAATAAAGTGCTTGTTTCGATAAACTTTCTTCTATTGAGCATCTGTTTAATTTCCAATTAACGATACATCATTTCTGGACTACCCAACATTAAAGCAGCGTGCATTCTGGCTGAGTTTTGATTAATTACTTGTTTAGTGTGCTGAGACAAACTTTTACCAATGATTGGTTGTAATTTTTCTTTACTGACAGGCTCTTTTTTAGTTAAAATACCTCTAGCGATCGCAGTTGCTAAACTAACTCGATTTAACATTCCATCAGGGTTCAGCCACGCTGATTGAGTATTTTTGTAACCATCTGGTGTCGCACAACCATAAACTGGCATCCCCAACTGACTTAACATTCCTCTTAATCTTTTATAGTCGGGATTTTGAATATCACTAACTCTAACTACAGAAACTAAATACTGATATGGTGTTTTAAACTTCTTGCCATAGTATTGAGGATCGTTAAATTCCTCGCTATGAAACAGAGTATCTAAAACTTGCTTAATATCACCCGAACTTGCCAGAAACTTTTGTGCTAGTTGATCTACTAAACTTGATGGTGGTTGATCTGCGACAAAATATTGTGCCAACTTATAACTAAGAAAACGAGCAGTCGAAGGATGAGTCGCTAAAATATCTAAAGCTTGTTCACCCTCAGCAATACCACTTCCTTTAATAGTTTGACCAAGAAACACTTTATCGCCATAGTCATGACGTTTTTCAAAAAAGAAAAAACCATTCTCATTACTATCAAATCTTTTTTGACGATCTATACCCCATCCAGTCAAAATCCGTGCTAAGGCAATTACGTCAGCTTGAGTATAACCGCCATCTACTCCTAAAGTATGGAGTTCCATTAACTCACGAGCATAGTTTTCATTTAGACCATTGTATTTACCTCTTGCTCCTGGACTATTAGGAGCGGTATTTAATTCGTTGTCTAAATAAACCAACATAGCTGGGTGATGAGCGGTTACCTCCAGTAAATCTCGGAAATTACCCAAGGCATTTTCTCTAATTTCATTCTCATAATCTGCAATCCAAAGATCAGTCAGATTTTTTTGTCCATAAACGTTAAAATGACTGAGCCAGAAATCCACCATTATTTCTTGTAACTGGCGAGGAGAATGAACCGCTCTAGCTAAATGAGCATTGATCGCTTGCTCCTTAACAATTTTTCTTTTGCGACGTAATCGGTTGATTTCTTCCTTAGACAAGTTTCTTTCTCTGGCGTTTTTTAAAAGTTCACTAGGAGAATATTGTTGAAACAGTTCGATTGGACTCATTGCCAAAGTATCCAACTTACCTAAATAACTAGTTAATTGTGATGACTCTGGAATTGAACCAGGAGATAGTTGAGATTGAATAAAAGATTCGATTCCTTTGGTTTTTACTTGTTCAATTTCTTCAACTGTAGGACCAAAACTAAGACGATTTAAAGTATGGAGAATTTGAGCATCTTTTGCTAAACTAGTTGCTGGTTTTTGACTAATTAATCCCAACCAGAACAAGACTCCACAAGTAGCTATCAATAAACAGTAGGTGAGTTGCTTTTTCATAGCTGAAAGTATTTTTTGTTCACTCAGTATAGACCGAGAAAATTGATTTGAGTTTCCCTCTTGTCAGAAATGGTGATTAACTTAAAGCAACTTTAATTAAAACTACTTAATATTATTTAGTAAGTAATAAAGTAATTACTCATTTAAAAATGAATTTTGATTACTAATTCTAGGCATTAAAAATAAAATGGTTTAAATTAATAAGTGAAGCTAAAAGAAAGCTTCATCTGGCAGATCAAACAGCCAAAATGTACATTAAGTAAACTAAGAAGAGGAAAATCAAAGCTGTTTAATCTAACGTCTGTCTCATCTCAAAACAACACCGCTCTAGTCGAAATCGAAATCTTTCTCGCATAGAAAACCAGAGAGCAATGTAGAAACTCGGTAGTTAATGCCAAGTGATTCTAGTAACTCTATTTATTATCACTGAATCTGAGGAAGATAAATCGGGAATGTAGGAATTGAGTGGTGTTGTTTGTTGTTAAGGTATTTTCTACAACACCTTTTTCAAGCAAGACCAAAAGTTCGACAATAACTAGTAACAGTATTTTGTAACAACATTGCTACCGTCATCGGTCCAATTCCACCAGGAACAGGAGTAATATATTGCGCTACCTCAGCAACTGCCTCAAAATCAACATCTCCTACTAATTGGGATTTTCCTTGCGCGTCTTCAACACGATTAATCCCAACATCGATCACCACTGCGCCAGGTTTAACCATTTCTGCGGTAATTAATTCTGGTTTACCTACGGCTGCAATTAAAAGATCTGCTTCTCGACAGACGCCAGCTAAATCTTGAGTACGAGAATGAGCAATAGTGACGGTCGCGTTTTCGTCCAATAACATCAGTGCTAAAGGTTTACCAACTAAAATACTCCTGCCGACAACTACCGCTTTTTTTCCTGCCAGAGGAATTTGATATTCTGCTAATAATTTCATGACCCCAGCAGGTGTACAGCTACGCAAACCAGCTTCCGAACGGACTAAGTGACCTAAATTCACTGGATGAAGTCCATCAGCATCTTTATGGGGAGCGATAGTATGGAGTAAAGCTACCGCATCAAGGTGCTTGGGTAGAGGTAATTGAACCAGAATCCCATCAACGCGATCTTCGTGATTTAATTGTTGAATAATCTGTTCTAGCTCTGCTTGAGATGTATTTTCTGGAAAATGCTGCCCCAAAGAAGCAATTCCTACCTTATGACAAGATTTTTCCTTATTACGAACATAAACCCCACTGGCTGGATTATCTCCTACCATTAACACAGCTAAACCTGGAGGACGACCAATCTGAGTTTGTAGCGATCGCACTTGATTTTGTAACTGAAGCTGAATTTTTTGAGCTAAAGCTTTACCATCCAGAATTTGGGCTGTTTGAGCAGGCATGGAGTTGAATAGTTAAATAAAAGTTAAGCTGGAGATGATCGATAGTTTTTTTCTCTTAATTTAGGATATCTTAAGATGCTTCTCCTCAACAGAGAAATTCAAGCTTTTTATCTTAATAAATTATTAATTCTGGGCATTTTCCTGACTACTGGACTAGGATTGAGCGGTTGTCAGCAGCTAATCCAAACTCCTGTTGCTATAGCTAAAATTGCCCAAAAACAAATCGGAGCTAAAGTTTATCTTCAGGGCAAAGTACTTAAACAAGCTCCTTTTTTGGGTAGTGGTGCTTATCAGCTTCAAGATGCTACTGGCAGTGTTTGGATTGTGACAAACCACAGCCTTCCTCAACCAGGAGAACAAATTTTGATTCAAGGAGAGATTCAAGCAGACAAGATTTTTATCGCACAACAAGTATTGAGCGAAATTTACATTGTCGAGCTAAAACAGGTAGAAAAATTATGAATCACTCACCTATTGCTGTTGCATTAGCCATCCTCCACCAAGGCAATCAATTTTTGATGCAGTTGAGAGATGATGTTCCAGGAATTCTATATCCTGGCCATTGGGGTTTATTTGGTGGACATCTTGAGGCTGAAGAAACTCCTGAAGTAGGATTAAAACGAGAAATACTCGAAGAGCTTCACTATCAAATTATCAATCCGATTAAATTTCGTTGTTATGCTGATACTCAAGTGATTCGTCACGTTTTTCATGCACCGTTAGAAGTAGCAATTGATACTTTGATTTTGGGAGAAGGCTGGGATTTAAGGCTATTAAGTTTAGAAGATATTTGCTCTGGTTTTTGTTATTCTGAGAGAGCAGGTCGTAATCAACCACTAGGCAAGATTCATCAACAAATCCTGTTAGACTTTTTTAAGTGGCAAAATTTAGCAGATGAAACCAAATAAAATTTAGTAATATTTAAAATATTAGGTATTAGGCATATTATTGATTAACAAGCAGACTATTGGTGTTATAGATTAAACTCGGAATATTCTCTTATAAATACTACCCAAACAAAATCTTACCGAAATTTTCATCTCCAGCCGATAGTCTTAGACTTAATTAAATTGTTCAAGAGGAAAAAACTGCTACTGCTGTTTTTACTCCACTGCCTTCATGGGTTGCACCTAATTGTATAACTATTACTAATTTTGCTCATGAATCAGTTTTTTAAAAAATCTTCTCATGGTCAAGGGCTGAAACCGCTCTCTCAGTCTTGTAAAAATTCTTTTATTATTAGGTTAGGTAAACTTGTGCCGACAAAATTTATTGGTACTTTAGTTACAGCTTCTTTGGTTGTTGCCTATGCTAACTCTTCAGTCAAAGCAGCCTTAGAAGATAGTCCCAAAACCGTTGTTGATGAAGTGTGGCAAATTGTTAACAATGAGTTTGTCAACCGAGAATTTAATCATATTGATTGGCAAAAACAACGTCAAGAATTACTTAAGCAAACTTATAGCGATCGCAAACAAGCCTATCAAGCCATTAGAGGATCGTTAAAAACTTTGGGTGATCCCTACACTCGTTTTCTTGACCCCGCCGAATTTGAAGACTTAACCAGTCAAACTAGTGGAGAATTATCAGGGGTTGGGATTCGTTTAACTATTGATGAAAAGACCAATGATTTAACCGTAGTTGAACCAATCAAAAATTCCCCTGCTGCCAAAGCAGGAATTCAATCAGGAGACAAAATTTTACGGATTAATGGCAAACCTACTGCTTTAATGAGCATTGAGCAAGCCTCAGAAGCGATTAAAGGAGACGAAGGCACGGAAGTTAGTCTGCAAATTGCTAAACCTAATCAAAAAGTTTTTGACGTAACTTTAGTTCGAGAACAAATAGAATTACCTTCAGTTAATTACACTCTCAATCAAGAAGATCAACTCAAAGTCGGCTATATCAAACTAGATGAATTTAGTTCTCATGCTGCTGAACAGATGAAGCAAGCCATTGAAGAATTAAGTAATAAACAAGCTTCAGGCTTTATTTTGGATTTACGAGGTAATCCTGGTGGATTATTATTTTCCTCGGTAGAAATTGCTCGCATGTGGATGGAAGAAGGCTCAATTGTTAGCACTATCGACCGTAAAGGTGGCAATCAAAAGTTTTCAGCAGATGGAAAAGCTTTGACACAGTTGCCTTTAGTAGTCTTGGTAGACCAATATTCTGCTAGTGCGAGTGAGATTTTAGCAGGTGCATTAAAAGAAAACGGTCGCGCTACCCTGGTTGGCACTCGTACCTATGGTAAAGGAACAGTTCAATCAGTCCATTCTTTATCGGATGGTTCAGGATTAGCAGTAACTATTGCTCGTTACTATCCTCCTAGTGGTATCGACATTAATCACAAAGGTATTTCACCTAATATTGAGGTCGATTTAACTAAACAAGACCAAATCACACTCAATGCTAATCCTGCTTTAGTTGGTACGAATGCCGATCCCCAATACGCCAGGGCAGTTAATATTTTGCGCCAAAATCATCTTAGTCGAGTTAATAATACTCCAGCATCGATGAGCATTCGCTAGTCGAATTGGCTGAATTGAGTAGCTAAATTAGAAATATAAATAAGTTAAACGATTTTGGAGCTTATACCTAACTAATTAATGAAGGTACAATGCTCCGAAGTTGGTAGAGCCTAAAAGTAAAAAAACTCGGCATAGTTTATAGCACTTCTAATTCATTTTCGCGAAAGTGAGCTTTAAATTTTTTATCAAATTTAACTAGCACCGGTAAATTCGGGCTAATTGGTCTTCCTTGCCAGTTACTCATAATATCAACAATTTCCCCTTCCATTCCTTTGAGATCGAAGGGTTCTTTTTTCTTTTGAGGATAGTGATAGACGACTACGGATTCTTTTACTCGAACGCGATCGCCAATTTTCATATTGTCTCTCTCTCTTAATAATCTACTATGTCAATTTAATGATTAGGTGCAGTTTTTAAGCAACCTTACTATTGTTACATGAGTCGGGACTTTCAAACATGGCTTCCAGACGATTTAGTTCAGAGAAAAAGCTTCAGAAATTGATTTAAGCATCTTGAGGTAATTGGCAGCGATCGCAAACTCCAAAAAATTCTAAAGTATGATAGTACACTTTAAAGTTATGAGACTGTTCTAGTTGATGTTCTAAATCATGCACAGGACATTCGGTAATAGGAATTGAAATACCACAATTAACACAGGTAAGGTGATGTTGGTCTTGATGAATAGAACTATAAACTGATTCACCATTAGGCAAGGTACGTACCTGGATTTCTCCTTGAAGTTTGAGAGCTTCTAAAGAACGATATACAGTTGCTAAACCCATGTTTTGATTGCTTTTACGCAGTTGAATATAGAGGTCTTGAGCAGAAATTGATCCTTTAACATTTTTGAGTAACTGAAGAATACGCTCTTGAGAACGAGTACGTTGAGCTTTCATTACAAATTGAGATACTAAGCACGATTTATATATACTAAGCTATACCAGTTGAGTCGATAATTAATCATTATCTAATTACAACTATGGTTTATTAGTTATGCATTGATAAAGTTTATTGGTGGAGTAAAAAAACAGAAAACGGGGGAGAAGAGCAAAAAATTTTTAGTTCAGCTTTATGCTGATTTAATTTGCTTAAATTGTTGAACTAGGGTGAGAACATCGCTCCGACTGAGCTTTTCTTTGCCCATTGCGATCGCATCTAGAGTTCCGTGGGCTAAAACTAAAGGAATTTGACAAAAATTTAAAGCAGGACCAGGTTTTAATTGTTGAGTATACAAATCCGCTAAATGTAAGTTACGACGAGCATATACTTGTAAATCTTCTTTACTCCAGCCTTGAGGAAAAAAGTTGACTCCTCTGGTTAAATCTTCACTATGATTGCGAATAATATTAACTGCTTGTAAACCACGACCAAATCCAATTGCATAAGTACGATTAGTCTGAGTATTATCATACCAAGCCCACAAATCTGATAACAATAATCCAACTGCACCAGCGACACTAAAAGTATAACGGTCTAGCTCTACCTCTGTTTCAATTTGCCAATTTTTTTCTGCCCAATAAGCCATGCGATCCGCCATAGCAGCAGTAGCATCCCAAATTCGCGGTGCAATGGTTTCTGGCGCGAGTCTCGCCCATTCGTCAAGACGGAGTGTTACCTCTGGCAAAATATTTTGATAACTAGATAAGCTCTGAGCAATAGTACTAGCAGAAGCAGGATTAACGATTTGCTGAAGTTGAAGACTGACTTGACGTAAGAGTTGGGCTTTAGTTGAGTTATCTAATCGGGGATGATCTTCAATTTCATCAATTGCTCGCATACAGAGATAGCCTGATGCTACTGCTGCTTGTAACTCTCTGGGTAAACGAACAATGGGGATATAAAAAGTCCGACTGGTTTGCTTGAGAATTTCTAAAGCATTGGTAAGCACGGTCATTAATATTAGCTCCTCACGCTACGGACATCTTTTCCACGTAGAAAAATTCTAGGTGACGTGTCCTTAACTTTTCGCTAGGATACACCGAATTACCAATCTCTAGATTAGGAAAACTTTAAAAATTAAGGATTGATGAATAAATTGGGGTTGAATTTAAATCAAGTCGTACTTATGAGAGATTACCGCAAAAATTACCGCGATCGCAGTAATTGCCAGAGCAATGATGGGATGTTGTCCCTGACTGACGGCAAAGGAAGTAACTATTCCTGCTCCTACAGCAGCAGTAAGACCAGCACCAATTAAATCTTTATCTGTTCTTTTGTTATACATGAATTTGCTTTTTTAGTTAAAGTTATTCAAGGCAAAATAATAGAAAATAAATTATCATTCCCTAGACTTTTGACCAAGAGAAAACTGAGTTATTGCAATTAAGCTTTAAATTTGGCTAATTTTCTTTACAAAAAACTCTTAAGGGATGGGAAAATAATAAATTTAGTGAAGCGTTCAAAATTATCTCAACTTTAAATGTCTCAAAGTTATCAAGTTACAATTAATCACCAGGGAACAACCCAAACCATAGCAGTTCAATCAGAACAAACTATTCTTCAAGCAGCTTTAGATGCAGGAATTGAACTACCTTATTCCTGTAGTGCTGGAGTTTGTACTACCTGTGCAGCCAAATTAAGTCAAGGCGAAGTTGAACAAAGTGATGGGATGGGGCTTTCTCCCGAATTACAAGCAGAAGGTTATGCTCTTTTATGTGTGGCTTATCCTCGTTCGGATCTGAAATTAGTATCAGAACAAGAAGAAATAGTTTATCAAAGACAATTTGGACAACCTTCTTAATTGTAATTAAGTCAATTAATTATCTCTTTATTAACAGATTTACTTACAAAACAGCCAGCCTCGACATCTGCGATTAAGCTGGCTAATATCAAGTTAGGTCGAAGATTGATTTATTGTAAAAAAAAATATTTAATCATCTTGCAAAATTGTTGCTAATGGCTCAAAAACATCATTAGGAAGATCAAATTCTTTTTCCATTGCTTTAACAGATTTTCTGAACCAATCCTGATAGTTTTCCTCTAAGTAACTATTGAGACTGGGGGAATCTTTGAGAATATCCTTAATTTCCTCGCGAAAATTAACTATTTCTTTTTCCCAATGTTTTTGGTTGTATTGTCTTTCTGATTCCCAGTATTTTAGTTTAAGGATATGTTCAATCAATCTTTTGACATAGCTTCTTAAAGCTCTTTTTTCGCTTGCTCCCATATCCTCAATTGTTTCTAATAATCCTTCCCAGTCCATATTTGCTACGTCTTGGTTTTTAATTGCGATCGCTGTTTGTTCTAACCAAAGATTGAAATCTTGATTGTATAATCTTGCTTCATTAACCATCTTGTCTATCACTTTGCTTAGTTTTAGTCAAAAAAAACGGATTGAGTAAAAAGCTTTACGATCATAGGAAGAGGAGTGAAAGTAGAGATAAAGTCTTATTCTTGCTCTACTATAAATTATGGCTTTAATTATTAACGAACCTTTAAAAATAGAAAGAATTGCGATCGCGATTGCTAATTTACCTCAGTCTTTACAAGGCAAGAAAATTGTTCAGTTTTCCGATTTACACTACGACGGAATTCGTTTATCAGAACATTTATTAATTGAAGCGATCGATTTGAGTAATGAAGAAAATCCCGATCTGGTAGTATTAACAGGAGACTTTGTTACTGACGATCCTAGCCCAATTGAAAAATTAGCACTTAGGTTAAAACGTTTAACAGCTAAAACGGGTTTATATGCTTGTTTGGGTAATCATGATTATTGCCATTATTATCCCAACTCTCGACAACAAATTACCGATGCGCTTACAGCAGTAGATATTCAGGTACTTTGGAATGAAATTGCTTATCCTTGGGGGCAAAATTTAGCTTTAGTTGGATTAGCAGATTTTTGGTCGCGAGAATTTCAACCTGAACCTGTATTCAACCAAATTTCACTCGAAATCCCTCGAATTGTTTTATCTCATAATCCTGATTCGGCAGAAATTTTAAAATCGTGGCGAGTTGATTTACAACTTTCAGGTCATACTCATGGTGGTCAATTTGTGATACCTGGTTATGGTGCTGCACCTATTTTATTACAGCAAATTAGAAAAAATACTCCTAAATCTATCAGTAAACATATTCCTTTTTTACGAGAATGTTATCGAGTTGTCAAATACTGGCAATGGTCGGAAGGATGGCATCAGGTAGGAAATAATCAATTATACGTCAATCGTGGTTTAGGGACTTATGCCCCTGGTAGACTTTTTTGTCCGCCAGAAATGACAGTGATTACCTTAGAATCAAGAGAGTAAATGCTCAATGACTAAGGACTAATGCGCGATCGCTTTTCATTTATTCGTTCAGATTTGGCTCGATTAGCAGCTTATGTGCCTAATCCTGGAGGAGAGGTTACGACTGCTTTAGATTGTCTCGATGCTAATGAAAGTCCCTTCGATTTACCTAGTCAATTAAAAGAGAAATTAGCTTGGCATTATCAGCAAGAGATTTCTACTAATCGCTATCCTGATGGTTCTCATCAAGTTTTAAAAGAGTTAATTGCCCAATATGTTAACGAGTCTGCTGAGATCGATTCTTGGGTTACAACAGATCATGTTTCGGTAGGGAATGGTTCTGATGAATTGATTCGTTCTTTGTTGATTGCTACTTGTTTGGGTGGAGAAGGTTCGATTTTAGTTGCTAATCCGACTTTTTCGATGTATGCAATCTTAGCCAAGACGTTAGGAATTTCCATTGTTGGTGTTGAGCGTTTGGAAGCTGATTTTTCAATTGATTTAGATGCAGCCCAAAAAGCCTTAAACTCTCCTCAAAATCCGCCAATTCGGGTTGTTTTTGTGGTTCATCCCAACTCTCCTACAGGCAATGCTTTAACTACTGCCGAATTGGATTGGTTAAGAAGCTTACCAGAAGATATTTTAGTAGTCATTGATGAAGCTTATTTTGAATTTAGTCAAACTTCTGTAGTTGCAGAACTTCAGCAACATCCAAACTGGGTTATTCTCCGTACCTTTTCTAAAGCCTTTCGTCTAGCTACCCATCGAGTTGGTTATGCGATCGCTGATCCTGAATTAATTATTGCCTTAGAAAAAGTTCGTTTACCCTACAATTTACCTGCTTTTTCTCAAGCAGCAGCTACTATTGCTTTGCAACATCGTGATTTGATTTTACCGTCTGTAGCAGAGATTTTCCAAGAGCGAGATAAGTTATGGCAAGCGTTAGCCGAAATAGAACAGGTAAAAGTTTGGCAAAGTAGGGCAAATTTCCTTTATCTGAGGTTGCAAGATCGTAATTTAGAAGAAATTGTTCACCAGCTAAAAATTCAAGGAACTGTAATTCGTCATACAGGAGGAGGATTAAGAATTACAATTGGTACTCCAGCAGAAAACCTCAGAACATTACAACGACTAAAAGCATTGATTAGTTAGAGCAAACAAGCGATCGCATCTGTGCCAAAACAAAAGAAATAATCCCTTTGAGTTTTAACCCATAATGCCTTAAAGTGAGAAATTGCCAGGTTAATCACGGTTGAATGGGTTGGATCGAAAATAAATTATGTCTGCGCTTACTACTGCCCCTGTAAATATCAATTTTCCTCTGACGGCAATTATCGGACAAGAAGCAATTAAATTAGCTTTGCTGTTAGCAGCAATCGATCCAGAATTAGGTGGTGTTGCGATCGCAGGACGGAGAGGAACGGCTAAATCAGTAATGGCAAGAGGCATTCATAGTCTACTGCCACCAATTGAAATAATTAAGGGTTCTTTATACAATTGCGATCCGACTAAACCCCAAGAGTGGGATGACTATACGATAGAACTCTATGGCAATCAGAATTTAGCGGAGATTCCTACAGAAGTTATTCCTGCGCCTTTTGTACAAATCCCTTTAGGTGTAACCGAAGATCGTTTATTGGGTTCGGTAGACGTAGAAGAGTCGGTTAAACAAGGCGAAGCAGTTTTTCAACCAGGGTTATTGGCACAGGCACATCGAGGAGTGTTATATATCGATGAAATTAATCTCCTTGACGATCAAATTGCCAACCAATTATTAACCGTTTTAACTGAAGGAAGGAATCAGATTGAACGAGAAGGGATTTCCTTTCAACATCCCTGTAAACCAATCTTAATCGCTACTTATAACCCAGACGAAGGGAATCTAAGAGAACATTTATTAGACCGAATTGCGATCGCTCTTTCTGCCGATGGAGTTTTATCTTTGGATCAACGAGTGCAAGCAGTCGATCAAGTTATTGATTATGCTAGTTCTCCTCAAAATTTCATTAATCAATATAGTGATGATATTGATACTCTCAAAACCGATATTATCTTGGCAAGGGAATGGTTGAAGGAAGTTAAAATTAGTCACGATCAAATTCTTTATTTGGTACAAGAAGCAATTAGAGGAGTAGTAGAGGGACATCGGGCGGAATTATTTGCCGTCAGGGTAGCTAAAGCTGCTGCTGCTTTGGAAGGAAGAAACAACGTTATTGCCGATGATTTGAAAAAAGCTGTCGAATTGGTAATTGTTCCTCGTGCGACGACAGTGGAAATGCCTCCCGAAGATGCACCACCACCGCCACCACCACCCCCTCAAGAACAACCCCAAGACGAATCTAATCAAGATCAAGACGAACAGGAAGAAAAAGAAGAGGAAGAAGACAAAGAAAAAGAACCACCAGGCATTCCCGAAGAGTTTGTTTTTGATATCGAAGGCGTAATTTTAGACCCCAGCGTGCTTTACTTTGCCCAAATGACTAAACGGCAAGGAAAATCGGGTAATCGCAGTCTGATCTTTTCGGAAGACAGGGGTAGATATATTAAACCCATGTTCCCCAAAGGTAAAGTAAGAAGAATTGCCGTTGATGCTACTCTACGAAGTGCTGCACCCTATCAAAAAGCGAGAAGGGAACGCTATCCAAATCGCAAGGTAATTGTCGAACAAGGTGATATTAGGGCAAAAAGATTAGCTAGGAAAGCCGGTTCTTTAATTGTTTTTGTAGTAGATGCTTCTGGTTCAATGGCATTGAATCGAATGCAGTCAGCTAAAGGTGCGGTGATGCGCTTGTTAACCGAAGCTTATGAAAATCGCGATCAAATTTCCTTAATTCCCTTCCGTGGTGAACGGGCAGATGTGCTGTTACCTCCCACTCGTTCGATTACTATGGCAAAAAGACGTTTAGAAAGTCTTCCCTGTGGTGGAGGTTCACCCTTAGCACACGGTTTAACCCAAGCGGTTCATGTCGGCATGAATGCCCAAATGTCAGGAGATATTGGGCAGGTAGTAATCGTTGCCATTACCGATGGTCGAGGTAATATACCTTTAGCCCGTTCTTTAGGAGAAACTTTACCAGAAGGAGAAAAACCAGATATTAAAGGGGAATTACTCGAAATTGCAGGAAAAATCCGAGCTTTAGGCATGAAATTGCTGGTAATTGATACCGAAAGTAAATTTGTGACTACTGGTTTTGCCAAAGAACTTGCCAAACAAGCTGGTGGAACATACTATCATTTACCCAAAGCAACCGATAGAGCGATCGCAGATATGGCAAGAGGCGCAATTTCCAACCTCTAATTCAATGCTACTGAAACAATTTGGATTGACTTTTTTTCTTAGAAGTAAATTTATACCAAATCAAATAATGTTTTTGTTAGGGTGATTGGTCAATCGCCCTAAGAGTATGTGTCGTATTCTTTTTTCAAATTGGTATTATCAAGTTTTAATTCTAGCTTTAGTTAGATGTAAACTCAAAAATTTTGTGTCTAAAATACACAAATAAATATAACAACTCTGCTATAAATCAGTAGAGAAACTTTAATGATCAAAGTTGTAATTTTCGATCTTGATGGTACTTTAGTTGATTCAGTAGATCTTCATGCGCAAGCTTGGGTGAAAGCTTTTCAAAACTATGGGTATGAATTCCCTTTTGAAAAATTACGTCAGCAAATCGGCAAAGGTGGTTCTTATATTATTAAGGATTTATTACCACAAGCTGAGTCTGAAAAATTATGTTCCGCTATTTCCGATTATCGTAAAGAATATTATCAAAATAATCTTTTAGAACAAGTCCGCCCATTTCCTAAAGTTAAAGAATTATTTGAAAAAATTAAAGCAGATGGAATCAGAATTGTCTTAGCTTCTTCTGCAAGAACAAAAACGGTTGCTCACTATAAAAAATTATTAAAAATTGAAGATTTAATTGATGGTGCTACTTCTACTGATGATGTAGAAAAATCTAAACCAGAACCAGATATTTTCCTAGCTGCTTTAGCAAAAGTTGATGGTGTGGTAAGTAGTGAAGCAATCGTAGTTGGCGATAGTCCTTATGATGTAGAAGCAGCTAATAAAGCTTCTTTACCCACTATTGGTTTTCTATGTGGTGGTTTTGCTAAAGAAAAGTTAATTGAATCTGGTTGTATAGCTATTTATCAAGATGCTGCCGATTTACTGGCTAATTATGAGCAATCTCCACTAAAAAATTATTAAAAATTGGCAATTTATAATTGTTGCTTTTAGTTCTTAGCTGTTAGCTCTTAGCTATTGGCTGAACTAGAACTCAAATCTAACTGTTTGTAGCATTAATTTTTTCTATTTCATATTAAATAATTAATCATGTCAAAATAATCCAGTCAAACAAAAGCCAATTGTTTCTATTTTTACTATTACAAAAAATAAGTAATTTTTGTAATTTAATTATGGCAAAATCAACTTTTAATAATAATATAATAAATAATTCAAGCGATCGCTTGAAGTTTTACTAAGACAAGATCGGGCAGTAGAAATCAACTTAGGCTGCTTGTGTTTCGCATAAATACTGACTAAAATTCAACAATTTTTACGTTCAGTTATAACTTCTTAAATCAGAAAAATTGCAAAATTATCTCTTTTGGTAGAGATATTAATTGGATTTGAAAATGAAACTTAAAGTATCAAGGACAAAAAAATAAAGTTTGACAGTTTAAGCAATTATTAAATGTTGTCTTAATCAAAAAAAATGAGTACAACACAAAGTCAAAAGGAAGCGAGGAGTAAACTCCTAAAGAGCGCACAGAAGCTGAAGCAGCATTAAAAAACTTCGGCAATCTGGTTTTTTGATGAAGCAAGTTTTTCTAATCGCCCAAAACATGGTGAAAGCAGATGTTTATCAAAGTGTTGGTTCTTTTCAAAGTCAAATTTTAGTAACTTATCTTTACTTCAAAATTGCTTAACTCAAAACCAAAAAAACTTCTTGTCCAAATCGTAATTTTGAGCCTAACTCAGCATCAATTAAGAGAAAAAAACGATGACTAAACCAGAAACATTAAAACAATGGCAAGAATTAGCACAACAATTGCGTGTCGATAGTATTCGCGCTACCACTGCTGCTGGTTCAGGACATCCAACTTCCTCAATGTCGGCTGCCGATTTGATGGCAGTTTTACTTGCTAAATACTTACGCTACGATTTCGATCATCCCGACAATCCCAACAATGATCATTTTATTCTTTCCAAGGGTCATGCTTCGCCTTTGCTTTATGCCATGTATAAAGCAGCAGGAGTGATTGACGAAGATGAATTGATGTCATTACGCAAGTTTGGCAGTTGCTTTGAAGATCATCCCGTACCACTTATTCCTTGGGTAGAAGTAGCTACTGGTTCTTTAGGACAAGGCTTACCCATCGGCGTTGGCATAGGTTTAGCAGGCAAATACCTTGATCAACTACCCTATCGAATTTGGGTTTTATTAGGCGATAGTGAATCAGCAGAGGGTTCAGTTTGGGAGGCTTTTGATCATGCTTCTTACTACCATCTCAACAATTTGATCGCAATTATTGATGTTAATCGTTTAGGTCAACGAGGTCAAACCGAACTGGGTTGGGATACTCAAGCTTATGCCAAACGAGCCAAAGCCTTTGGTTGGCACGCTATCGAAATAGACGGTCACGATTTTGAAAGCATAGATCGAGCTTATAAAGAAGCTTTAAGCATCAGCGATCGCCCTAGTTTAATTATCGCTCGTACTAAAAAAGGGAAAGGTGTTGCTGCTTTAGAAGATCTTGATGGATGGCATGGTAAGAATTTGGACGAGCAACAGGCAAAAGAAGCTATCAAAGAGTTGGGAGGAGAACGTCACCTTACTATCGAGGTACAAAAACCACCAAGCAATGGTCATCCTGCTTTACCCATCGCTCATCCTTTTCATTTTCCCACTTATGAAATAGGTGAAACAGTGGCTACCAGAAAAGCCTATGGTGAGGCTGTCAAAGCTTTGGGTGCTGCTTATCCTCGTTTAGTTGTCTTAGATGCAGAAGTAAGTAACTCAACTCATGCGGAGGATTTTGCTAAGACTTATCCAGAACGTTTCTTTGAAATGTTTATTGCTGAACAACAAATGGTAGCAGCAGCAGTAGGTTTACAAGTACGAGGATACCAACCTTTTGCTTCTAGTTTTGCTGCCTTTCTCTCTCGTGCTTACGATTTCGTTCGCATGGCTGCCGTTTCTCGTGCCAAGATTAAACTGGTAGGTTCTCATGCTGGAGTATCAATTGGTCAAGATGGTGCTTCTCAAATGGGATTAGAAGATTTGGCTTCTTTGCGTGCAGTTTGTGGTAGTACAGTACTTTATCCTTGTGATGGCAACCAAACTGCTAAGTTAGTAGAACAAATGCTTGGTTGTGAAGGGGTTGTTTATTTACGCACAACTCGGATGAAAACTCCAGTTATTTATTCAATTCAAGAAGAATTTCCTGTCGGTGGTAGTAAAGTTGTTCGCCAATCCGATCGCGATCGCGTGACCATTATTGGTGCTGGAGTAACTCTTCATGAAGCCCTCAAAGCCTACGAAAATCTTAAAGAAGAAGGTATTACTGCCAGGGTAATTGATGCCTATTCTGTCAAACCCATTGATGTGGAAACCCTTCATCAAGCAGCCAAAGATACGGATGGTAACTTAATTGTAGTCGAAGACCATTGGGCAGAAGGAGGATTAGGTGCAGCCGTACTCGATGCTTTTGCAGGAAACAAAACTAAAGCGAAGTATCAAGGATTGCCTTTGAATATTATTAAATTAGCAGTGAGGGAAATGCCTGGTTCTGGTTCGCCAGAGGAATTGTTACACGCAGCTAAAATTGATGCTGTTGCCATTGTTGACGCAGCGCGACTACTTTGTAGCAGCGAAGCGATCGCTAGTCAAAACTAATTTATCTAGCTATCTATCTTAAGAATGACGAATAGTTCCTTAAAGAATAGATAGCCTATTAAAAACAGAAATTGAGTTTTTGCTTGAGCTAATCTTCACAATAGATTAAAACCGAAAAATAATTACCAATTAAGTTAACAAAAGGATTAACCATGCAAGACGTACCAAAAAATGCTAAAGAAGGCGACTATTATAAAACTGAGGAAATTCCAGCAGAAGCCAGAGATGCCGTTCCTACTGAAGAAAGATTAAGCCCAAAAGAAAGAAACCTAACTGCTAATCCAGGCGATCGCATTTCTGATGAACCTCAGACAATTGAAGAAAAAGCAGAACAAATTGCAGTAGACGCTCCTGATATCACTGGTGATCATATCAAAGTACCAACTTATTTTGTAGTCGACGAACCCGATGGTGAAGAAAAAGCACTTCATCATGTTAAAGATGCAGAAGAAATATCCGATGTAATTCGCCAAGCAAGAGTAGATGAGGATGGCAATCGCACTTGGTGGTAGATGAATTAGATTAATTAGGGAAAAATAGCAATTATTTAGCTTTTTCCCTGGTTAACTCCTTGATCTTAATCATAAATTTTTCTTTTCTAAAATTTTCAATATTAATTATTAGCGCGATCGCCATAAAAGTCCTAATAAACCAATAGTAATAGCCAAACAAATTAAGATGTAAAGGTTGAAGCTAATTCCCGAACCAGTTGTTTCGTTTTTCCACCGTAAAATCCACCAAACACCCTCACCAAAAGTAAAAGAAGGAACTTTAAAAAGCAATAAGATTGCCGGCAGGGCAGAAAAAATAAGAATAAGCATTAATAAACTTCCTAAGCTTAAGCCCAGAAAATATTTTAACTTCGTTTTAGCTTTTCTCATTGATTGAATTTTAGTGCATTAACTATTTAAATTATCAAATTAACAAAGTTAATTTTTCTAGCCATAGCTATATATTTAAAATTTTTATAGAGAAATAAAGTTCCAAAAAAAGGTAATTAGCAACTCTATCCTTAAAGATAATTTGGTAAATAGATTTTACAGCTAACTTGTGGTTTAAAAACTATGGTTATCTTAGGAGAAAATTTCAATGTTAGATTATCAACAAGACCAAAATTCTAATGTCATTGGCATTAAAGTTGATGGCAAAATTACCAAAAACGATTTTACCGATCTCGTTCACAAGTTAGAAGCTGCCATTAATAACTACGGACAAATTCGTATTTTAGTCGAATTTATTCAAATGCAAGGATTAGAAGCTAGTGCTTTTTGGGAAGATTTGCGTTTTAGTTTAACTCATTTTAAAGATATCAGTCGCTATGCCATAGTAGGAGAGCAAACCTGGTTACAAGCGTGGACAAATTTAGTCAAGCCGTTTATTCCTTGTGAAGTTAAATATTTTAAACCTAATGAGCTTGAGGAAGCTTGGCATTGGTTAGAAAGTCCGACTAGTTTTTCAGAAGATTAAAGATCATCTATTAATCAAAGAGAGAAAATTAACCATGTTTTTGAGAATTTGGCAGTTTATGACAATCATTCTTGCTGCACTGACTGCGGGATCTGCCTATTGTCATGTTTTAGAATTGCCAGCAAAAATGGGTTATGATGCAACCTTCTACATGAGATTAAATACTAGTCTTTATTGGGGCTTTGGACATATTGCGGGGTTCATTGAGGCTGCGACAGTCTTTGTGGCAGCACCAATGCTATTATTTTTCCTGCGTAAACGAAAACTTGCCTTTCAATGGGCGTTAGCTGGAACAATTTCCTTGGCGTTAGCATTTATCGTTTTTCTCGTCTTTACAGAACCTATGAATCGTAATATTTTTCAATGGTTAACTGAGTCAGTGCCAGCCGATTGGACAAGGGTACGAAATCAATGGGAATATTCGCATCTAGCACGTTTTATCCTTCAGTTAATTGGGTTGTGTGCTTTGCAGTTATCCGTATTTGTCGAAACTCCAACCAAACAATAGTGCGATTCTGATTAGCTCAATTTCAATTCAATTAATTAAACTATTTCTAACCAAAAATCTTTGATCGAAAATGATCGCAACACCTTCCTCATCTAGAATTGTTTAAAAATAAAAATTAAAATCTATCCATAAAAAACCAGAAAATTTTTATTGCTACATTAATGATGAATTGCTTTGTTGTTTGGTGTTTTAATCAGCACTGAAATTACCAACAAACTTAACCCAAGAATTTTAATCAAAGCATTAATTGCGTGGGCATATTCCCATTGATTACGATACCGCATCCAATCCTGGGGAATTGGATTATTTAGCCAAGTAGCAAACTCAGCATTCATTGGCGCAACAAATGAAAACCAACTTATTAATGCCAGTATTAAAAGAATTGTCCCAGCCAATGTCCAATAAAAACTAGAACTACCTCTACGGAGAAGAAACAATAGTACAATTGAAGCTAAAATTGCACCTAGTTCAAAAGCTGCGCCGACTGTGCCAAAAAGACGATAAACATTTTGAAATATCGTTACTGCAACCCAAAGTTGTCGATCAAATTGCATTCTTTGAGGAAATTCTAGCAAATGCGCCATCGATAAGCTGAGACTGAAAGAAGTCAGCATGATGGTTACGAATCGCCACGTTTGGATCAGCCTCATAATGCTTTACCTCACGACACTCGTTACACGATTCCATCATATAAATATAAATAGATGCAGCGTAACTATCGAATGATATAGCTTACAGCAGTTTTCTATTGGGTAGACTAAACTTTGGTATTAGGCAGAAGGCAAAAGTAAAAAGCGCTTCCGCGTCCTGAGTGAAACGAAGGATCAAAGGCAGAAGATAACTGGTAACTGATAACTAATATGTGTTCTATTCAACTGAAAATCGTAGTAAGAGCGATCTCGGCTAGTCTTCGACGCTCTAGGCTACGCCACCCTTCGGGAAGCGAGTCCGCCGAGGCGCATACGCGATCGCTTTTATAAATATTTATTACTAAAAAAATGCCCAGATTGGTTATATCTTTTTATCTATTTTTTACTGCAAAAATTAGTAATTAATTATGTTTTTTTAGTTTTTTATTCCTTTTTTATTATGACTTTTGAATGATTTCTAAACCAGGGTTTTTCAAATTTAATAAGATTAGCTTAAATTTTTAACTGGAGCAAAGGAAGTTTAGCTAGTGAATCAACCAGATCTTGGCGAACAAGCAATTAGTAAAGCAGCAGAAATTGGCTTATCTAGTCAACTTGATGAAGCAGAAAACTTAGAAGTAGATATTCGTACTAATCCCCTAGATTTAATGCAAGGAAAACTTCAATCAGTTGAGGTTGAAGGAGAAGGATTAGTGATGAAAAAAGATTTGCGAGCCGAAGAATTGAAGATTCAAACCAATGAAATCGGAATTAATACGGTTAAAGCTGCTTTTGGCAATATTGAATTAACTCGTCCGACGGATGCTAAGGCTCAAATTGTCCTAAATGAGGCAGATATTGAACGAGCTTTTAATTCTGAATATATCAAACAAAAGCTGCAAAATTTGCAAATCAAAAGTGAAGATCGCTCTTTAACAGCTAACATTAATCAGGTTAAATTTACTCTTCCTGAAGCTGAAAAAGTCAGTTTGGAAGCAGAGCTAGCGCTCGCAGAAACCGAAACTACTGAAAAAATTGCTTTTA
>CAZLUP010000059.1:0-24000 GCA_964562685.1 uncultured bacterium
TCATTGGTCATTGGTCATTGGTTATTGGTCATTGGTTATTGGTCATTGGTCATTGGTTATTAGTCATTGGTCATTGGTCATTGGTCATTGGTCATTGGTCATTGGTTATTGGTCATTGGTTATTGGTCATTGGTCATTGGTTATTAGTCATTGGTCATTGGTCATTGGTCATTGGTCATTGGTCATTGGTTATTGGTCATTGGTTATTGGTCATTGGTCATTGAGAAGCTATAATTTATCTTCCTATTTCCCAGTCTCCCTATCTCCCAGTCTCTTAGTTTCCGAGTCTCTCTTTTGTCTTCTTCTAACTCGGTGTACTTCATACCAGCCTTGTTCGTGGTACTTCAAGACAATAGTTTTGGGTGTAAAGGTAATCAAGAAAATATCTAAAAATATCAGTCCTGGTGTACGTTGAGGTTTAACTCGTTCCATCGTGATATCTTCATGGTTATGGGGACGGAAGATAATTTCTAATGCTTCGAGATATGCTTGGGGAATTGCGATGATAATCTCCCATAATGCTCTTAACCAATCTCTAATTGCAGATGGTGAGGTGTAACTACGGGGTAATAATAGGGCAATGGCGACACCGATGATAATATTTGCCAGACTTAAATCGGAGGTAAGTAAAAACCAGATTGTTAGTCTTAGGATTAAATCTAAATATCCAATCATGCCCACGCCATCCAGAAAAGTAGAATTAACATTAGACTCATTACCCCAATCTGATGATCGAATTCCTCAATGCCACGGGGTATTTTCACTACTGTTCGTTTGAAAATTAATAGATATGCTAACCAACCAAGAGCGATCGTTACTAAAGGCTTGATCGTGTTACTAATTGTGTAAGCTTCATAATACACTAGATTTGCCCCAACTAATCCGCCTAGTAAAATGCCCATTGCCCACCAAAAACCAGGCTGTACCTTCTTTTTTTCGTCTTTGCTCCCTTCACCAAGGGGGGGTTGGGGAGATTGCTGATGAGGTAGAAAAATAAATTTAGCAAAAGAAATAGCAGTTCCTACGGCTGCTATGTTCATCCCGATAATTTGCCAGGGTAAAAGATTCTTGCTAGTTAATACTTTTGCCCCAAAACCAGATAACAAAGGAAACCCAGAGATAGAAAAACTGGCAATAACTAAAGCAATCCAGATGGGGGTATGAATAGGTTGATAGTGTAATTCTTTAAAACTGCGACTTGGTAAAACACCCGCGATTAAAAATAGTGCTGATTTGACTAATCCATGAGTAAGGGCATAAAACCCTCCTACAATTGGGGCAGCCAAAACAAAACCTAACTGGGAAACAGTATGAAAAGCCAACATCCTTTTGGTATCTTTTTCAAAAACAGCATAACCCACTCCTAAAAGTGCTGTTCCCACACCAAAAATCCGCACAATCGGATCGATTTCCTCTAACATCAACGCACAACGCACCAAGGGAAACACTCCCGCTTTAACCACCACTCCTGATAGCATTGCCGAAACTGGAGATTCCGATTCGGAATGAGTCAACGGTAGCCATAAACCAGAGACAAAAATACCACCTTTAACTAATAACCCCAGAAAAATTAATGCGATCGCTTCTGGGGGAGAACCTCTTAACCCGTCAAAACTAAAAGAATGATGCGCCTGATATACTAGTACGGCTCCTACCAGATAAAACAGCATAGCTGTGTTACTGATAAACAAATAACGTAGTGCTACCCAGATCGATCTGTCAGTGCGAGGATAGGCAATTAAGAGAAATGCACCAATACTAATTACTTCTAAAGCAACATATAAACTAATAAAATCGGCACAGATAAAGGTGGCGTTGACACTGCCATGCAGAATAATTGTCTGCATATAGAAAAAAGCTGTTTTACCACTACCCCAACAGTAAAGGATTACGGCTGCTGTTACTAGGGCATTAGTCAGGATAAAAAAGCCACTTAATTGATCGCCTACTAAGGTAACACCGAAATTATCTAGTAACTGTACGTCTAAAGATGAGCGTTCAAAACCTAATTCTAAAGCGTAGACAGCCGAAACCAAGGTAACTACCAATGCCAGATATTTATCCAGTCGTGGTAGCAAATAAATAATAAATCCGATTAAAAACGGTAGAGCAAGCCAAAAAAGTGTAATGGTAGTCATGGCATGTTATTCTTCTCGATTTCTCTACTTTCCAAAGTCGGATTATCCCTTGCCAATTTCATTACACCCACTAGAATGAGAGCTTGAATTGAAAAACCAATGACAATCGCCGTTAAAATAACCGCCTGGGGAACTGGATCGGAATAAGCGACATTTTCAACATTGGAAAGAATGGGTGTGAATAAACCATCTCGTGAGGAAATCAGCACATAGTAGGCGATTACTCCTGTACTCATAACATCCATAGAGATAATTTTCATCACCAGATTCTTTTTCAGAATGATGCCGAAAAATCCACACAAAATTGTGGCGAAAATAAATGCTTCTAACACTGAACTTATTTGTTTTTTTTAGGTTGGTTTTAATTATTAAAAAATATGTCAATATTATTGATCAATTTATATATATTTAAGAATAAATGGGATCTGGTTTTGAACGCAACCAATTGATATAACTAGGTAAAAAAAACTTGATTTTGCTTAAAAGCTATTGATTTTTAATTATGTAAACTATATACAAATTTAAATATCAATTTTGTTAGCAAACTTTAAAGCAAATAATTATTGATTTTTTCGCAGTATTTTGACAGCATTAAAAGTAATTAATCGCTCAAAAAGATTAATAAATACTAATGCAAAAATTTTCACTTCACTACTACCCATTGGGTTACAGGCGCGATCGCTTTCCAACCAAGAAACTTTCCAATAGGTTCTGCTCTAGAAATGGCAATACGGGTCAATTCTCCTCCTAATTCTTGTTGCCACTGCAATAGCTTTTGTTCACTTTCTACTGTGACGGCATTCGCTACTATTCGACCTCTAACAGGTAAAGTATTCCAACAAGTTTCTAATAAATTAGGGGTAGTTAAGCCACCACCAATGAAGATAGTATCTGGTTGAGGTAAATCTTTTAAAATATTTGGTGCTTTTCCTGTAACTATTTTGAGATTGGGAACGCCTAAAGCAGCAGCATTGTCGGCAATGTATTGAATTCTTTGACTATTCTGTTCGATCGCGATCGCTCTACATCTTCGATTGCTTCGTATCCATTCAATTCCTATTGAACCACAACCAGCCCCGACATCCCATAATAATTGTCCTGGGAAGGGTGCTAAAGCTGCTAAGGTAATTGCTCTTATTTCTTTTTTAGTTAGTTGTCCATCATGGTGATAAGCAGGATCGGGTAAACCTGGCAAACGAGACAGAGGGATAGTATTTGCGTCTGGAATACAAGTCACTGCGATCGCATTTAAATCGGCAATATCCTTTGCATCCCAAGTAGCAGCAATACCTTGAATAATTCGTTCTTTTTCCCCACCTAAATGTTCTAAAACTATTATTTCACTTTGGCTGTATCCTTGGGTTATCAATGTTTCTGCTACTATTGCTGGTGTCTTTTTATCTGCACTTAAAATCAACAAACGAGCATTAGGATATAGAAAAGCATGAAGTAAAGCTGGATCTCGTCCGCATAAGCTTAATAATTCTACTTCTGTTAATGACCAACCTAATCTTGCACAAATTAGACTAAAAGTAGAAGGTGCAGGAATAATAGTCATTTCATCAATGGGAATATGACGAGTTAAAGTTACACCAACGCCATAACACATCGGATCGCCACTAGCTAATACACAGACAGACTGTCCTCGTCGCTGAACAATTTCTGCGATTGAATGTTTGATCGGAGAAGTCCAAACAAGCTTTTCTCTGTAATCCTTGTCAGGAAGCATTGCTAAATGACGATCGCCTCCCATCAGAACTTTTGCACTATTCAAAAGCGATCGCGCGACAGAATTTAATCCTGCTAGTCCATCTTCACCAATACCGATTACGGAAAGCCATTTTTTAATCTTAATCATATTAAAGAGTATGATAAAAAAATCGTAATAAATCGACATTAATTACTAATATTTGTAGAAAATATGAAATTATGGGTCAATAATGTGGGTTATAAAGATAAATTAAAGAATAAATCCTAAAAATGCCCCTATATCAAATTAAATTAAATGACTCTTGAATATCTCCGTAACGGCGACGAGATTTATCGCCAGTCCTTTGCTATCATTCGTTCGGAAGCAAATTTATCAAGTCTTCCCCGTGATTTAACACAAGTTGCTGTTCGTCTCATTCATGCCTGTGGTATGACAGATATTGTTAATGATTTAGAAGCCTCTCTTAACGCTGTAACTGTTGCCAGAAAAGCTTTAGTAGCAGGTGCAACTATTTTATGCGATTCTCAGATGGTAGTTAATGGAATTATTCGCAGTCGTTTACCGGCAGACAATCGGATAATTTGTACTCTCAATGAACCTCAAGTGCCAGAAATTGCTCGTCAAATTAATAATACGCGATCAGCAGCAGCTTTAGAATTATGGCAAGAACATTTAGCAGGTTCTTTAGTAGTGATTGGTAATGCGCCTACGGCATTATTTCATCTCTTGGAAATGTTAGATGCAGATGCGCCCAAACCTGCTGTAATTTTAGGTTTTCCTGTCGGTTTTGTCGGTGCAGCAGAATCCAAAGCTACTTTAGCCAAAGATAGTCGTGGTGTTCCTTTTATTACTTTACACGGTCGTCGTGGTGGAAGTGCGATCGCAGCAGCAGCAGTTAATGCTTTAGCTACGGAGAAAGAGATATGATACAGTCTGTTGGTCGTCTTTATGGTTTAGGTATTGGTCCAGGCGATCCAGAATTAATTACAGTTAAAGCTTTACGTTTATTACAATCTGCTTCTGTTGTAGCTTATCCCGTTGCCGATCGCAATAAACAAGGACTAGCGCGATCAATTGTTTTAGAATATATTAAACCAGAACAAATTGAAGTTCCTCTCTATTTTCCCTTCAAACTGGAATGTTCTGCTCAACCATATTATGACAAGGCTGCGGAAACTCTAGCTGAATATCTTCAATTAGGAAAGGATGTAGTAGTGCTATGTGAAGGCGATCCCTTTTTCTACGGAACTTTTATGTATATCTATAATCGCTTGGCAGATAGATTTCCTACCGAAGTCGTACCTGGGGTTTCTTCTACAATGGCAAGTGCTGCTGTCTTAGGTGTTCCTTTAACTTATTGCAATGATGTTTATGTAGTTATTTCTGCTATTTTGCCAGCAGAAGTATTAAAAGCAAAATTAGCTGTTGCTGATGCTGCGGTAATTATCAAACTAGGTAGACATTTTGAAAAAGTCGTAGGCGTTTTGAAAGAATTGGGATTATATGAACGAGCTAAGTATATAGAAAAGGCAACTATGTCTGAACAAAGAATAGTAGAGATCAATAAAGTTGTTTCTTCAGAAGTTCCCTATTTTTCTATGATTGTCATACCTAGTCAGTGGCAACCTCAAGAATAGAATAATTTAAATTGAGTCTTTATGAATTGGCTCTCTTGAATAACTTGAATACAATTATTTATTTGCTTTTAAGTAGTTGTTCTTGGAATCGCTTGAGAAATATTTCTGCACCAATTGGGCCTGGCATAGCTCGGCAGAGATAGGCACTGGTAAAATAAATACGTTCCGAAGGAGACGCGGATGCGTCCTCGCTTTGACTGGCTGGTAGGGATTGAGTGATCGCATTATTATGCCATTGTTGTTTGACTGCTGCTATTTGACTCTCGACTAAATCTTGTTTTGTCTTACTAAAATCGCTGTTGTATCCCTGCACGATAATTAAATCCGCAGCTAGTTGGGGTAACATTTCCAGAGAAACCTTGCCCCCTTGACCTTCTTTACCTTCACCATTGGGAGGAAAAACGATTTGAAATCCTAAGTCTGCTAATAACGCGCTACAGTAACTATCGTGGTTGTAGGGGTCGATTTCTACTCCCTGGTCTAATTTTTCCGAACCTAGTAGTAATACTCTGGGCGATTTATCGACAATAGGTTGTAAGGCTTGTTTGGTTTGGGTAATGCGTTGGAAGTGTTCTTGAATTACTCTTTCTGCCTGTTCTGACTTCCCCACCGCTTGGGCGATCGCTCTTATTTGTTTTTGCCATTGGTCGTCTACAGCATAGGTAAATAATAACGTGGGTGCAATCTGAGAAAGCAAATCGTATTCATCCTGGTTGGCATAAGTATCCCCTAAAATTAAATTTGGTTGGAGTTGGGCAATAGTCTCCAGAGAAGGATCGTCAGCCGAACCAATATTTACAGGCTGATTAGTAACTCTTTCTCCCAAAAAGAGAATTTGTCGGCTGGGGCGGTCAAATTTACTAGCTGGTAAGGAAAAATAATCCGCATAACCTACTGGCTGTATTCCCAGTGCCAGCAATAGTTCTAACATATTCGGGCCGATTGCTATAATCTTTTGCGGTTGATTACAAATTTCCGTTGTCCCGCTAGCGTGTTCTACGCTTTGGCAATTAGTTGAAGGCGACTTTTTAGCAGAATTATCATTACGACAGGCAACCGTTAAGAAAGTTAATATTCCTAATATTGCTAATTTCCAACACCAGTCAACTAAATTTCGACAATAGTTATCTTTCACAACATTCAATTATCTCTTACTCATATATATGGGTTTTGACGAAACTTCGTCTAGGGGTTTTTCGCGAAAAACCCCTACAAATTAAAACTGAATCGAAAACGAACCCAACACCGTAAAAGGTTCACCGCGATCGTTTCCTCTTTCCCTAACTGGCGATGCACCTGCAATATAATCCACATCGAATAAATTCCTAAAATTAAGAGCAACACGCCAATTGTCGCGATCGTAAAATACAGCAGCATTGGTGAGAAAATAACTATCTAATTTAAAGGAATTCTCTAAATCTCCTTTTCTTTCCCCGACAAAATTAAAACCCAGTCCAAAACCCAGCCCCTGTAAATCACCTCTTTGAATTTCATAAGTTGTCCACAAACTAGCACTATGTTCGGGCGTATTGTTCAGACGATTACCAACGGGAATCAAATTATCTTCTGTAACTTCAGCATCGATGTAAGCATAAGAAGCGATCGCATTCCAGCCTGGTAAGATTTCCCCTGTAATATCCAGTTCGATACCTTGGCTTTTTTGTTCTCCTGTCGCGACAAAAGAAAAAGGATCGTCGGGATCTTCGGTGGCAACGTTTTTTTTAGTAATGTTGAAATAAGCCAAAGTCGTAAATAGTTTGCGCTTCAATAACTCAGTTTTAACTCCGACTTCAAAGCCTTCTCCCTGTTCGGGTTCTAAAGCTTCTCCTTCAGTTGTCGTTGCCGAATTAGGTCTAAAGGATTGGGAATAGCTAACATAGAGAGAAACTGGTTCGGCAGGTTTGTAAACAATCCCGACACGGGGGGTGAGATCGTCGTTAGTTTGAGTCGTTTCGGCAAAAGTCGAATCAAGATCCATTGGTTTGCTAGTTACTATTTGTTCTACCGTGTCATAACGTAACCCCGCTAAAAGAAAGAAATTATTGGCAAAAACAATTCGGTCTTGAGCAAAAATACCCAGTCTACGAGTTTCGGTTTCGATGTCGCTAATTAACGGTAAGGTATCGAAATTGGGTCTGGGAGAAGTGCCGTATACGGGATTAAATAAATCTAGTTCTAAAGGAGTTTCTAAATCCAATCTAATTAAATCATTAAAATTATCTTCAGTTAAATTAAGCAGGGATTAATAATTGCAGGTAAATTAAGCAGGGATTAATAATTGCAGGCACAAGTGCTGGTGCAGCTATGATGCCAGATATCATGATTGTTGAAGGAGAAGCAGAGACTAATCCTCGCCTGGAAACTGTAACCTTAGAACCAGGAATGGGTTTTTTACCAGGAGTAGCGGTCGATCAGCACTTTGCTCAACGGGGAAGATTGGGAAGACTCATCTCAGCTTTAATTCAACAACCAGCAGTATTAGGATTTGGAATTGATGAAAATACAGCGATCGCTGTTAAGGAAGATGAGATTGAGGTAATTGGCGAAGGAGCTATTACTATTATTGATGTTGCCAACATTACTCATACGAATGTCGATGAAACTTTACATGATGAGTCTCTAGCAATTTGCGGAGCGAAGCTACACGTGATCCCTCACGGCTATCGTTTCGATCTTCGCAAGCGAGAATGTAACTGTTAAAAAGATTATAGCCAACCCCGTAAACCATATATCCAGATACCAACATATTCTTTAATTGCTCTAGTAGTCCGATCAAGATATTGAGTATCTGGTAGCAAATCTAGAATTTGTGCTTCTAAAGTATAGTTTGATTTTTTAACCTCTTGTTCACTCACAATAAAATCAGTAGGTGCTGCGATCGCATCAATCCCAAGATGTTGGAAAATTGCCAGCGATCGCGGTATATGCATTGCCGACGTGACTAAAAGAACTTTTTTAATACCTCTGGTAAGTAAGATTTCTTTGACATTACTAGCATTTTGATAGGTATTAAGAGAATTTGGCTCAAGAATCATTGCTTCAGGTGGAATTCCTGCAATTTTTAAAATCTCTGCCATATCTGCTGCTTCTGAGTTGCCATTACCTGTCCACTCAATCCTTCCTCCTGAAAGAATAATCAAAGGTGCTAACCCATCTTGATAGAGTTTGGCTGCATAAATCAAGCGATCGCCTTGATCGTTTAAGTCTGCCATTGGTCGAGGTTTGGCAGGGTTTTTAGTTGCGCCTCCTAAGACAACAATGGCTTCAGCATTAGGTAATTGTGGTGGTGACAGATACCGCCATTCAAGGGATTTAACTAAGTGAGTGGCAACTCTGGCGTTACTAGCAGTAAGCAGGATGACTAAAGCTAAAAAAATTGGTAGTGGAGTCCAACGAGAACGCTTAAACCACAACACTAAAGCTACTATCAACAAGATAGAACTCAATCCTAATGGATAAATAAACAGTGGTAGTAATTTAGAAAGGAAAAGAAACATGAATTGTTAATGGTTGATTGTTTGTCCACGGATGAGCTGCGCTAGCAGGGTCGAAGACTACACTGATAAACGCAGATGGAGTTATGGGTTGGTAGTGTTAATGGTTGACGATTGATTGTTAATGGTTGATTATTTATCCCTCATAATTAGTAATTAGTAATTAGTAACTGATAACTGTTACCGAGAATGTTGCAGAAAATATCCTAGTAAATACAAAGAACCGCATAAAATTACTAAAGGTTCAGTATCGGCAGTTCTATCCCAAACAGTTTGTAAGGCAATAAATAGATCAGAGTAGGTTTGACACTGTTTTAATTGAGGACAAATTTTCTGCGCTAGAGCAGCTAATTCTTGTGGTTGGGCAGTACTATGATCGGGAACAGGTACTAAATGCAATTCGTCTTGGGGTCGAAGTAATGCTTGTAAAATATCCTCATGATCTTTAGTCGAAAGGATTCCCATTACCCAGATTACAGGCTTGTTTAAAGTATCCACGTATTGCCTTAAAACCAATGCAGCAGCAGGATTATGTGCGCCATCAATTAATAAAGGACGATTTTGCCAAGTAGTCCATTGCAATCTTCCTAACCACTGAGTCTTTTTTATGCCTTCGACTATAGCAGTTTCGGTAATTTGCCAGCCTTGTTGTTGGAGAATTTGGCAAGTTGCGATCGCAATTGCTGAATTGATTAGTTGTACTTGTCCGAGTAAAGGTAAAGGATATTCTATTTCTTGATATCTTGCCCATCCTGGTTTGGTTTCTGTGGCAGGTTCAATCCAAACCGCAGGACAATTTAAAGCTTTGATTTTTTGTTGAACTACAGTTTGAGCTTCTGGTGGTAAAATTCCAATCACCGCAGGACAATCTTGTTTAAGAATACCTGCTTTTTCACCAGCAATATCAGCTACAGTAGGTCCTAAACGTTGCCAATGCTCTTTACTAATAGAAGTAATAACACTAACTAAAGGGCGATCGCAAATATTAGTCGCATCTAGTCTTCCTCCTAACCCTACCTCCATGACAGCAACATCTACTTGAGATTGAGCAAAATATAACCAAGCAGCAGCCGTAATTACTTCAAACTGAGTCGGACTTTCACTATCAGGAGCGATTTTAGCCTTGATTTCCTTTAATACAGAGATTAAAGCTTCAGAAGCAATTGGTTGCTCGTTGAGACAAATTCTTTCTGTCCAATCTACTAAATGAGGAGAAATATAGCGTCCTACTCGGTAACCTGCTGCTGTCAAGATTGAAGAAAGGTAAGCACATACCGAACCTTTGCCATTTGTACCTGCTACGTGAATAATTGGTACTTGTTGCTGAGGATTACCTAAATCAGCTAATAATTTTTTGATTCTGGTTAAACCAAGATGAACACCAAAGTGCTGAAAAGGTTCAAGCAGAGAGTCAATTTGATTGTCATTAGTCATTAGTTATTTGTCATTAGTTCAACTATAAATAAGTTTATGACTGCTGATTCAAACTATTAAAGATTTAGCATTTTCGTTGGTACAAGTAATACGGGACAGGAAGCTTGAGTAAGTACGCCTTCACTGACACTACCCATCAAGGTTTTATAGAGAACATTATGACCGTGAGAACCCAGTACAATCAAATCTGCTTGTAATTTGTCTGCTTCTTGAATAATAGTTTCTACCGTTACACCTTGAACCAAAAGTGGGGTGACATCCAAACCGCGATCGCTAAGTGTAGCTGCTTCAGCCTGAATTAGACGATGCTCTTCCCGAAAAGTTTTAGCTCGCCAATCTCTTTTACTTTGGGGTCCTGTATCAAATCCGACAAAATCGGGATCGGGTGCAGCAACATGAATTAACCAGAGTTTACTACCAAAACTAGCTGCTATTTTTGCGCCTGTCTCGATCACTTTGGGGGTAATATCAGAAAAATCTATCGCTATTAAGATATTGTTCATAAGTTTAATTATTGATAATTTAAAGTAACAGTTCTATTAATTGTTTTTGCCTCATTAATAACCTGACAAAGTGTTCATTTGTTGAGATTTTAATTTGGTTTCTAATACTTTAATTTTATCAATTACCTCTTGTCGAGTTTGCTTGTCTCTTAGGTTAGGCAGAACCATTTTCCAAGCAGCAATTTGAGCTTCGGTATTATCGGGATTAGTAGCTAAAAATTGGGCTGTTTGGTAATAGCGATCAGCAAGATTTTTTCCTTGTTCATTATCTAGTAAACTAGCCCATTGTGCTGCCATTTGATAAGAGTATCTAGCTGCTTGATTATCACCCATAAACAATAATTCGTCTACACCTTTAGCAGTCCACAGTAAAGCAGTATCAGAGGAAGTGTTAGGAGAAATTGAATCTAATACCTGCTTCATTAAAGTTATAGTTTTTTGGGGCTTTCCAGCGTACATTGTATTGGCGGTTGATAAAGTTAGATAAGCTTGGGTAAAATGGGGATCGTATTGAATAATAGTTTCAAAATAATCTGGAACTAAAGCGTAGCCAATTTGATCTCTGGCTGGAGCGTCACCAAAATATTGTACGAAATTTAAAAAAATCCAATCTGCTTTTAAATTATTAAAACCAACAGAAGGAAAAAGTTTCTGAAGTGTTAGTAAGTTCTGATGATTTTGTTCTTCTTGTAAATAATCAGTTGTTTGAGTTTGTTTTGTTGTAATTTGGCTACTTTGTAAAATAATTACACCTGATAAGCAAAGAAATGAAGATAAGAAATATCCGAAAAAATTATTCAATTTAAATTGATTTAAAAACATAATTTGAGCAAAAATAATATTTTAATATTTTGTTTAAAAAAAATATTGATAATAAATTTTTATTGCTAGGTTTTTAATCGAAGTTAATCAAATTGAACTTCTGCTTTAAAACAAATAATTTTGGTTTTAATGCAGCAACTTTTACAATTAACTTCTCAGGTTTTTGAAATTTTTAACTTCATAACAACTTTATAAAATTGAAAAAAATTTAAATAAATTTGCTTGATTTAAAAATATTTTCGTTAATTCCACTTAAGTAATTTTACTAATAATAACATTCTAAACAAAAAAAACTCCTAGAAAATCTCTAGGAGTAAAAACAAATTAGGAAAGATAAATTAACGAGTAGAACTTTGATTGAAAATAAAGACAAATAGTTATCGATTTTTAAACGAATTAATCCAGGAACGTAACTGTTCTCCAGCGACTTCTCGACCACCCAAACCAAAAGCTAAGGCAATAGCTACGGCAATGCCACCTACTAATAAACCAAAAGCTAGATTGACAATGTTAGGCGCAACACCCATTTGTTGCAATGCCATAGCAGAAATCAGGATAATAATAGAGATTCGGGCAGTTTGTGCCAAAATTCTGGCTTGACGAGTTCCAGAACTGATAATCAAATTATAAGCAAGATTAGCCAGGTATAATCCAATGGCAAAAACAACTAATCCTAAGAATATTTGACCAGCAATCACCAAAATTACGCCAATTACTGATTGAAGAGCCTCAATTTGTAGAATATCTACAGCAGTCAAAGCAGCTACTAACATAATTGCCACAAGGACAATAATTCCGACTAACTCAGAAGGAGTTTTGGAAGTAACGGTTGGTTCGGTTTGAATTACCGTTGGTTGTTCACTTCCTCCTGCCATTGGACTAGTGGGAAAAGAAGTAGTAGTTGGCGATGGTGGAGTAGAAATACCCAACCATTGGAAGAAGTTGTTAAAACCTATGCTAGTCAGAATGTTAGTGACTAACTCAGAAACAAACTTGCCTACGATATAGAAACCTATTAAAACAACTCCAGCAGCAAAAAGTTTAGGCAACAGGTTTAACACCTGATTGAGCATATTAATTGCTGGTTGAGAAATAGCTGCAATATTGAGAGCCTCTAACGCTGCGATCGCAGTAGGAATTAAAATTAGAACATAGACAATTGTTCCGATAATCCAAGATAAAGATTGTCTTCCGCCTAGATTAGAAAGTCCAAATCTTTCTCCTATTCTGTCTACTCCTGTCGCCGATAACAAATTAGTAACTAAACGACGTACAATCTGAGCGATAAACCAACCAACGGCACCGATCAGAATGGCAGCTAGAATATTAGGCAGAATCCCTAAAATTTGATCGAGCAGATTTTGGACTGGTTCAAGAGTACCTTGCAGTTGTAAAGTACTCAGAATTGAAGGTAAAAACAGTAGAAAAATGAACCAATAGAGAGCATTCCCAATCGTATCGCTCAAAGCAAAATCAGAACTATCTCTTGGTGACTGTCCTAATCGTTCATCAATTCTTAATGCTCCTAAACCTCTAGTTACCACTAATTTGACTACAGTAGCAACTATCCAGGCAATGCCTAGCAAAAAGGCAGCTCCAAGAATTTTCGGTAAAAAGCTAGTTACCTGATTTAATAGAGAATTGAGTGGTTGAGAAACTGCTTCTAGTTGAAGTGCATTGAGAAAACCAACTACAGCAAAAAGAATAATTAGCCAATAAGCTAAATTGGCAATCCAATCTTCTATCGGTAAGGGTTCTTCTGTTCTTTGTCCAGTCAACCAAGCAGCAATACGGTTATCAATACTAGTTTTATTGAGTAACCCTTTAATAACAGCTTTGACAACTGAGGCAACAATCAAACCCAGGATAAAGATGCCAATTGCTTTAAGCAAATTGAGCAAAGAAGCTCCGAGATCTGTTCCTAGAGCCGAATATACTTGCTGATCTAATGCCTGTGCTATGTATAAAGATAGGTTAGGCAAGATCGAAATCATCATGTTTGTCATTTTCTTCAGTGTGAATTTACATCGTGAGGGGCTACCTTCAAGAAATTGGAAGTTTTTCCTTGACTTAATGCGCCCCATCATTTCCGTACTATCTACGAGAATATAAGATCGATTTTTAAATTGAAGTCAAGATATTTTCTGGGTTAATTATGCCAAATTAACCAAATAATACCTAAAAAGTTAAGATTTAATCATAAATTCAGCATAATTGCTTAGTTAAGATTTAACTATTAAGCTCTTATTAAGCTGTAGCGTTTGGCTTTTAGCAATTTTTGCTGAAGTAAATCACTAAAATTAATTCAAAAAACTACCTTTACAATTGACATTTTGCTAAATTAACTTGTACTTTTTGCTTAAAATAGTATGTCCTCACCTCAAATTTTTGAACAATCGATCGCGATTAAAGCCAGTGCGACAGTAGTAGAAAGTTGTTTTACCGATTTGGAATTGATGCACCGTTGGCTTAATCCTGTTTTAAAATGCGAGCCAATTGGCAAATGGAATACAGCTATTGGTAGTTTAAGCCGTTTTACAATTAAAATTCCTTTGCTGCAACCTTCTCTTAAAAGTGTAGTGGTGGAAAGAGAACCTGGCTTGATTGTCTGGCAGTTTGATGGTTTTTTTCAAGGACGCGATCGCTGGGAATGCCAACCTTTATCAGAGGGAACTTTATTAATTAATCGTTTTGAGTTTGTTATTCCTAATTCGATTGTCAGTTGGGGTTTTAATCAATTTGCAGCAAATTGGACGAAAAATGATATGCAAGCTCAACTACGACGACTCAAACGAGTAGCAGAACAAGTTTATCGTGATAGTGATCAGTAATATATCAGTGAACAGTAGGGGGCAAGGCAGTGCCTTGCCCGTACACCAGTTATCAATCAACAATTAACAGATAACTGATGGGTAATTACTGACAAAGGAACTTGAGTAAAATATTGTCTTTGAAATTGTTCTTCTTCTACTGCCAAGATAAAATTAGCGATTTCAGCTTCAGCTTGGGCAGAAAAATTATCAGTTATCCAACTAAAAGAATAATTTTGTTCCGTAATTTGATAGTCAATTCCACTAGCTTGTAAAGCTTTTAAAGCCAATTGCCAACAGCGATCGCTTAAATTTAATTTTGCTTGAATTTGAGTTTTAGTAGCGGTCTTACCAGTCCGAATTAAATATTTAACAATACCAATTAATTGTTGCCAAGTTGTTTGAGGATCGAGATGTTCGGGAAGTGAATAAGCTAACACCAATTTTTGATTATGCGCGATCGCTTGGCGATAAGGTTGATAAATTTCTTGCCAACTTTGAGGACATTGGTCTACAATTTTTACCTCTGAATTCTGAATTATGAATTCTGATTGATTACGTTGATCGATCAGAAAATCTTCTTCAAACTCTGATGAATTGAATAAAATATTTTCTTGACTGGGACGGACTGCGACTAAACGAACTTCATAACCTTGGAAACGTTGTTTTTGTTGATAAGAGTTAATATTAAAGTACAATTCAACTACTGCATCACAAGTAATTTCTTGGGGGATTTCGTATTGATGATGTCCCCACCATACGCCAGGGTAACTATATTTAACTGAGCTATCCCACAAGTCAAAAGTAGTCCTAATATATTGGATTTTTTGTCCTTTTTGGTCTTGAATATTTTTATTTCTAACGTTTTCAAACCAACAGTTTTTAATTAATAATTTAGGAATTGGATTACCCATTCCGCACGGTTCAAGTAAGTTTAATTCTTCAAATAAATCTTTACCTAATTGAGCTACAGTAACTGTTAAATCTACTTCAAGTTTCGGAATTAATAATTGAGTATCAAGTTGTTGTCTCAACTTTTGATTAATTCCTTCTCGAAACAAGGGAATATTTTCTACAGGTAAACTCAAACCTGCTGCGAAAGGATGACCACCAAAACGATCTAATAAACTTGCTTGGGATTTAACTAATTGATATAAATCAATTTGATTAACTGAACGTGCCGAACCTCTGGCAATTGCTAAATTTTCTTTGCTTTCATCTTCAAAAGAATCACTCTCACCTGAATCCTCTTCTGTTTCAACCCTACTTAATAAAATCGTCGGACGACCATATTCTTGGGCAATTTGTCCAGCAACTAAACCCAAAACACCCCCTTGCCATTGAGGATCATCTAAAACAATGACAAAAGTAGTAGATAAATCGATTCTGGCTAATTTCTGCTTTACTTGTTTAATAATGTCATTTTGCAGGGATTTTCGTCGACTATTGGCTAATTCTGCCTCAAAAGCTAGGTGCTGACATCTTTTGAGATCGCGACTGGTTAATAACTCCACACAAAAACTAGCATCGCCGTGAATGCGACTGACAGCATTAATTCTAGGACCCAAACCAAAAGAAATATCCATAGGGCGATCGCCACTGCGTTTACATAATTCTAACAAACAACTAATTCCAGGACGAGTTGCTGTATGGGTTCTGGCTTGTTTTTGTAATTGTTTGATTCCTTGTTGGGCAAGATAACGGCAGTCTCCTTGCAATTGGACTAAATCAGCAATTAAACCAATTGCCACCAGATCTAATAAATTCTCTAACGGTTGTTGAGGGACATCGGGTAAAGATTGGTACAGTGCTTCAATTAATTTATAAGCAACCGCTACTCCAGACAGATGATAAAGAGGATGATCTTGGGGTAGATAACGAGGATTAATAATTGCTACAACTGAGGGTCGTTGTTCTGGTAAGGTATGATGATCGGTGACAATCAGATCGATACCTAGTTGCTGCGCGTATTCAATCTCTTCCAGATTAGTGCTACCCGTATCACAAGTAACAATCAATTTTGTACCTGTAGTAGCCAAACGCTCAATTCCCACTCGATTTAACCCATGAGATTCCGTCAAACGATTGGGGATGTAATAATCTAACAACAGATGTTGCGGAAAGAACTCTCCTAAACCTTCCCACAGCAAACTGGTAGAAGTAACCCCATCCGCATCAAAATCGCCCCAAATTGTAACTTTTTCGCCATTCTCTCTAGCTTGTTTCAGACGAGCGATCGCGCTATCCATTTCTGTCCCAAATTCAAAGGGACTACTAGGTTGATAAGCATCGGGATCGAGATAACCAGGCAGTTGTAAGGGGTCTTGTATTCCTCTTTGCCACAATAACTGTGCTGCGTAGCGTCCATCAGAATTATGGCAATAGTGTCTGACTACTTCATTAAACCATTGAGGTACTTCTACAGAAGGCAAGATTTGCCATTGAGTTTGAGGAGTCTCCATGTTTGTTCTAACTTGGTTATACAAATTTATTTGCCGACGCTGTATCATATCAAGTACGGATAATCACTTAAAATAAATTCTCTCCGTGTCCCCGTATCAATCATCACATTTAACTGTTTAAGCGAACCTGATATCAGTCTTTTCTGACGAATTAGCGATCACCATTTTTGACACTCGCTTTGAAGAGTAGTGCTATAGTTCTCTAATTTTCTTGGGCAAGTATTTCTTCCTCGATCTGAGCGATTTTTTCGTTCAATCTAGATCGTATACTACAAAAAGTGCGATCGCTTTATGTTGTCTTACAATAGAGTAAGAAAATAAATAATACTAAAATGTAAGATAAATGACAGCCAAGATTACCATTAACATAGATGATCGCGCATTTGAGTTTTTAAAGCAAGTTACTAATAACCGCAGTGCCTATATCAATAACTTGTTGTTAGAGAAAGAGCGAGAACAGTTAGAAGAGAAGTTAAGACAAGCATATCGACAACAAAACCAAGATACCGAGTTTCAACAGTCGATCAAAGATTGGGATGTTACGGTAGGGGATGGTTTGGATGAAATGTAGACGAGGCGAAATTTGGTGGGTAAATCTCGATCCGACAAAAGGAAAAGAAGCAAAGAAAATAAGAGCTTGTTTGATTATTCAAAATGATATTGGTAATGAAGAAAGCGATCTAACTACGGTAGTTCCTTTTCTGAGTCCGAAACACCATCCTTTTGTTGTCAACGTCAAACCAAGCGAGTCAAATCAGTTGGACAAAGAAAGAGGACTGCATTTTCATCAGATTAGGTCAATTGATTCTTCTCGGCTTAAATCGAAGCTTGGCACTTTGGAATCAGGTTATTTCAGTCAAATTAAAAGAGCCTTAGATATTCAATTTGGATTTTTCTAGTCAATTAAATTAAATATATTCAACCTGCCTCCAGATTAAATTAAGGACTCACAAAAATTAATCAACATCAGGTAAGAACATACGATACTCTAGATCGAGTCCCATTAGCTTGTTTTAATATAATTTATATGACATCCGTTGATACTCTTGAGCGTACCATTCGCATTGGTTCGAGAAAAAGTCAATTAGCTTTAGTGCAAACTTATTGGGTAAAAGCAGAATTAGAAAAACATTTTCCTGAGATTGATTTTGAAGTGGAAACCATGAGTACTCAGGGAGATAAAATTCTTGATGTAGCTTTGGCAAAAATTGGCGATAAAGGCTTATTTACTAAAGAATTAGAAGTAGGAATGCTCAGTAAAGAGATTGATTTTGCTGTCCATTCTCTCAAAGACTTACCTACCAATTTACCAGAAGGCTTAATGTTAGGATGCGTCACCAAAAGAGTCGATCCTGCTGATGCTTTGGTTGTTAATGAAAACAATAAAGACAAACAATTAGATACTTTACCCGAAGGTGCAGTAATCGGCACATCTTCCTTAAGAAGACTCGCTCAATTGCGTCATCATTTTCCCCACCTAACCTTTAAAGACGTTAGAGGCAATGTCAATACTCGTCTGGCAAAATTAGACGCAGGGGAATACGATGCCATTATTCTAGCGGTAGCTGGATTACAAAGATTAGGTATGAGCGATCGCATTCATCAAATTATTCCTCCTGAAATTTCCCTTCATGCTGTTGGACAAGGTGCTTTAGGAATTGAATGTCGTGAAGGTGATACCAATGTATTAGAAGTCTTAAAAGCTTTAGAAGATGTCGATAGTCGCGATCGCGCTTGGGCAGAACGTTCCTTCTTGAGAAATTTGGAAGGCGGTTGTCAAGTTCCGATTGGTGTCAATACTAGCATCGAAGGCGACACTCTAACTTTAACAGGAATGGTGGCTAGTTTAGATGGTCTTAGATTAATTAAAGATAGTATCAGTGGCGAGCGAGCGTCAGCCGAACAAATTGGCATAGATTTAGCCAATCGCTTACGAGGAATGGGTGCAGGAGAAATCTTGGCAGAAATTTTTGCCCAAATTGATCGTCAGTAAAATCAGTAATCAGAACCAAGCAATTACAATAAGAATATTTCTCGAAAAACTAAGTATTCTGGGACATTATGAGCTTAAAAACGATTAAAATTCTAGGTTTACCATTAATTATTGCCCTATCTCTCTTTGTTGGGGCTTGTAGCGAAACGGAAACTCCTGGTACAACTGGCGAACCTGAAGCAGGAGAACAAATTGAAGAAGGTGCTGAGGATGTCGGCGAAGGTGTTGAAGAAGGGGCTGAGGATGTAGAAGAAGGAATTGAAGATGCGGGTGATGAAATTGAAAATAATTAATTAGTTCAAGCTAAGAATTAGACAGAACTTACGCACTAAGACGTAAAAACAGGGGTGAGAGATTCTTCACTGTCGTTCAGAATGACACAATTTCGTTTTCACTGCGTAAGTTCTATTAGATTAAAAATCATCACAATGCTCACTTTGTTAAAGTCAAGCTTGACTCTTTTTGAACTGTGAACTTTCAAGAGACTTAGGTAATTTCTCAATTAGATAATACTTAAGTCTATTTTCTTACCTAGACAAAATTACAATTATCCTGATTAATCATGACAATTCCAACAGATCTGACTACTTATACCCAATGGGCAGGTATTCTCACCATTGTTTTATTGTTAATCACTGTTTTAGTGTTTATTTTAGATTGGGGTTTTCGCTTTCGCCTTTTTGGGGCTACTAGCTTCATGGCAGTAGTAACTGCTAGTATTTTTGCTTTAAATTTAGGTTTGTTTGTCCATAAAGAAATACCTGGGGCAATTCGTTATTCCTTAGTTTATGACAATGGATCAAATCAAGCTGTAGTTGCTGTTCCTCCTCAAATTGAAGAATTTCAAATCGAACCTACTTTACGACAAGCTGCTAGTAATCTTTATTCATTCGGTAGAAATGGTAGAGGTGGCGAAAATAAATTCACGATTAAATTAAGAACTTTACTCCATCCTGAACCAGGAATATCCGTACCTCTCTACTTAGGACAGGTTGAGCGATCGCTTTCTTCGAGAGAAGATGACAATATGCAAATAGAAATTTTTACTCAAAATGTAGCTCAATTAAAAGAAGCACAAGCTAAATCAGTTAGCAGTTAACAGTATTGTTTGTCCTTTGTCTTTTGTTCTTTGTCCTTTGTCGTTCGTAACTAATAACCAATGACAAATGACCATTGACAACCTTAATCATTTAACTTTGATTGTGCCAACTTATTTAATGATGGCTAGAGAATGCTAATCTAAAAAACGCTCTCTTCTGTATTGATATTGTAATTAAATAATTATGAGAACTAATTATTGCGGAGACTTACGAGGAAAACATATCGGTCAAACTGCTACTCTCTATGGTTGGGTAGATCGTCGTCGGGATCATGGTGGTGTGATTTTTATCGATTTACGCGATCGCACGGGAACGGTACAGATTGTCAGCGATCCACAACGTACTCCTGCTTCTGCCGAAAATGCTCACTCTCTGCGTAGCGAATATGTAATAAAGGTTGTCGGCAAAGTCAGTCAACGCCCCCCAGAATCTCTTAATCCTAAATTACCTACAGGGGAAATTGAAATTTACGCCGATTCAATCGAAATTCTCAATAGCGTTAAAAAACAATTACCTTTTCAAGTTTCTACTACTGAAGCAGAAAACGTCAGGGAAGATTTGCGCCTCAAATACCGTTATTTGGATCTCAGAAAAGAAAGAATGGCTGTCAATCTCCAACTACGTCATCAGGTAGTTAAAGCTATGCGCCGTTTCCTTGAAGACGAAGAAAACTTCATGGAAATTGAGACTCCTATTTTAACTCGTTCTACTCCTGAAGGTGCGAGAGATTATCTTGTTCCCTCCCGTGTCAATCCTGGAGAATGGTACGCTTTACCTCAGTCGCCTCAACTATTTAAACAATTATTAATGGTATCGGGATGCGATCGCTATTATCAAATCGCCCGTTGTTTCCGTGATGAAGATCTCCGTGCCGACAGACAACCAGAATTTACTCAGTTAGATATGGAAATGAGTTTTATGTCTCAAGATGAGATTATCGAACTCAATGAAGCCTTAATCTGTCACATCTTTAAAGTAGTTAAAAATATCGATTTACCTCGTCCTTTTCCCCGACTCACCTATGCTGAAGCCATGGATCGTTACGGAAGCGATCGCCCCGATACTCGTTTCGATTTAGAATTAGTTGATGTATCCGATATTGTCAAAGATTCTGGGTTTAAAGTCTTTTCTGGTGCAGTTGCTAGCGGTGGTACGGTTAAGGTTTTACCAATTCCCAACGGAAACGATGCTATTTCTAATGTCCGAATTAAACCAAAAGGCGATTTGTTTGAAGAAGCTGCTGCTGCTGGGGCAAAAGGAATTGCTTACATTCGTGTTAGAGAAGATAATCAGATCGATACCATTGGCGCAATCAAAGACAATCTCACCGAAGCGCAAAAAGAAGAATTACTAGCTAAAACTGGCGCAAAACCAGGACATTTATTACTATTTGGGGCTGGCGATACTGCTACTGTCAACAAATCTTTAGATCGTCTGCGTCTATTAATAGGTAAGGAATTAGGCTTAATTGATGAAAACAAAATCAATTTAGTTTGGATCACACAATTTCCCATGTTTGAATGGAATCCAGACGAAAAACGCTTTGAAGCACTCCATCACCCCTTTACCGCACCTTATCCAGAAGATATCAATGATTTAAAAACAGCCAGGGCGCAAGCTTATGATATAGTTTACAATGGCATCGAAATTGGTGGCGGAAGTCTGCGAATTTATCAAAAAGATATTCAGGAAAAAGTTTTTGCAACGATTGGTTTATCCACCGAAGAAGCCTATAACAAATTTGGTTTTCTCCTCGAAGCTTTTGAATATGGTACTCCTCCCCACGGTGGCATTGCCTATGGTTTAGATCGTTTGGTAATGTTACTAGCAGGAGAAGAATCAATTCGCGATGTGATTGCGTTTCCGAAAACTCAACAAGCTAGTTGTTTGTTAACCGATGCACCAGCAACTGTAGATAAAAAACAACTCCAAGAGTTGTATATTGCTTCTACCTACAAACCCAAACAAAAAGAAACCTAAAATTTCAAGGTGGTGGGTTTTACCCACCATTAGCATTATTTAAATTGGTACAAGATTTTTCTAGTCAAACAAAATATGAAAAATGATTTTACTAATTTTAAATTAAGGTATATTTTACTGGACTCTTTTTTCATTATAATTGCTTTAATCTTTTTTACAGGAATAGTTTTAAGTTTAATAAGTTTGGTATTTTTTTTAAAAAATATACCATTCACAAGTATTGAGTTATTAATTCAATCTCAAACTTTTACTATTGCTGTAGGTATTATATTTTATTATTATTGAGAATTTACAAAAGATTCAAAGAAAGCAAAATTAAGTTTAAATATTTAACAGGAAACATATCTCTTCAAAGTATTCCTTGGTTATTTATTTTGATAATTTTTTGGGGTCTTAAAAGTTTTAAAAGTGGAATTGAACGTTTAGAACTTTTTTTTATTAATCTTATTTCTCCTAAATCAATTGAATCAATTAGAGATAATTTGCTCAATTCATACCACTACAATTCACACTCTACATTCGATAAAATTATTTACTTTGTATCAATATCTTTGGTTACAGTTTTATTAGCTCCTCTTTTAGAAGAGTTATTTTTCAGAGGAATATTAATGCATAGATTGGCAGCCAAGTGGGGCATAGTTTGGTCAATTTTGTTATCTTCAATATTTTTTGGTTTAGCACATTTAGATAGTTTTGTCTTTAGTAGAGTAGGGAGTGCTGTCATATATACGTTAGCCTACTTTCAAACTAAAATGTTAATTGTTCCTATTATCCTTCATCTCATGAACAACGGATTAGTTTTGATTAATTCAATTATTTACAATTTTGATTTCTTGAATTCTTCGGAGATTACACTTCAATATTTTTGGAGTGGAATTACTAATATTGGTTTTTCTCTACCCATATTTATTTATTTTTTTAAATTGCCGAAGAGTTTAGATTCATTACCTTATTTAACAAATAAAAAAAAGGAAGAAAATCAAACTGTAAATTAAAATAAAAATTAAACTTCTAAAAAATTCTTATTTTTAGATTTTGTTTCCATCTTTAGATGGATTGCGATCGCTTTTAAGTGAGATAATTTAAAAATAAACAAAGTAATCTAATCGAATTTTAGACAATCGCTAAGATTGTTGGATGATAAACGTTCAATAATGAATACAATATATTTTTTTTTATAGATTAAGACTGCTAATTAAATAGCCCTCTAATAAATCTGTTTGCTATCTTTATTATATATAAATGTAACTTTTAAGTAAATTTACTGTTGAAACTATACCGAAAATTTACATAAGATTGGTAGTATTAATTTTTATAGCTCAAATTAAATACCTTTATTAAAATTTGACCAGTTAAAACCTGAATGTAAAAAACTAATTAAAATAATATCTGTCTTAACTTATGGCTCAACAAAAAAAATTAACTCTTGAGCAACAGTTATATATTACTAAATGTCGAGGAAAATGGGAAAAAGTGGCGATTTCGACCAAATCGATTGATCGACAACACATTACCCAAACTATTCAATCTGCTTATAAATTGATCTCGACAAAACAACCAGAAATTATTTTTTTTTCAAGTCCTTTAGCAATGATCCAACACGTGAGTGATTGGTTAGAAAATGACTTAATTTTTGAAGCCGAAGCAAAGTTAGGGGATTTATTTGGCGAACTTTATGAAGAAACAGAAGATGCTTTAATTGAACAACTAGGCGAAGATGTTTATGAAGACATTATAGCCAAATTAGTTAGACCGATTGAATTTCATGGAACAGAAATTTGGCGAGGTATTGCAACAACTTTTAATCAAAAAAATCGTTTACTTTGGAATAGTTTAGTCAATGATTGGACTGACATAACTGGGTATTGGTGAATGCGTAATGCCAAAAGGCTTAAAATGAGATGGTTGACTTAAGC
>CAZLUP010000060.1:0-23550 GCA_964562685.1 uncultured bacterium
GCTATAGCACTACGTATTTAGGTTTAGGTTAGGATAAAAAAACCTGTAAGGGCGATTGGTCAATCGCCCCTAAGATCTATAATAGACATCTCCAGAAATTGATAAATGTTGCCAGTACAAGTTTTTAAGGTTTACCCGTCAAACTTTAATTTTTAACCAAGGACAGATCTTGTTTCTGATATTTGATTGCTAAAAATTTGCTCAAACTTACACCACTTGTTAGCTCTAACCCTTTGCGATGAACATAAGAACTCCGTGGTTGCTTCCTTACTCAACAAGACCTAAATAACAGGTATAACCAAAGATGATAAGATTGGGATTACGTTGAGGAGTATTAGGAGTAGGTTCAGCAGTTAAAACAACTGTGCCATCTGGTTGATGTACTATTCCTTGGGCAGGATAAATTACGCCTTGAGAGGTAACTATTTTTAAGTCTTCTGCTGTTTGATGGACGGAAGCAGGGCAGTTTAATTTGGTTAATGCTTTAGAAGTAAGATAATTTCCTAAAAATTGGATTTCTTCACTCAAGTCTACATCGGGAACTACAATAGCAAAAGTTTCATCTAAACCAATTACAGAATTACTGACAATATCATTAGCATCAGAATTCTGGCGACTTTGTTGAAAATTAAAAACTGAATCAGCATTAAAAGTAATTTTGCCTCCATTGTTAGCAATGATATCGTTACCATCGTTCTGACTCGGAGAAGCAATTAGGTATTTAGCGTTAAGATTAATTTGACTTTCAGGATTGTTAGTTGAGATAGCGCTTTCATTTCTGAGAGTGATAGTACCATCAGTTGTGAGATTAATATCACCTGCGTTATTATTTTCAAGCTTAGTATTATTTAAGTTAATGTTATCTGCTTGAATGGTAATATCTCCACCATTACTAATAAACGAAGCATTACTAAGATTTAAGTCTCCTTTAGCAATGGCAATTACAATATCTTGTTGAGCATTTAAGTTAATCTGATTTTCTGTAGCATTAAGATTTTTTGTCCTAATCGAACCATTAGTACTAGTAAGATTGATATCTCCGTTAGATAAAAGTGAACCTGTAGTTAAATTTCCTGCTGCGGTTAAATTAATTTCTTGGGCAAAAATATCTCCTAGTTTAAGATTACCTCCTGTTGTAATACTAATTGGTTGCAAATTAACATCAGATCTAGATAGGCGAAGATTATTTGTTCCTGTTACATTACTATTAGCTTTGGCATTAGGAGTTAAAGATCTAGCAATCGGTGTTAACTGGTTAGTAGCTTGATTTGTAGAAGCAATAAAATTTAAATTGTCTAGGTTGATATTTCCTGCTGCACTAAGAGAAATTACGCCATTTTGACCCTTAGCATTACTATTGATTGCAACATCATGATTAGCAAAGGCGGAAACAGTAGTCTCGTTATCAGCTACAGCATTGCCAATAGAAGTAGCATTAGAAGTAGTAAATAAAGAAGAATTTAATTCGCCAGCATTAATTGCACCACCACTCGACAGAATAATTGCACCACCATTACCTGCTAATTCACTATTAACATTGAGTTGAACATTCCCACGAGCAGTAGTAGGATTATTAGTAGAACTCAAGGCTGGATTAGTGCCAGAAACTAGAGCGAAATTATTGACAAGAGCGATCGCGCCAGCCGAAGACCTTACTAATCCTAAGTTTAAATCGCCTCCACTGATTAAATCTACTGCCCCTGCCGAACCAATAGTTGCATCAGCATTAAGATTAATTTGAGAATTACCTTGGTTATCAATAGTTTCTACGTGATTATTGAGACCAAAGAAAGCAAAGACGGAAGAATCAATTACGTTGGTAGTTAAATTACCATTAGTATCAAGTTTAACCTTGCCACCATTACCGACATTAAAATCAAGAGAACTATTAATTAAAGAAAAATTATCAGGATTTAAAATATTTGCAATTGTAGCGATAGAAGAAGAAGCATTTACAATATTTAAGTTGAGGTTACCATTGCTTTTAATTGTAATTGCACCACCGTTACCAGATGTACCCGTTGCTTGAGTTGGTATTACACTTTGAATATCAGCTTGACTTTGAACATCAGTAGCTAAATTAAATCTAACTTGAGAAAAAGAACTTAAATTTTGACCGCTAACATCATCATTAGCAAAAATTGTAATTGCCCCACCATCACCAGCATTAGCCGTAATTATAGGATTATTGGGTTGATTAACTAAAGTTCTAACTTCAGCATTTTTGAAAGCAGAAGAATCAACATTACCTTGAAGATTAACGCCACCACGAGAGTCAATGATGACATCACCTCCATCACCAAAAGCATTGCTAGTGTTAATGCCTCCTACTCGAATCGTTCCTGCTGTTAAATTGGTATTTGGTTGATACTGATTAGTTAAAAAAACCGTACCACCATTATTAATAATATTGCCACCAACAATTAAATCTGCACTCGTTGGATTAGCTACAATAAGATTAGAAGTAAAACCAGTAAGTTGACCAATAACTTGAGGTGGATTGAATGCTGTAGTACCTGCCCTCAAATCTAAAGTTGGTTTACTACTACCATCAATTCCAATTATCGTTTTACCATCAGAAAGAGTGACGTTTTCTTGAATTGAATTAGCTGTGGTATCGGTACCTGTAATGATAATATTTCCAACAACCTCAATTTTGCCACCAGCAAATATATTTAAAGACGCGCCTTGATAATTTTGAAAACTAACATCTCCTGCGGTTTTAATTACAGGATCGTAGAGACTAAATAAATTGCCTAAGCTTCCATCCAATTGTTCGATGCGAAACCTGCCTCCACTATAATAATGAGCATCACCATTGATACCATGATTACTACGTAATACCGAATCACCACCAGAGAAAAAGCCACTATTAGGATGATTGAGAGTAAAGATATCAATAGCTTGATTACCTTCAATTAATAATTTATCACCAGCACTAGCAACAAAAGGATTAACTTCACTATCTCTAATCTTTACTGTATTAGTTGCTTGAAAAGTTAAATTTTTTCCTGCTTGCAGTTGCCCTTGTAAATCCAAATTTCCACCAGCAAGAGTTAAATCTTTAATAACAGTTAAATTACCTTGATTCGTAATAGTTGCAGAATTATTTCCTCTTAAATTTAAGCCAATTGGTGCATTAATAGTTAAAAGGGGTGGTGTTTCAGTATCAACAGCACTAAATTCCGTACCATCATCAAACAACAAACCATCACCCGTAGAACCAACAAAAGAACCACTAATATTTAAAGAAGCATTTTTACCAAAAATAATTCCCGCAGGATTAATTAAAAATAGATTGGCATTACCATTCGCTCTTAATAAACCATCGATGTTAGATAAATTTCCACCAGTAACGCGATTGAGAATATTAACTACATTGGGTGCATTGTTAAAGTATGCCTCATTGCCTGTAGGTACAGAAAAATCCTTAAAACTATGAAACAGATTATTGCCTGCTTCTCCTCCTCCAGTAATTTCCCAAACTTTGCCCTGACGATTAATTTGGGTTGGTAACGTGCCATCGGGAGAAATTTGTGCTGAAGCTAAAGGCAAAACAAAGAAAGAACCAATGGTAATCGTACCAGCTAGAGGGAAAGAAAACCAAATCTGTTTCATTAGTAAAATCGGAGCAAGTTAATTAAGAATTTTATAGATAATATCTCATAATTCGACGATAGCAACAAGCGATCAATTTTTACAGCCACGTATATGAACACATTTTTAAATTTGCTTAAATTAATGATTTACTTTGATCTGTTAGATTTTTTCAATTTGATTTTTTTTAATAAATATTTTACTTAATCAAATAAATAAGCTTGTATTTTAATAATAATTTGAGCTTTAAATAATATTTGATAAGACAACAATATTAGTGATTAATATCACTTGCACAACTAAATAAAAACAATATTCTAATTCCTAGTAAGTTTCAATTTGATAATTAATTACTTGGTTATGCTTAAAAAAACTTTATCTTTCTTTCTATTAAATTTATTATGTTTAGGGTTTCGAGTTGATTCTGTTTATTCGCAACCTGATGAAACTTGTGATTTTGCTTTAAATTTTGTAGCTGAACAAATTTATCAATCTGGCTCTTCAGTTAATATTATAAAAGCTAATGATGCAAATAATAATCATTTTGGTAACCCTAGTCAAAGACAGACAAGAGTAATGATTATTTTAGGAAAATTAATTTACCCAATGGAAGGTATTTTTATTTCAAAAGAATATCATTCTTCTTCATCAAATGATCTTGCAGAAAATATTTTAAATTCAGCCCAATTACAACAAGAATGGGCAAACTATTTAGTCAAAAACTGTCCCAATCTAGCGGTGGTTGCTTTTGGTCAAGCTTATACTGATTGGATTAATGAATATGCTATTAATACTAATGGTTTAGCTAAAGCAAGAGAATGTATAGATAGTACCAGTGAATTTAACAATTCATTACCTTGGAATTATCAATTTTGTCTATAATTTTTAGTCAATAAAATTATGCTTTGACTTACTATTATTTTTGTAATAAATGTTTAACAGTAGGTGCTGCACAGATCAATTGAGCTGAATGCCTGACACATTTAGTTCAAATTAGCCTGAGAGAGTGCATTTTAGCTCTCGAATTCTACTGAACCAGATAGCATCATAGTATTGCTGTCGTGCTTTGTTGGAGGCAAAACAAGGTTGAGGAGCTTTGCCCAATAAAGGAATAGGAGAAAGTAAATCACGACCTTTATGAAAAACTCCTTTGAGCCATCTTAAGCCGATTTTAAGATAGCTTAAACCGCGTTTCCAATGTGGATCGACCCTCGTTCTCAGACCACTGATTTGAACAGCCATACCTTGAGAAGTAGCAAACAATATTGCTAATGCAACCACCAAATACAACCGTTATAAAGCTTTGCGATCGCAAAGCTTTAGATTCTTCTAGTTGGAAAGCTTAAAAACGTCTATTTTTAGCTAACCATGAATTCTTTCCCTTTTCTTCCACCATAAATCGATACTTTTGGTTACTTCTGTCAGGCAGTCAGGAGCTAAACTCTCACAGTGGTTGATAATTACCTGAATACTACTCAAATACTAAGTTAAGTATCAACCAGAGCAGCAACAGTCTTAGGTCATCAGCTACGAATCGAACTTGTTTAACAGCGCGTTCCTTAACGCAACAAAACGTCACATTATTTGTAATATTTAGTTTGTTTATGATATATTGGTCAACTGCATGGACGTATAGCTCAGTTGGTTAGAGTACATCGTTGACATCGATGGGGTCACTGGTTCGAATCCAGTTACGTCCATTACCAGGCTTAGAAAATAAGATTATTATTGTGTGACAGGAAGCATAATTTAGCCGTTTTGGAAGTTTTATGCTTTCTCTACGAGACTATTTAAGATAAAATGGCTCAATTTACTGTAATACTGCGTTAAACCAATTAATAATTAACTTTTTTAAAGAATCTCATTATTTTCATTGAATAAAATCAAATATTTACCACTTCAATAGTCGAGAGTAGACTTCAATTTGATGATTATTTTTTTTGAAAGATGACTTGTTAAGAAAACAATTTTAATGATAGTTTATTTAATCAGTAAATAATACCTATTATTTTGATGAATAGTTTTTTTATGATCATTTAATTTTTAGATCACTTTTATCAAAGTTCTATTAAGACGTTTAACTATAAGTAAGGAAATCGCAAACTCGTTGTTAATTTATCTAGACTATTTTTTTAGTAATTAGACATATTTTAATTTAAATTAAAGCAGATGTTCTCTACCAATTAAATTAGGTTTTAATGCAAAGAATGAATCTCTTGATGTGGCTGTGGTCAAGATGGGGATTCATTCATACTTTTTTTTATGAAGATTTAAGCGATGAATGAACCTCCAGAAAAAGATGCGTTAGTAATTGAATTTGAAAAAGAACGTTCAATTCGTCGTACGATGAGGGTATTGAAAGCAAAGCGATCGCATATTCGCGAAGATTTAATTCAATTAATTACTCATCTATCGATGTTAATTCCTTTGGGAAAATTTGCCTCGAATACTCAACCATCGGATGTTGATATTTTGAAGGAAGCTTTAGCAAGATTAGATGACGATGTTTTTACCCAATTACTGATACAAGTACTTCAAGAATTACAGTAATGGCATTGCCCTGGTTAATTTTCTTACAAGCAGGAGTTAATTGTCAGAAAAACTCTTGTAGTTGATGACAGTTTATTCCACCAATTAAGCCCATGAAAATTAATGAGTGCGATTAAGCCATACTTGTTGTTGTGGTGGAGGAATGGGAATTTCTGCTCGATCAAAAGCAACTTTAATGCGACGGCGAAATTCTCTTCCAACCTCCCATTGTTTTAATGGTTCAGTTTTAATCCAAACTCGAATTAAAATACCGCGATCCGCAAAATTCTCTACTCCTAAAATTTGAGGAGATTCAATAATTTGCTCTCGCCAGTTGTCATCTTGACAAATTTCTTCGGCTACTTTATGAATTAAATGTAATGCTTTATCAATATCGGTGTGATAAGCAACAGGAATATTTAAATCTGCTCTTGACCATTGACTAGAAAGATTGGCAACTATTTTAATCTCACTATTAGGAATAGTAATTAATCTTCCTTCTCCATCTCTTACTTGAGTAATTCGTAAATTAATATTTTCAACTAAACCACCAATTCCACCAACATCAATCACATCACCAACAGCATATTGATCTTCAAGAATAATAAAAAAACCATTGATCGCATCTTTAATAAGGTTCTGTGAAGCTAAAGAAATAGCTAAACCTAAAATTCCTGCACCAGCGAGTAAAGGAGCGACATTAATTCCAATTACTGAAAGAGCCGTAATAAAACCAACTGTTAACCAAATAATAGTTACAATACTTTTACTAACTCTAGAAACTGTAGTTACCCTTAATTGCATTCTTCGGTTAGCTCTAGGGCTGAGTAAATTACTACTTACAAAACCTGAAGTAAAACGATTGATTATAACGTAGGAAAGACGGATTAAAACATAAGTAATTAACGCAATAATACTTACTCTTAAAGGAATACGAATTCCTGTAATAATAATTAATTGTAAAACTCTAGTTTGAGGGAACAAACCTAAAATTATTAGTGTTCCTCCTCCCCATAAACCAACTTGAACTATCTGAAAAAATCGATGTTGAAGTTCTTTGAGATTCCAGTGTAATTGTTGACTAAGACGAATTGATAAAGGAGAAGATTTTGAAAGACTTGAAGGCTTTAATTCTTGTTTAATTTTTTTTGATTTTTCTTGCCAACGAGCAATAATTAAACTCGTAATAACTATTACTAATGCTAATATTGCTGCAATGATTCCTTGACGAATTAGAAAGCTTGGTTGTCGTTCTTGTTGAGCCGTTTCTAGACCATTTTCTACCTGTCTGGCTATTTGTTCTGCTTTGGTTTCAATGGTAACTCCGTCTAAAGCAGCATCTTCGCTAGTTACTGTTAACAATAGAGTTGGATTATTGCCTAAATTAACATAAATGTATTGAGAATTAGCTCTTCTTTCCTGAGTAATTTCTAGTTCAGGCTTATCTCTGTTTAAATATTGAGTTTTGATCTGATTTAAACGGTTCTGAATTTCAGTAATTCTTTCTGATAAATTTGATTGAGGAAAAGCAATCTTAAACAGACAACGACCATCCAAGCGAATACAAGCAACTTCAATGGGATTCTCTGTTGTTGGACTAGGATTAAGAAAGTTAGAGTCGAGAATTAAATCCCTAATTCCTGGAAGTTGTGCTTGAACAGGTGAAGAAATTACCCAACTCAAACAAAATGATAACAACAAAGAAGCCCAGAAATAGCGTTTTTTAAACATTCTCTTCTGTGATACGAAACAAGTTACTGATCTTAACGCAGGCTAAATTTAATCTGCCTTCTGTTTTGGAAGATACAATATATCGTAGGGATATTAATAATTATTTTTTATATTTAAAAGATTTTGACTCAAGCCAATTAACTAATTTAGCTTCATTACAAGTTTATTAACTACATAAATTAGTCTTATTAATACGCCGAAGCTTTTCGAGTTAATTAACCATAAGCACCATGAGATAAAAATCCTAATAAACGTTTTAATCTTGGATTAGCATTTTCATAACAATACTCTGGCATTTGATAATTCATATACTAATCTTGAACTTATAGCTCAAAACTGGCAGTTTTTACTGTCTTTTTTTAACTATTTCAGTATTTTGAGTAAAACTATGAAATTTTAATTGATTCTTTAGCAAAAATGACTATTCTTAATTAATTATTCTAAAAGATAGCTTTTTAAGCCTAAATTTTTTAAAGAAGTCAACGCGCCTTCAGCTTTATCTTTATTACTAAACGCTCCTACTTGTAACATCGATTTACCTAAATATAGAGTAGTAAAAGCATCAGGAAAAAGCGATCGCACTTGAGACTGTTGATTACTATTATTAGCTTCTACTAATACTCTATATGTAGTAGTGATGGGAGATGATGAAGAAACTTGTTCATTTTTTGAACCGAATACATCTGATAACGTACTAACTTGATTACGAGGAAGATTAGTAAGGGGTGATGGCGGAGGCGGAAAGTTAGTTTCTGAAGTCGAATGATCGGGTGATGTAGCAGGTTGATTATTACTTGATGCAGTAAAGACTAATTCCTTGTAACTATTCGAGTCGGTAACAGAATTATTTGCTGAAGTTGAAGTAGGTAAAGGAGGAGTAGAAACTGTTTGAGAGGAAGAATTAGAAGTAGGTGGTGGAGAGTCGGGAACTGCTACAGGTTTGGGAGATGGGAGAGTTTCGTTACTAGAAAGGCTAGCTAAATTAGTGGGAATTGGTGAAGAAGGTAGTTTGTCAGTTTGATCTGTTCGGATAGTAACTGAAGCAATTGGTTTTTCGGGGGAGATAGCATTTAAAACCAAACCAGTTGAGGGTGTAGCTTGTCGATCTAATCTATTATCAGCAACAGTTGGGGGAGTAGTACCACGAAAATCGATTTCACCTTCTGTTTTTCCTTTAATTTCTGTTCCTACTGCTAAAAGAGGATGTTTAGTCGCATTTTGTAAATCTAGCTTGCTATTATTGCGAAACAGATTATTACCTGGTTGATTAGCAGTGCCTAAATCAGCTTGAGAATTTGCGATCGCAACTAAACCATATTCTTGAGAATTTTCAATTTTGTTATTGCGTAAAACTGCTTGAGAATTTCCTTCTAAAATTACTCCAATTCGATTCCCACTTAAACTATTTCGCATTAAAACAGGTGCAGCATTTTGAACTACACTAATTGCAAAACCTGTTGATTCAAATGTATTGTCTTTAACTTGAGGTTTAGATGTACCGTAAACCAACAAACCATTGCCAGCATTATTATGAAAATAGTTATTAGTAATTATTGGCGCACTATTACCATTAACAGATAAACCTGTATTTCCGTTACGAATAAAACTATTATTACTAACAGTTGGATTAGCTGATTCAATCCATAAACCATGTCCTCTAGAATGAGGATTAATAACTGTTACTCCTGTAATTTCTTTAGCATTTTTAATTGCTGCGATGGTTACATATTGTCCTGCTGCGGTTGGACTAATAAAATAACCACTACCTTCAATAATTACATTGTGTCCTTGTCCTCCAGAAGCACCTCGCAGAGTCACATTAGTTTTAATAATTAAAGGAAATTTTTCTCCTGTTTCTTCATTATATGTTCCTGGTGCAAGAGCGATCGTAGTGTTAGGTAAAGCCTTTTGTAAGGCTTGAGTAATAGTTTTTAAAGGTGACTGTTGACTACCTTCTGCACTATCACTTCCAGTCTGGGGATTAACATAAATAATGTTTGTTTCCGAACTAACTTGTGATTGAGAATTGACTGATTGAGCGAAAACAAGATTATCGAAAGGTAAAGGAAAGGCACAAGCTAACAATAAACTAAAAATATAGGTTTTACTGATAATATTAAAATTGCGTCGTTGGTAACTCATAGCCAATTTCCTTCAAAATTAGATCGTTTTTTTGCCTGATCTAAAGACTCAAACTAATTATTTCAAGTTGCCTTTTAATTTTTGAAAAATAACGTATAATTGCGAAAGTTTAAATTGAATTATTAAGTGTAATTAAGTGAAACTGTTTGTTTATCATACTCCCGAACTAACTCCTACAGATTGTTTGCCTGATTGTGCAGTTGTGGTTGACGTTCTTCGTGCTACAACTACTATTGCTACTGCCTTAAACGCAGGCGCAGAAGCAGTTCAAGCTTTTAAAGATTTAGACGAATTGATGAGTCAATCGGCAGCATGGTTACCAGAAAAACGTCTGCGTGCTGGCGAAAGAGGTGGTCAAAAGGTAGAAGGTTGCGATTTGGGCAATTCTCCCCTCGATTGTACTCCCGAAGTAGTAGGCGGAAAAAGATTATTTATCAGTACTACTAACGGTACTCGCGCTCTTCAAAGAGTTGAACAAGCTCCTACTGTTATTACTGCTGCCATTGTCAACCGTCAAGCTGCTGTTAATTATTTGTTAAAAAATCAGCCTGAAACTGTTTGGATTGTTGGTTCGGGATGGGAAGGTAGTTATTCTTTAGAGGATACTGCTTGTGCAGGTGCGATCGCCTTATCTTTAATGAACCAATCTTTAGAAGATCTAGTTGGGAATGATGAAGTGGTTGCTGCGATCGCTCTTTATACGCAATGGCAAGATAATTTATTAAAAATGTTTCATCAATGTAGTCACGGACAACGTTTATTAAGATTAGATGGTGACGAAGATTTGAAATATTGTGCCACAATTGATCTTTTAGATGTACTTCCGATTCAAAAAGAACCTGGTGTTTTTATTAGAAAATAATTTTTAATTAAACAAACGATTAACAAATTATTGCAAAAAGATCGAATGTTACAGTATTTTCAGATTGATAGACTACCTTAAAAACAAATAAGCTCTTAGCTTTTGAATTTGTGAGAGGTTGTATTCTATTTAATTGAAAAGGGCAGTAATTTAGCAATTAAAGAAACAAATTTTAGTGATAGTAGGGGTTATTTATGAATAGCCCCTACAAATTTAAAAACGTCTTATTGTTACGTTTGACTAGGCTGAGAATAACCAAAAATTACTTAAACATCCGCTAAGAAGCTTGACGTAATTGATATTGTTGACGATTAAATTCTTTTTGTTCTTCGGTTAAAACAGCATAATTATCAATGGGAAGACGCATATCCCATTGAGTTTCGGCAAATACCAAAAGATTAGCTGTCATAACTAAACCCGTTGCCAAAAACTGCCAACCAAGGCAGTAAGGTAGGATAACTATACCTAAAATATGCCACAAGCCGGCAACTATAAATGCACGCGATCGCAATCCCCAACCAGTACAAAAATAACCAATTGCACTGACACTCAACCAAAGATGGCATAAGTGCATTAAGATTTGTCCCCAACCCCACAAGATTCCTAAATCAGTAATGAGGACACCGCCTAACATTAAAAATACCCAACTATACAAAACCCATCTCAAACGTTCTACTTTCACCCAAAAATGAGTTAGAACAATCATTGTTACCGTACCAACTATTGTCAAAATTGACCAAAAGATTGCTTGTGTGATCCAGTCAATAGGCGCAAATTGTGCAGTGATGAAGATAACAGCTGAAATCAAACCCCAAAGGACAAAAACCTGGTCTATTCTGGTATAAATGTTAGAAAATAAGGTTTTATGTTTGATACTTAGTTGAAAATGTAATAATCCTTGACGATCCTGAAAATCTAATGCGTGTTGTTTGCGACGAAAAATCGGTTCGGAGGAGCGAAAAAAATTCATGTAGATAATACGAATTTGAAGATTGAGTAGAAAGTTTAATTTTTTATTCGTCAATCTTTACAATAGTATACTTTAATTAAAAATTAAAAGTAAAAATTCAACAATTAAAAGTTTGCACTCAACCTTCTTTCCAGCCTTAAAGTTATTGTTAAACTTGAACTGAAAAAGCAGTATTAAACTGAAGAATAAAAAAATTTAAGCAATTAATTAGGTATTTTCTTTTTTTTGCTCCATTTCTTTCAAAGAATCATCCATATTCAAATCTTTTTGGCGATCTAAATCTTGTTTTGCTGGGACAGACTCGGTAGTTTGATTGGAATCAATTGTTGCTTCTGATTTTTGAATCTCAGTTACCGTAATTGTTTCTACCGAGTCGCTTGGATTTGATTTGACATCCTCTTCATCCCAATTAGTTGTTTCTGCGGTATCTGGTTCGATTTCTGTATCGATAATATCAACTATTTCTGCTGGAGTTAAAGGAGTTGATTCTGATGATGGTTCGATTGGGGTAGTTTCTGCCAGAATTTCTTCTGTTTCTACTGTGGGTGAACCTTCTTCAGATGATTTAATCGAAATTGTTTCTATTTGAGTTGTTTCTGATTCTGGGGTAGAAATTGTTTCTGCAATTGTCACTGTTACTTCAGTAGAAGTTGTTTTTGCTTCAAACTCTTCGTCTAAAAGCTCTTCAAGTTTAGTTGTCGCGACAGAATTGGTATTTTTTGTGCTTGGCGTTGTTGATGCAGGTTTCTTTTTGCCAAAGTTGAATAAATTACTGAATAAGCCTGGTTTTTTGGCTGCTACTAATGGCGTATTAGATTTGATAGCAGTTTCTTGAGGTTTTGGTTCGGCAGTTCTTTCTACAGCAAAAGGTTCTTCTGACAAAATAGGTTCATTATCTTGAGGTGTTGATTGAGAGGTTGCTTCAAGAATTGTGTCTTCTATTTCTTCTGTCGGACTTGATGGTGTTGTTCCCGATGCTTGGTTTGGTGGTGTAGGTTCTTTTTCTGTAATTGTTACTGGTGGAGAAGGTGGCTGAGGTTTAACTTGTCGTTTGCCACTAAATAACCCTCTGACTGAATTGACTACAGAAAAGCTATCAAGATTCGCTTGTTGTTCGGGATGAGCGATCGCTTTCCTTAATTTAAAAGTTTGCCAATTATAGGAGGTAAGTAAGGCAACGGCTGCGACTTGTCCTAATAATAATCCACCTGTAATGCTAGTCGCACAAAACCATAATACTAGGGCGTAAAATAAACCTATTGCACTCCAAAAAAAATCGTCTTGGCGGTGAATATCTGGCAACAAGAAAGCTGTCAAAAATAAGATCAAACTACTCAAGCCAACTGCGATCGCTAGGACGTATGGCAGCATTTTTTAGTTACTCCTTCAGTATCCCTCTATATATTTTGGTGTAAAACTCTGTCTTTGTGTCAATCTTAATCAAGTCTCCTGGCGAAAAATTGATAAGTAATGTTGCAAGGGTTGATAGTTGTTTGAATTTTTTCAAAAAAATAACCCCCAAATTATGCCGATCTGGGGGAATTTGTTTCATCTGCCAGTCTTTGATCACGATCCGAGCAAGGTTCTGAAATTTGACTGACGATATAAAGCAGAGTGTTGTCTCTAGGAAGCAATCTTGATTATTAGCTTAAAGAGAAAATGTGAGGATTTTGTGATCTGAAAACTAGAGTGTAATCAAAGTAACAGCAATATTTCCTGAAAAACAAACATCAACATCTGTTCCCGAAGTGCGATCGCGTTTAGAATATTCCCCTGCGTAATAATGTAAATCTCCTTCGGTTCTAAACTGAAGTGGTAAAGGATCGATACTCGGTTGACAAAAAACTATTTCTGGTTTGGGTTGATCTGGTTCGAGATGAGGTAAATTAACATTCCAAAAACTATGAGAAGGAAGAGGACGATTTAATAATTCTTGTAAAACTTGAGCAGTCCATAAACTTGCCTTGTCCCAATCAATAATTAATGGTCTTTTAATCCAATGAGAAATAGCTATCCCAGGAATACCATGTATAGCAGCTTCTCTAACCGCAGCTACTGTTCCTGAAATATATACATCTATACCTAAATTACCACCCGCATTAATCCCAGAAAATACCCATTTCGTCTCTGGGGCAATTTTAGTCAAGGCAATCCGAGTACAGTCAGCAGGAGTTCCATCCACAGCATATTCTTGCTCTGAACGACATTGTATTTGAATTGGTCGGTGAGTCGTAACTTGATGTCCGCAACCAGAATAATGATCTTTTGGTGCCACAATAATAGAGCGGTCGCTTACAGCCTGTTTTAATGCCCGAATCCCAGGTGCATCAATCCCATCATCGTTAGTGAGGATAATTGTCATCGTAAGTGATTAAATAAAATAGCCTTGATATCTTAATGAGAAATTTGTTTTTTTTCAAATAAAAATACTTCTCCTTGAGAGTAGTTTAATTGCCAATTTGGTTGTTGTTTTAGTTGTTCAATAAAAGTTTGGATTAACTCTGGTGAAATGTCTCGATCTAAATTTTTTTGATCGATTAAAACGTAATTAATTGATTGATTTTGAATTTGGGTAAGACTAATTTGTTGATCGATAATTTTAATCACGGAACGATGGCTAAGATGAGGTGCAATGGTTGAGTTAGTTACGACACCTCCTGGAGACGAGACTAAATTTACAGCAGTACGAAGATCGTCAAGATTAGACAAGTTAGATAAATATCTATTCCAAAAAAAACTATATTTTGCTAATACTATAAAACTAATTATTGCCCAAACGATCAACCATTTCGGTTTAAGCCATTGACGTTGTTTTTCTTGTTTAAAATATTTTATAGAATTAATTATCCAAATAAATAAAAAAGGAAAAATCGCTAAAGAATAATGATGAATCAGGTCTCTTTGGGCTGAATAATCGGAAATACTATTAAGCAATAGTATTGGTGTAGCTGGCAAAATACTTGCGATCGCTCTCCAATTAATTGCAATAATAATGGGCAAGATCAAAAGAAAATAATAAAATATTCTATCTGGTAAAAATAACTTGCTTAAAACCAAATTTGGGTCGGTAATAATTTTAATAATAATATCAGAAAAAGAATTGCCAAAAGAACTATAAAAAACTACCCCCCCTGCTTGCCCTTGTCTTAATTGAGGAATAAGATAGATGATAGTAAAAATAAACCAAATAATACCTGAAATTATGGCAAAACAACCATAAAAAAAACGTTTTTCTTGAATAATTAACCAAATACCCACAGCAATTACTGTCAAACTTAAAATATCTTTGCAACTTAAAACTAGGAGAATAGCAATAATAAATTGCCAAGTCTGATTGGCAATCGCTGCCCAAATTGCCCATAATAAACTAGGAACTGCAATTGCTTCGGGACGAAAATCTGTATAAAAATTAATATTAAAAATTGCTGGATAAAGACAATAACTTAAAGCGATCGCTCTAGAATAAGCTTGAGATAAATTTGCTTGTCTACTTAAAGCATAAATAGGAATAGCACCACTAGCTAAAGCAATTGCTTGAATAAAAAATAACCAATGAACATCGGGTTTGACTTTATAAAATAAGGCAATAAAATAAAGAATACAAGCAGCATGGTCTCCAATCAAAGAAAATCCTAACAAAGAAGATCTTGGTGGTAAACCTTGACTAGCAAGATAGACTAATTGATCGAAAAAAGCTAGATCGAGAGCAGTAGATTGAAATAAAGCATGACGTAAACTACTAAATCCAAATAAAATTAAAGTAGTAAATCCTACTAACCAAGTTAAATAAAACATCCAAATATTTTTAGTAACTATATTCTCTTATTGAACAATGAATTGCTTACTTTGCAAAATACAACAATAATACTGCGGTCTTGTGTTTGCTTAGGTACAGAGTGAAAAATTCGCTTATTCTGAAGCGATCGCTTCTAGCTTGTTTTGATGTTTGAAGTGATTATTTAGATAAAATAACTTTAATATCCTCACAAAAAATTTGGGCTTATTCAACAAAAAATATTTTTGCTCAATATCAACACTTTCATTTAATAGAGCTAACTTAGCCTGGTTGAAAAAAAATAATCAAATATTTAGTTTTCTCGTTCACTCTTACATCTATTTAATAGTTTGATAAATCACTTCAATATAATCTAAGTAACATTAGCCTGTTTAATGAATTAAATTTTCTTACTATAATTAAATTAATTGGTAATTATTTTTATAGTTAAATGAACAAAAATAAAAAAATACTTGGATTATTGACATTTTTATTTTTATTTATTAATAATTCGGTCTTGGCTCAAGCTAATTCTAATCAGGATTCATTAACACCCAATAATTGTAGTTGGAATCAAGCTAGAAAGACTAACCAATTTATAGACAAAAGATTATCAAACAAACAGCCACACAAATCCTCTTCTGAAACTAGCTCGAACCAGTCTAGAACTCTTGTAGCAGGATTGGCAATACCCAGTCTTTGGTGGGCAAGAGAACAATTCGATCCCTTTGGTGGAAGATTAATTAATAATTGGTTAACTTTTCCTCAAACCAAACAAATTAATCTTATAGTTAATTGGCAATTGTGGACTTTATTAGATTATTTAGAAAGATATCGTTTAATCAATCAGTTTGGTACTGTTGTTCGAGAATATGGTTATAATCTCCGCATCTTTAATCAACAAAAACAATGTTTAGCAACCTATGAATATAATCCTCATAGTAATCCTCCTAAATGGGATATTCATCTCGAACAATCTAATCAAGATAGCTTACAAATAGAGCCAAAAATTAATTAAATCTCAAATTTAAAAATTAAAATAGGATTTGCTTGGATTTTTTGTGATAGGTTCTAAATAAATAACACCATAGTTATTAGTAATTAATCAACATGAGCTTATTTAATCAAATTCTTGGTGCAATCAATAATCCAGAGCAAGAAGCAAATCCCAATCAATTAGCAAATATTTTAGATACCGTACAACAACTTAGTGGAAGCTATAACGCTAATCCTTCTGCAATCGAATCGGCCATGTCTATTGTTGGTAACTTTACTCGTTCTGCTCTTCAAAATCAACGGAGCAATGGTGGAGAGGGTCAAGTACAGCAGACGATCAATCAATTTGCTGGTACACAAGCAAATTACCAAGTATTACAAGCTTTGTTTAATAGTTCACAGTTGCAAAATATGACGCAACAAATTAGCAGTAGAACTGGTTTAGACCCTCAAGTAATACAAAGTTTATTGCCTAGTCTTGTTCCTTTAGTATTAAATTTTTTGAAAACTGGTAACAATACAACTAGTTCTCAGGCAGGTAATTCAGTGCTTGATAGTTTTTTGGATGGAGATGGTGATGGTGATGTAGACATAGCTGATGCGATCTCCATGGCATCTCGTTTTTTAGGTCGCTAAGTAGTTAAAATTTACTGCGCTTTTCAATTTCCAAAGCTTTTAGCTGTTAGCTTTTAGTTTTAACTAAACTACATTGTAGTGTTGTTTTTTCTATTTCATCTAAATCACTTTTATAGTTGGAGTTGAACTGAATCACTCCAGCTTTTTTTGTATTGAAATCATCTATTAATTCTTAAAAAAAATTGCCTCTTCAATTAAAATTCGAGCTACCTACTTATTCAAAAAAAATTGTCAATCAAGATAAATACTTAATCAATAACCAATCAAGCATTAATGTTAAGTTAAATTAAGCCTAAAAATTAGTTAGACACGATCGCTATTACTGTGACTGATTTAAAAGATTTTTAAGAAAAGTAAATTTTTATTTAAGCACAGAACACCAAACTTATCATCTACTTGTCAAATATCAATGTTGATTAAAATATCATACCTATCAAACTAAATAAACTCATTACTTATTCTCAATAAAATTTCCAAACAAATCTTAACTTAATTATTCTTTACTTTAAAGATATTTGACTAACTCACCAAAAGCGATCAATAGATTGCCCTTTAGCAACAAAATCTGCTTCAACTTTATCAAAATTTTCTAATCTAAAAGAATAGAGAGAAAGACTAGAGAATAAACCCCTAACTTCTCTACTTCTTCCCTAATTTTTTTCATGATCTTTAGGCAACGAGAAGCCAAACAAAATTTAACTATGCGAATTTTATTAGTTGAAGATGATGAGATTTTGAGCGATGTGTTGTGGCAATCTCTTACCGATCATAACTATGTAGTTGATGTTGCTCAAGATGGTTTATTGGGATGGGAATATATTCAAAGCGGTGAATACGAACTAATTGTGATGGATGTGGGATTACCTGAACTAGATGGCATTAGTTTGTGTCAGAGGTTACGTAGCGAAGGTTATTCTACTCCTGTGTTATTGATGACGGCTAAAGATGCCAATCAAGAAAGAATTCGGGGTTTGGATGCAGGGGCAGATGATTATTTAATCAAACCTTTAGATATTGATGAACTCCACGCCAGAATTAGAGCCTTATCTAGAAGAGGAGAAGTAATTCCTACTGCTGTTTTAGAGGTTGAAGGTTTGCGTTTGGATCCTAGTAGTTGTCAAGTCAGCTATCAAGACAAACCAATTAAGTTAACCCCCAAAGAATATAACTTACTAGAATTATTTTTACGCAATCGGGCTAGAGTGTTTAGTCGATCGCAAATTCTTGATCGGATTTGGACTTTTGACGATCCGCCTTTGGAAGAAAGTGTGAAGGCTCATATTAAAGGATTACGCAAGAAACTCAAACAAGCAGGTGTAGTAGATTGGATTGAAAACGTTTACGGAATTGGTTATCGTTTTAGTCCAAAACTTGAACAATCTCAAACTAATCAAGCTTTTTCAAGCTCTGTTGAACAAGAATTTAATCAAAAAATGGAGCAGATGTGGCAACAATATCAAGGCTTGATGAGCAAAAGATTAAAAATTTTAAATTTAGCAGCAACTGAAGCAAGTAAAGCTCGATTATCACCAGATTTACATCATTCAGCAGCCCAAGCAGCCCATAAATTGGCTGGTGTTTTAGGAATGTTTGCCAGAGAAACAGGAACTCAATTAGCCCGTGAAATTGAAACTCTTTTGCAAACTAATGAAGTTTTATCTCCGATTCAAAGAGAACAACTAATCTTTTTGGTGGATGATTTAAGTAATTTATTAGCTTTAGAAGAATCCACTCAAACTACTCCTATAATTAATCCAGCAAAATTACTCTTAATCGTTAATAATGACTTAAAAAATCAACTTCAGCAACTAGCTTCGCTTACGGAAATCAGTTGGCATCAAGTAGATAATTTAGAAACAGCAAAGCTTTGGTTACAAGAAAATTCTCCTTATTTAGTTGTCTTAGATTTAGAACTCAGCAGCGATTCAGCCCAAAATCTCGCTTTTATTACCGAATTAACTGAACGTACTCCTCCCGTGAAAGTGTTAGTACTTTCGGCTGAAGATCAATTAACGCAAAGAATTTCTATTGCTCGTGCAGGAGCTAATGGTTTTTTGGTCAAACCCGTTACAGCTAGACAAATTGAAAATACGGTAAAGCAACTTTTACAACGCAGTCGTCAACAAAATCATTCCAGTCGCGAAAATCCTGATACTCAAATTCTGGTTGTCGATGATGACCCCATTTTTCTCAAAGCAACTCAAACATTACTCGAACCTTGGGGGATGCAAGTCACTACTTTAGATGAGCCTTTACGTTTTTGGGAGCTAATGCAAACAACTCAGCCTGATTTGCTAATTTTAGATGTAGAAATGCCCCAAATCAATGGTATTGAATTATGTCAAGCAATTCGCAACGATCCTAATTGGCAAGAATTACCTGTTTTCTTTCTCACTGCCCATCGAGATGCCGAGACAATTCAACAAGTATTTGCAGTAGGTGCAGATGATTATATTACGAAACCTTTAGTAGGTGTAGAATTATTAGCTCGCATTACCAATCGCTTAGAACGAAATCGTTGGCTACAAAATCTTTCTACCAAAGATACTCTCACTGGTTTAATGAATCAACCCCTATCAGATCGTGCCTTAACATCGTTATTCAAAAAGAACCAATCTGGTTGCTTGGCAGTTGTAAGTATGGCTGAAAATAAATTACGTCAAATTAATCTTCAATACGGTCATACAATGGGTAATAAAGTTTTACAACGTTGGAGTCATCTATTACAAACTATTTTTCGTCAAATTGAGGTTTTGGGGTACTACGGCTTGGGTGAATTTGTCCTTGGTACAGTTAATTTAAATTATAATGAAATGCGCGATCGCGTTTCTGAATTAGCTACTAGTTTACGCAGACAAGTCTTTACTGCTTCTAATGGAGAACGTTTTCAAGTTGATTTTAAAATTGCGATCGCTCAATATCCCAAGGATGGCGATACCCTCCAAGCTCTTTATCAATTTTGTTGGAAATAAGGTTATTTTCAAGAGATGAATAATTCTATCGAAACTGAAATCATTCAATATGAAGCAAAGTTACGAGAAGCTATGCTTCAATCAGATGTCAAAGCACTCGACGAACTTCTTGCACCAGAACTTATTTTTACAACCCACCTCGGCGAGTTAGTAACCAAAAAAGATGACCTTGAAGGACATCAATCAGGACAATTGGCAATTGAATCGCTTACACCTTTAGAGCAAACAATTCGCATTATTGGAGATGTTGCGATTGTTTTGGCAAGAGTTTATCTAGTAGGAACTTACAATGGTGTCCCATCAGAAGCAGATTTTCGATTTACACGCGTATGGGCTTCTACTTCCAATGGCTCATGGCAAGTAGTTATTGCCCATTCTAGCATCGTGGCGTAACAAGAAGCAAAAAGGCAAAAGTTAAAATAATTGTGTGTATTTTACCTATTCCTTATTACTTATTACCTATTACTTACTTATCCTTTGGTAAAGAAACCATTGCAGCCATTAACTCTTCTGGAGAAACCTCAAAAGGTAATCTATGGATATCAGAATTAGGAAGACAAGCGTATTCGGCTGCCTGACGTAATTGAGTCAAACTAATATTACCCAATCCTAAATCTTCTAAAGTCTTTGGTAAACCGATTTCACGATAAAACTCAGTTAATTGTTGTCGAGTAGAAACAGCTAATTGATTACCTTGAACCATCTCTTCTAAACGCAACTGTACCAAAATCCCATAAGCTACTTTTTCACCGTGTAAAGCTTGGTGAGCTTCTGGCAGTTGGGTTAAACCATTATGAATTGCATGAGCAGCCACAGTCCGACAGTTAGCACCACCCAAACCGCCAATTACTCCAGCCAAAAGTACGGTAGCGTCAACTACTTCGCGCCAATCATCACTATCAGGGTTAGCTACCGCAGCAGGTGATTTTTGAAACAGCAAATCACGGAGAATCCTTGCCTGTTGTACCGCAGCAATGGTTAAGGTTGCAGGGGAACTACCACTACTAACCGAAGCTTCGTACCATTTAGCTAAAGCATCACCAATTCCTGCGACTAAAGTTCTAGTGGGCGCAGTACGAACCAAACCATAATCTAAGATTAGTAAATCGGGACAGCGATCAAGAGCCACATCGTATTGAAAAGCACCCTCTTCAGTATAAATATTAGATAAAGCCGTCCAAGCTGCACAAGTAGCAGCCGAAGTAGGAATCGTAACTACAGGTAAATTACATTGCCAAGCTAATAATTTGGCAGTGTCTAATGCTTTACCACCGCCAACCCCAATAATTAAATCGGCTTGATGGGAAGTAACTGCGCTGTGTAGTTGTTGTAAAGAAGACTCGGCACAATCAGGACTATAACTGGCTGGAGAAGTAATTAATTGCTGTTTTTTGCTAATTGATTCAAAATAGGGTTGAACTATCTTTAAAGTGCGATCGCCTCCCACAATTAAAGGACGAGTTCCTAAACGAGCGATCGCTTCTCCTGATTCTTGGAGAAAATTTTCTCCCCGTAAGACTTGAGATGGGGCGACAGCCAAAGGAAAATAAGTTGTAGTGGTACGATTAACTGTCTTGGTAGTTGCTTTACTCATATTGCCTAGCTACGATATCGGTCATAAGTTTGCTATTTTACATTGTTAACCAAATTTTTTTTTTCTTAAGATCGATTTTTAGTCCTAATGTTTAGATACAGCTTTCTTCTATTTTAAAAAGATAATTAATTACTATATAACGTAATAGGTGTATTAGGTTCAATGACAACTACGCGATCCGCAGTAATATTGCCTACCGCAGCACCAGCAGCAGCACCACCAACAATTTCTCCAACACCTGCTCCACCACCTAAAACTTCACCAATTAATGCGCCTCCAGCAGCACCGATTCCAGCATCAGTCGCGATCGATCCCGCCGAAGTATCTCTCGGATCTTTAACATCTTTTGTTAATAGTTAGAACAGAAAAATTTTTAATTTATTGAAGTGAAGTAAAAGATGAAAACGCCAAAGGAAGAAATCAAGCTGATTGATTATCGGCAAGCAAAGGCATCAGAGACTTTTGTGCCTAAACCTGCCGTTCTTTTTAGTTCTCAATGGCAAAGTATTCATTTTGAACTTCATCAACAGCCAGAGTTTGAAACGAGAGAGCATCAACATACTATGCACGTAATTGCTTATTCTCCACTTCCTTGTTCATCAGGAGAACGATGGTTAGATGGAAAAATGATCGGAGAAAGGCGAAGTCAAGGAGACATTGCTATTATTCCTGCTGGTATTTCCCATCGTTGTAATTGGAATACTTCGGTCGAATTTATGATTTTGGCAATTGAGCCTGCACTTCTCCAACAAACTGCTCAAGATTTGGTCGATTCGGATCGCCTTGAACTGATTCCTCATTTTATGAATGAGCAGGATACTTTAATCCAAGGTATTTTTTTGACTTTGAGAGAGGAATTAGAGTTAAGTAAAATCGGTGGTTATTTACTAATTGATAGCCTCAAAATAACCTTAGCAATTCATCTATTAAGGAAATATTGCACCACCAAACCAAAGTTATCTAGCTACTCAGGTGGATTATCTTGGGTCAAACTCGAACAGGTGAAGGATTATATTAATCAACATCTCGATCGAGAAATCAAATTAATTGAACTAGCAGCGATCGCTAAGATTAGCCCCTATTACTTTTTGCGTTTGTTTAAGCAAAGTATCAGTATAACGCCTCATCAATATATTTTGCAGCGTCGGATTGAAAAAGCTAAGTATTTATTGCAGCATAGCCAACTTAGCATTGCGGAAGTTGCAGCCAGCGTAGGTTTTTGCGATCAAAGTCACTTTACCCGCTATTTCAAACGGATCGTTGGGATCACACCCAAACAATTTAGCAATGTTTTACTCAAGCAATAATTTACTAAGACTCGGCAATTTTCTTCTATAGTCTTGAGTTCTAATTTTTAATGTTGGCTTTGATTAATTTCTGGTTCAAAAGGCTGAAGAAAATATTGACTTAAAATTAAGTTAAATTGTTGATTAATTGGGTAAGTTTGAATTTTTTTGAGCCATTTGGTTTTAATTGCTCTTAAAGTATCAGGCTTGATTGGTTTTTCTTGCCATTCTGATAATAAAGAGTGTTGAATTAAACCTTTAGAAGTAATACCCCAAGCTAATAAATATTTTTCTGTAACCAAATAATTAATTAATAAAGTGTCTGGAGGTAAACGAAGACTAATTTCTTCAATAGTTAACCAAGGTATGGGTTGCTGAGGATAAGTATGCTGGAAAGGTTGAGTTTTATAGCACTACGCAAATACATTAGGACAATTTTTGAAAGCAGCATCTACACAAT
>CAZLUP010000061.1:0-23163 GCA_964562685.1 uncultured bacterium
GATTAATTACAGTTGAGGGATCGCAAGTAGTATTACTAGATAGCGATCGCTTACAAGACTTGGCGTTTGAGCTACAGATCTGACGGGGTAATAATGAGAGCTAAATTGAGCTTGGCTATTGAGTACAAATATTTAAACTATCTAAGGTATTTCTACGTGTGTAAGGATTCCAGGTAGATAATTCTTGTGCTGGATAACTAATTAGTTTAGCGCGATCGCTCTCAGTCAATCCTTTAACTAAACTAAAATCTGCACCTGCAATACTTTGAATATGACTTAAATCTGCTCCAGTCAAATCCGCTGCTCTCAAATCTGCACCTTGTAATTCTGCACTTGCCAAACGAGCATTACGCAAACAAGCACCAGTTAAAAAGGCTTTTTGTAGATTGGCACCACTTAAAGAAACATCTTCTAAAATCGCTTCAGTTAAATCTGCTCCCGAAAGATAGGCACCAATTAATTTAGCACCAGTCAAATCTACTCGACGTAAATTAGCTGTATTGAGATAAGCTCCCGAAAGATTAGCACCTGGTCCAACCGCACCAGAATTCTTATAATTAAATCCTTCAGGGAAAATAGTTGCACGATCATAAAGTGATACTTGCAGTTTAACATGGTCAAGCTTTGCATCTGTAAAATTTGCCTGACGCAGATCGGAACGATTTAGATATGCTCCTTCAAGATTTGCACCTGTTAAGTTGGCACCTGTTAAATTTACACCTCGTAAGTCAGCGTTAGTTAAGTTAGCACCGCTTAAATTTGCACCACTTAAATTCGCGTTAGTAAAAGTAGCTTGACTTAAGTTGGTATTATTGAGATCGACACCACTCAAGTCAATGGCGTATAAATCAGCTTTACTCAAATCTTTCCCTACCAAACTTTCTCCTGAATTAACTTGGTTGAGAATATCTTGAGCAGTTAAAAAAACATCTTTTTGGGATGATACTTCCGTACGGTTATCAATAATCGGCATAATTAATCTGAAAAAAAATATGATAGTTTATGGTTATTTTTTTGGGTGAAGTACCCGACGCTTCCCGCCGACTGAGCTAATTTTTTATTATCTCAATTTTTTACAATAATCTCGGACAATTTTTAGAAACTAGTCAGCTAAATTAATGTTGCTTGGCATCGGTAGATAAAAACTATCTAGTCCAAACCAACATTTAACTTGTTTGCCTAGCGGTACTCTGATGCTTCCGTCTTTTAATTTTAAAGTTTGACTAGGATAAGAAACTAACGCCTTTTCTAAGGTATTTAGGTTACTTTGATAACAGCCGTGTATCAAAAACTCTCAAAGAGTTGGTAGCAGTAGAAATAAAGAGCAAGATGAGTTACAGTCTAAGTGTTCAACCAAGCTTTTTGGCTCTGAGATTATCAAAATTACAATCCCTATAAATTATATTTTTTCTTTTTATTCGTTAATAAAGAAATAAATCCTGCTTGCTTTCTATATTTGTTCCAAACTGGTTCGGATACAGCTAAATCTAGAAACTTCTGTGGATAAAGATCGATCGCTTTTTCTAGACAATAAATTGCCCAATTATTATTCCAACAAGTATTTTTTAATAAAGAATAGCTCTCACCTTGACGATACCAAGCCCAATCAAATTCGCGGTAAATTTCCACTGCCTGACTGAAACAAGCGATCGCGTCTTGATAAAGTTCTAATTGTTGGAAAATAATTCCTTTTTGAGACCAAGTCCAACGATCTTGAGGCTTAAGTTCTAAAGCCTGGTCATAACTAGCCAAAGCTTCATCTAACTTACCCCACAGTTGTAAAGCTTCACCACGACGATAATAAGCCCAAAAATCCTGGGGACGTAAATCTAAAGCAAGGTTGTAGTATTCTACTGAACGTTTGTATTGACCCAGTTTGCACCAAGCCTCTGCTAATCGATAAACTGACCAATAATCTTGAGGATGAACAGTTAACGCTTGTTCAAAAGCTGCGATCGCTTTTTCGTACTCTGCCAATTCTTCTAAATAAAGACAGCCACAATCGTACCAAGCCCAATAATTGTGAGAATTTAATTCGGTTGCCCGTTGATAGTCAGCTACAGCTTCAGCATAACGACCCATTTCTTCTAAGACGGAAGCTTTACGATAAGTAGCCCAATAATCATGAGGATGATATTCTAAAGCTTTTTCATAGCAAAATAGAGCTTCTTGATAACAATGCTTCTCCCGCAAGACATTGCCTTGTTTGTACCATGCCTGATAACTATCAGGACGACATTCTAGAGTTCGGTAGATCATGTTCGCGCTCTGATTAATTCTCTATTATGAATTATCAAATAAATTCCAATATTCTGCGCTTGAAAATTCTTCTTTTAGTTACTTATGTTACCTTCAGAACTCTTGATTTACCGTCAAAATGGGGAAACAGTAGTCCCCAAAAAATTAGCAATTGATGACAGAACTTGTGGTCTGGCAACAGAACAAATTGATTGTTTTACCGAATATCTTGGTAAAACCCAAGGAGAACTTAATCAGAAATTATTAGAATTAGAAGGAAATAGTCCCGAATATCGAGTTAAACGAGGGTTAGCGCAACTTTTACGCAATCATTTCTCTACTTTTGAAATTATTAGTCCGATAGAACCTCAAACCCTCAGACAAAAAGTATTTGCTCAAGCAGCCAAAAATCATCCCATTCCTCGCCAACGTAACCAAACCATTGAAGCGATCGCTTATCATTTAAGTCAGGAGTTACAGCGAAGAGTTACCCTTGAGGAAATTGAAACAGGTTTATATGCCGATCTTCAAGAAAATCGTATTTTGACCCAATTCGATCCACCTATTCCCGAAGCCTTAATTCATCGCTACAATTTGGCTCAAGTGCAAGGGATATTTTATCGCGCTAGTAATATTGTGATTAATGCTCATCGCAACGATCCAGGTGAATATAAACTGCTGTTTCGCTATCTCAAATTGTTTCAGTTGATGGCATATATTGAAGGAGATGCGGATACTGGTTTTACCATTACCATTGATGGTCCCGCTAGTTTATTTAAAGCTAGCACTCGTTATGGATTAGCTCTCGCCAAAATGATACCTGCTTTACTCCACGTCAGTAAATGGAGTTTGCAAGCAAAGCTACAACAACGCGATCCTTATTCGGGTAATACTAAAACAGGCAGATTTAGTTTAAATAGCGATCGCGATCAATTAGTTACTCATTATCCTCCTGGTAAACCCTACGACAGTATGTTAGAGACTTCCTTTGCTAACAGTTGGGCAAAAACGAAAACGGAATGGAGACTAGAAAGAGAAGTAGATTTAGTTCCTTTGCCTGGTAGCGTAATGATTCCCGATTTTCGCTTAGTCCATCCTGATGGTAGAGATTTTTTATTAGAAATAGTTGGTTATTGGCGACCAGAATATTTAAAGAAAAAGTTTTCTCAAGTTCGTCGTGCCGATGCGAATAATTTGATTTTAGCTGTCTCAGAAAGATTGAATTTGGAAAAAGCAGGAGTTAAATTTAGTGAATTACCTAACCGATTAATTTGGTTTAAAGATAAATTATCTCCTAAAGCTGTTTTAGAAGTATTGGAATAAAAAAAGTAAAAAGTCGTAGAGACTTAACATGTTACGTCTTTACAGAAGGTAAAAATTAAATAACCGATCACTGATAACTGTTAACTGATATGAATGTTTCCCCTATCGAAGAATCTGAATCAATCATTATCGCAAATCAAGTTGAAAAATGGTACGACAATAACTTTCATGTACTGCGAGGAGTCAGTCTTGAAGTCAAAAAACAAGAAGTTGTAGTGATTATGGGTCCTTCTGGTTCGGGGAAATCAACTTTTATTCGTACCTTTAACGCTCTTGAACCTTATCAGAAAGGTAGTATTACTATCGATGGGATCAAACTTTCCCATGACCTTAAAAATATTGAAGCCATTCGTCGTGAAGTGGGAATGGTATTCCAACAATTTAATCTGTTTCCTCATTTAACTGTCTTGCAAAACGTTACTCTTGCACCAGTTTGGGTAAGAAGATGGTCAAAACCTCAAGCCGAAGAAATTGGGATGCAACTGCTAGAAAAAGTAGGTATTCTCGAACAAGCACACAAATATCCAGGTCAACTTTCTGGAGGACAACAACAACGAGTTGCGATCGCTCGTGCTTTAGCCATGCAGCCTAAAATTATGTTATTTGATGAACCTACTTCTGCACTCGATCCAGAAATGGTTAGGGAAGTGTTGGATACAATGCGTAGTTTAGCAAGTTCGGGAATGACGATGGTTTGTGTAACTCATGAAGTAGGATTTGCTAGAGAAGTAGCAGACCGAGTAGTGTTTATGGATGAAGGTACGATTGTGGAAATTGCTACGCCTGAAGAATTTTTCAACCATCCTCAAGAAGAACGAACTCAACAGTTTTTAGCTCAAATTCTTTAAAAAAAAGAAATAAAAAAACACCAGCGACGCGATCGCTGGTTCTTAAATTGTTGTTGTTGTCGTATAATCCTGGAGAAATCCTAGCTGCGCGTTCCTTCGATTGGCAACTATTGAAATTTCCTAATAAGAATTGTAACAGTAGATACGATAAATTGTAAATAAAAATTAAAGGGTAACTTTGCTAAATTTGTTATACTGAAAGTTTTTTACTTTGTTGCGGACGACCCCAAATCACTGTTTCTCGTTTGTAGATTGCCATTCCAGGTTTTGCCCCTTTGGGTTTGTAGACATTTTTGGGTTCAGTATAAACTACTGGCACTTGTTCGCTTTCTCTTGCCTGACTATGATAAGCAGCTAAATCAGCAGAAAATTGTAAATCAGCTTGATCGGGTACTGCACCTGGTTGGAGTCGTAGTAAAACGTGACTGCCAGGAATTTCTTGAGTGTGAAACCACAAATCATAATCTCCAGCAATACGGAACGTCAATTGTTCGTTTTGACGATTATTTCTGCCTACCCACAATTCAAAACCTGAAGGTGTTATATAACGATAGGGTTGGGAATCTTCATTAACTGAACGGTTTGGTTGTCGTTCTGCTTGTAAATATTCTTGTTGAATAAGTTCCTCGCGAATTTCAGTTAGGGTTTGAAGATCAGCAGAGTTTTGATAATTTTCTATTTGATTAAGAGCAGTTTGAACTTGTTGTAGATAATTAATTTCTGACTCAACAGCTTCTAAAAGAGGTTGGACAGTAATTTTTGCTCGTTTAAGTTTCTGATGGTTTTTATAAAGAAATTGAGCATTCCCAATGGCATTTTTTTCAGGATTAAGAGGAATTGTAACTGGTTCACCTGTAGCAAAATCTGCCAAGGTAATCGACTTCATCCCAGGTTGCCATTGCTGAAGATGCGCCATCAATAGATCCGCTTGAGAACGATATTCTTCTGAACGATCCGATTGTTCGAGACGTTGCCGAAATAGATCGGCTTTTTGCTGAAGTTTTTTGAGAAGATTAGTTATTTTTTGGCTTAATTGGTGTTTAATCTGCTGAAATTCTTGTTTTTCTAACTCCTGAGTGTAATATTTGTCTAAAATATGATGAATATTATCAGCAGTTGCTAAATCTTGCCAACCGAGAACGGTATAACCATTTTTCAGCCAACCAGGTTGAAAGGCAGAAGTAGCTAAAGTTTTTAACCACCGTTGCCAGTAGGTAAATAATTGTTGCCAATCAGAAGAGTGTAAACTCTCGGTGCTTTGTTCTGGAAATAATCCTGCTGCTGCAATTATCTCGCTAGCAACTTTAGGACTTAAACCTCGATAAGAATTAAGTAACTGCCGTTGAAGCTTACCAGGAATTAAACTAACTCTAGCTTGCCAACTTGATTCTGATTCTTCCAATTTAGGTACAGTTCCAGTTAAAGGTGGTGGTACTTGATAAGGTTGTCCCGTTTGAATTTGACGCAGACTAGATTGGTTGGCATTAACTTGATGAGCAGCAGTCACAATTTGTCCGTTAGCATCGACTAGGATGACGTTACTATATTTACCCATAATCTCGACATATAAATGCCATAGAGGTTCTTCTCCAGGACGTTGAGCAAATTGTAAATCTAAGACTCTTTCCCACGGTGCAATATTAACAATTTCAATCAAAGCCAAACCATTTAGTTGATGTCGCAATTGATCGCTAAAAGTAAACGTGTCAGGAAGACGGGGAGGAGGAGAACCAAGACAAATTCTTGCTGCTTGAGGATGCCAAGCAATAGTTAACCATTTTCTAGTTTTAAGATTACGGAGAGCAAGATTGATCGTATAGCGATCGCGTTGATAAACTTGTTCGATTCGGGCTGGTAACCAATTCGTTTTTAAGTCGCTGCTAACAGCCATTAAAGTGGTATAGTCGACAGGTTGCATAATAATTCATTAAAAAAATCAATCAATAGCAATTTAACAGGTTCAAGCATTGAGTTTACTTAATCATTCAAGGATTGAACTCAATGCGGTGGCTAGAAAAACTGAAAAAAAGCTAAAAATTAGTTAAATATCATTATTTATATGACTTTTAAGCTTGTAAAGCTGGATTTTTATCTATAACATTATGATTATATTTTCTCAATTGCCTTCATTGCAGTTAACGGCAGTTCAAAATTATGGATATTCAATTAATCAATATTGGTTTCGGAAATATAGTCTCGGCTAATCGAATTATTGCTATTGTCAGTCCAGAGTCTGCTCCAATTAAGCGGATTATTACTGAAGCTAGAGAAAGAGGACAATTAGTAGATGCTACTTATGGTCGTCGAACTCGGGCGGTAATTATCACTGATTCTTCTCATGTGGTATTATCAGCAATTCAGCCAGAAACTGTAGCACATCGCTTTGTGGGTAGTAAGGATACCCAAGTTAATAGCAATTAACGTATGGTAGCAGGAAAACTCATTGTCATTACGGGTCCTAGTGGTGTCGGCAAAGGGACAATTGTGCGATCTCTCCTACAACGACACCCTGAGATTTATCTCTCAATTTCAACTACAACCAGACAACCCCGTCGTGGGGAAATCGATGGCAAAGATTATTACTTTGTCAATAAGTCTCAATTTGAGACGATGATTAGTCAAGGAGAACTACTAGAATGGGCGGAGTATGCGGGTAATTATTACGGTACTCCTAAATCACAAGTAGAAGAGCAAATCCAGCTTGGTAAGTTGGTTTTGTTAGAAATTGAATTACTGGGGGCTAGAGCGATCGCAAATATTTTTCCTGCTGCTCAACGTATTTTTATTTTGCCTCCTTCTTTGGAAGAGTTGGAACAAAGAATTAGAAAACGAGGAAAAGATTCAGAAGAAGCTATTATTCGTCGTTTAACCAGAGCAAAAGAAGAAATAGCTGCCCAAACTGAGTTTGATATCTGTATTGTCAATGATAATCTTGAGGTTACGATTCAAGAAGTTGAACAGCTAATTTTTGGCGAGTAAACAAGTCAAAGGTTAAAAGGCAGAATACTTAATCTTGTTTCCTGGTAACTGATAACTGATAACTGATAACTGATAACTGATAACTGATAACTGATAACTGATAATTGATTTAGTTACAATCAAAACAAACCGCAATAAAAAAAAACTTCATGATTCCTACAGTTATTGAAAGTTCTGGTCGTGGCGAACGCGCTTTTGATATTTATTCTCGTCTGCTAAGAGAAAGAATTGTGTTTCTCGGACAGCAAGTTGATGACGACATCGCCAACTTAGTAGTTGCTCAGTTACTTTTTTTAGAAGCCGAAGATCCAGAAAAAGATATTTATCTTTATATTAATTCTCCTGGTGGTTCGGTTTCTGCTGGGATGGGAATGTTTGATACAATGAATCAAATTCGTCCCGATGTCTGTACAATCTGTATTGGGTTAGCTGCTTCGATGGGTGCATTTTTACTAAGCGCAGGTGCCAAAGGCAAGCGCATGAGTTTACCCAATTCAAGAATCATGATTCACCAGCCTTTAGGTGGCGCACAAGGACAAGCTACAGATATTGAAATTCAGGCAAAAGAAATTCTTTATCTCAAACAAAAATTAAATCAACATTTAGCCGACCATACAGGACAACCCCTGTCAAAAATTGAAGAAGATACCGAAAGAGACTTCTTCATGTCTGCTGAAGAATCAAAAGAGTATGGTTTAATTGACCAAGTTATTAATCGTCGTCCTTCGGCTTCTAATCCTCCTGCTTAAGTAGATTTAATAGACATTTCTAATTAATTGTCGGTCTTGTCTGGGATAACAAGATCGATTTTTTGTTTCAAGAATTTGTAAGGTTTATTGATAATGTTCGAGAAAATCTAAAGCTTGTTTTCTAATCTCATAATATTCTGGAGAATTTTGCAGCGCAGCGCGAGCGCGGGGATGGTCAAAAGGCACAGTGATAATTTCTCCAATCTTTGCTTCGGGACCGTTAGTCATTAAAATAATGCGATCGGACATATAGATTGCTTCGTCTACATCATGGGTAATCATCATGACTGCTTGTCGATGACTTTCCCAAATTTCTAAAACTTGTGCTTGTAATTTTCTTTTGGTTAAAGCGTCTAATGCCCCAAACGGTTCATCCATCAGTAACATTTTTGGACGAGTAATCAAAGCACGAGCAATTCCTACCCTTTGTTTCATTCCTCCTGAAATTTCATCGGGATATTTATCAGCAGCAGCAGTTAAATTAACCATTGCTATATGCTCATTAACTAAACTTACTTTTTCGGCACGGGTAGCTTTTTTTAAAACTTCATCTACTGCCAAACGAATATTTTCTCGTACAGTTAGCCAAGGTAGAAGGGCATAATTTTGAAAAACCATCATCCTTTCTGCACCAGGCTTACGAATTTCTTTGCCTTCTAAAGTTACTAGTCCTGAAGTTGGTTTATCTAAACCAGCAATTATTCTCAATAAAGTTGATTTACCGCAACCAGAGTGACCAATTACCGAAATATATTCTTCTGCACCAATCGCTAAATTAATTCCATCGAGAATTACCGTTCGACTACCATCAGGTTTAGGAAAAGATTTAACTAGATTTTCAATAACTAAAAATTCTTCTGAATTGTAATCAGCAGAGGTATTACTGGTAAAAGTACTGGAATAAAACATAGTGAACTCCTTTAAAAATTAAAATATTTTTCAGTAAAAAATTTAAGACATAAAAAATAAACGAGGTGCATCTGCCCGAATTTTAAAGCTATTAAGATAAGCGACTGGATCACTAGGATCGAAAGCTTTGTTGTCGATAAATGCTTCTGCTGGCTCAACTTTGTAATCATCTGTCGGGCATTTAATCCCCATTTCACCAGCAATCTCTCGATATAAATCAGTTCGCCAAGCTGTTTGCGCAATTGCATCAGCATTCTTGGGAAATTGACGAATTTGTTGCCAACGTGTCGATTGAGTCATCAACCAAAGATTTTGTGACTGCCATAAAAAGGTGGAATGATCGTTGGGAATACTAGAAACTTCAGGAGGAAGATCAAAAAAGAGGGTAGTTGCTAAGCTTTTAATAATTCGCTTCTTCTGATTTTGTAATAAAACCAATATGTAATCAAGGATTAAACCAGTTAAACCAATCACAAATACTGCCAAAAACACCGAACTTAGATTGAGGCGACTCCATTCATCCCAGACAAAAAAGCCAATCCCAATTCGACCTGTAAGCATTTCAACTGCGACAATGACTAACCAAGCAACTCCTAAACTAATCCTTAACCCAGTAAAAATGTATGGTAAGCTGGCAGGTAAAATTATTTTGACTATTCGCCGAGCGTTAGACATTTCTAACATTTGAGCTACGTCTTGATACTCTTTTGGGACACTCGAAACTCCTAGAGCAGTATTAATAATAGTCGACCAAAGAGAAGTGATAAAAATCACAAAAATGGCTGAAGGATCGGCAATGTTAAAAATAGCTAAAGCAATTGGTAACCAAGCTAAGGGAGATACAGGTTTGAGGATTTGAATTAGGGGATTGATCGCGAGCCTTGCACTTCTGGACATCCCAATCAAAAATCCCACAGGAATAGCTACCGCAGCCCCAATTAAAAATCCAATCGTAACTCGTCGTAAACTAGCTAGTAATAACCAACCTAGACCTAAATCTCCCGGGCCTCTACGATAAAAAGGATGAAAAATATAATCTAGATTTTCGACTAGTGCTTCTAGGGGAGTAGGCATTAATTCATGTCTAAATAATGCGATCGCCCACCACACAGCAATTAAGCCTAAAAATCCTGCTGCTGGTAATAAAACAGTATCCCGAACAACTACAGGCTTGATCCGTCCCCAAGCTACTTGCCCGGCTACGGCAAGGGTTGATAAATTCATATACTTTAATCCTGCTTAAAAATTTCCCTTCAGTCTCTTCTCAAAACCGATGAGGTTAGGGCTAGAACTGCAAATCTCCTTTTCTACTTCTATAGAGATTCGCCCTCAACTTTCTCGGTTTTGTGTTAAAAATTATGATTGTTAGGCTGCGGTAAGATTAGTAGCTTGATTCTGATAATCGGCTGTGGGTGGGTTATCATTTTGCCACGCACACCATTGAGTATACAAATCTTCGACGATTGACTCTGTTACTGTAGGATTCAATAGTTTAACTGTGATGGTGGTGAAATAAAAATCATTGATAAACTGATGTCCATAGCCAATAACTATTCCGACTTCACCAGTTTTTTTGTGCTGAACGCGATCGCCGATGTTAAACATATACTGATTCTCCTAATGACTAGCTACGCTATCTTAGGTATCATTAGAACTATCCCGACTGAGATAACCTATCAGAACCTTGAGACAGCTTAATGTAGAGAGTACTTAGCAGCCAAGGATACTGACAACAGCAATTTGCTATCTGTTCAGTCTCCTCTCAAAGCCGACGAGGTTAGCTGACGGGCTAGGACTGAGAGATGTCCTTCTCTACTTAGATCTATAGAGATGCGCCCCGAAGTTGGTTCCCCCGCTCTTGCTTGGTTGATTAAGCAAGGATTAGGCTAACTTACTCTAGATTTAAAAAGAAGTTTAACACATTTTTTCAAAACGGGTAGTCAAATTTGCTACTTATTTTTTTTTGCTAGGTTTCTTCTCCCAAACACGCGCCTCCACCAAAAACTAAATATTGATGAAGAGAATCATAATTAAAAGCTTTGCCACGAGCTTTGGCTACGAAAGTTCTTCCTTCCAGATATTCATCAACAGTTGTTTCTCGACCATAAACTTCAAAATCAATCACCTTTTTACCTCCAGAATAGCAACTCAGGCGATCGCTTAGTTCGGGCTGACTTTTGACTGTAACTGCGCCACGGTCAATAATACATAATCCACCAGCAAAATTTAACTGATGTTCTCCTTGCTCATCTACTACTTTAACTTCATGAGCAAATTTGTATTCATCGGCAAAAGGACCTTCCACAACAGTTTTGCGGACAATCTCTTGACCACCAGAGAAACAAACTAGTACTGCATCAGTTTTGACTGGTTTAGCCTCCACTGGTTGAAGCTCATAAGCTAAGGTAACCACTACAGCAATTAATAAACATAGCAACATCCTGATCGTCAATTATTTAACCTCTTTTTCTCAACAAACGCAAAACAATTTTTTCAAACTCAATCCAAACAAACATCAACATACTAAAACCGACACAAATTGCTAATTCTGTAGGACTTAACCAATGGGTGTTAAAGAAATTACGTAACGGTTCAACGTAGATTAGAAGTAACTGCAAAATAGTAGTTAAAGTAACTGCCCCTAAGACATAGGGGTTAGAAAAAGGATTAATTTGAATAGTTAATTGGGTATCAGAACGAATTGCCAAAGCGTGACCCATTTGTGCTAAACATAATGTAGTAAAAACCATAGTTTTCCAGCGTTCTGGATTACCATCAGCTTGAGCGTGAGTGTGATTATATGCCCAGACCATTAACGCGATCGTAAGAATGGCAAAAATAATCCCAATTCTAACCATATAAAGTCCCAAACCACGAGCAAAAATACTTTCTCTGGGACTATAGGGCGGACGTTGCATCACATTGGGTTCGGCTGGTTCTACTGCTAAGGCTAGGGCGGGTAAACCATCAGTAACTAAGTTCATCCAGAGAATTTGTAAAGGAGAGAGTGGCACACCACCTAAACCAATCAAAGGTGCAGCAGCAATGGTTAAAACTTCGCCAATATTACTTCCTAAAATATATTTAATAAACCGACGAATATTATCGTAGACTACTCTACCTTCTTCAGTCGCAGCGACAATTGTGGCAAAATTATCATCCAACAAAATCATGTCGCTGGCTTCTTTGCTGACATCAGTTCCTGTAATACCCATTGCAATACCAATATCAGCTTGTTTCAGGGCTGGTGCGTCATTGACTCCATCCCCCGTCATTGCCACAAACTTGCCCCGTTGTTGAAGTGCTTTAACGATCCGAAGTTTATGTTCTGGAGAAACACGAGCATAAACACTTATTTGATCGACCGCTTCTTCTAATTCCAAGTCAGACATTGCCTGTAATCTTTGTCCTGTCAATACTTGTTCGTAGGGACTAGCAATACCCAATTCAGATGCGATCGCCATAGCTGTTAATTGATGATCTCCTGTAATCATCACAGGACGAATTCCTGCACTCCGACAACGCTTGACTGCTTGTTTTACTTCGGGACGAGGTGCATCGAGCATTCCCACTAAACCCAACCATACTAATTCCTGTTCGCTTTGGGCTTCATCTTCTGCGTCGGGAACACTAGTTAGAGGTTTGTAAGCAAAACCTAATACTCTTAAACCATTACTTGCCATGCTATCATTTTCAGCCAGAATGTGCTGTCTTTGTTCGGCAGTAATTGGCACAAGCTGGTCTTTAATTAAAATGCGATCGCAACGTTCTAAAATTAATTCTGGTGAACCTTTGGTGAACATGGAGTAAGAGTTTGTTCCCTCTCCATTATCAACAATCACAGACATTCGTTTTCGCTCAGAAGAAAAAGGAAACTCTCCCATCCGAGGCATTTTACGATCTAGATTTTCTTTGAAAATTCCTGCTTTACCAGCTAAAGCGAGTAACGCACCTTCCGTTGGATCGCCTAAAATAGTCCATTCTGTTTGTTTTGGGTTTTTTTTCTGTTGTAGCAGAGCATCATTACAAGCTACACAAGCAAGCATGAGTTGTTGAACTTCTGGTTCTGTTTCAAGTTGTTGATGCTGCTTGCTCAAAAATTCTCCTACGGGGTTATAACCTTCTCCTGTCACGTTAAAGTGATAAGAAGCTGTCTCAACTTTCTGTACTACCATTTTGTTTTGAGTCAAAGTTCCCGTTTTATCAGAACAAATCGTAGTAACCGAACCTAAAGTTTCTACTGCTGGCAATTTACGGATCAAAGCATGGCGACGCACCATTTTTTGCGTACCAATGGCTAAAGTAACTGTCACCACCGCAGGTAAACCTTCTGGAACAACGGCAACTGCCATACTTAACGACACTTCCAGAAGTTCTTCAAAAAATTGCCATCCTGCTCGTAATACCCCACCGATTACCACTAAAGCGACTAAACCCAGAGAACTACTTACCAAGACATTTCCCAGTTGAGTCATCCTTTGTTGCAAAGGAGTCGGTTCGGTTTCTACGCTCTGGATCATAGCAGCGATATGACCAATTTCCGTGTCCATCCCCGTTTTGGTAACGATTACTTTACCTCTGCCCAAAACTACTTCAGTTCCCTGAAAAACTAGATTAATGCGATCGCCTAAAGGACTATCATGAAATAAAATAACATCTGCCTGTTTAAGGACTGCCTCTGCTTCTCCTGTTAAAGTTGATTCTCGTACTTGGAGATTTTGGGCTTCTAGCAAACGACCATCAGCAGCAATTTGGACTCCTGCTTCTAACAGCATGATATCGCCTGGGACTAATTCCTTGGCAGGAATTTCTATGGTTTGCCCTTGCCTAATCACTCTCACTTGGGGAGCAGAAAGACGTTTGAGGGCTGCCAAAGCTTTTTCTGCCCGACTTTCCTGTAAATAACCCAAAATTCCGTTGACAATCACAATCGCAAAAATTGCCACTGCATCTTTGGGAAATGTACTTTGACGAAAATCTAAAACTGCTGATACTATTGCCACGGCAATCAGCATCACTAACATGATGTTAGTAAATTGTTCCCACAAAATTACGAAAGCACTGCGACCGCCTGATTCCTTTAGTTCATTTGCACCAAAAATTTGCTTTCTTTGCTCGATTTGCTCTGCTGTTAATCCTTGAGTAGAATCACTTGTAAGAATTGCTAATGATTCTTGAGTATCTAGAGTATGCCATTCTTTACTAGTCTCAGGCATAGAATTAGAAGGAAACGAAGAAGTTCTAGGAACATTCATAGGTGACAATTATTTTTTTTATCTAAATAAATTAGGTAATAAGTGAGGTGCTTGCCAAAGGGCATAAGCAATAAAGCCAAAAAATAAAGTATTCAATACAGTTAATCCATAACCAAAAAATATCAACAAACCATCCGCTTCTAAAGTAGCTACTGCCAAAAGTAAAATTGCGCTTGCCGGAACAGGATTGGTAAAAGGAATTGGTAACATGAGCAAAATTGTCAACCATGCAATACACAATCCATTAATTCGCCAGACAGAAGAACTTTCTGCAATTGACAACCAACGATGATGAACAACTTTTCCTAGCAAATTATTTACTCGTTTGGCATTATGCAGTAGTTGTAAACTAAATTTACGAGGAAATTTAAATCTGGCTATTTTTCTGGGTAACCAGGGCGATCTTTTACCCATTGCCATTTGAATTGCTAAAATTAAGCAACCTAATCCCAAAATAGTAGATAATCCAGGGGGCATAGGAAATAGAAAGGGTAATACCAGCAACCCCAAAGTGAGACTAAATCCTCGTTCAGAAGTTTCTGCCAAAATTTGTCCCAAGGTTAAGGGCTGATGAGACAATCTTTGAAGAAGAGATTCAATATCTTGAGAAAATCTGAGATTCATTGTTATTTTTTTATGAGCAGGCAATTTTAGCTATGTATTAAATATTCAAACAACTTGATTGAACCGCATTCAATCTATAAGTTAGAAAAATAATGTTGACCAAAACGCCTTAAGAATGAAAATCCTTATATTTTGAAATGATTTAATGATACAAAGTTTTATTTAAACAATCGACAGTTTGTCAATCCAAGAAAAACCCACAGCTTTCCCAAATTTCTAGACAACAAAATGCCACAAAACATAAATTTTGCTCAGAAATTGTTTAAGTTTAATAACTAAATTTACTGGAATTTCATCAGACATGTCTCAAAATCGGTACAAAAAACTAAATTTAACTTAGAGTCAAGTCAAATAAATAGGATGCACTGAAATAGGTCGAGACATTACTTAAAATTGGTTTCCCTTCAGTTTCCTCTCAATGCCGACGAAGTTAGCTGACGGGCTAGAACTGAGAGATGTTCTTCTCTAACTCAATATCGAGATATGCCCCTAAATCGGTTCCTCCGTTTTCCTAGAAGTTAGGAAATTAAGCTGACTTACTTAAATAAATTTAAATAGGGATTATAACATGATTTTGATTGGCAATATCATAGGAACTTGTTCAACCCAAACTAGGAATTTATACTTTAAATTTTAAGCAGGTAGTCAAAAAAATCTGCTCGAAATTTTTTAATTATGATTATAAGTTAATAACTTAATTAACTAAAAAATTTATAACTCAATGCTAATCTATTTAAGGTTGATTTCAAAAATATAGGCAATGAAAATTCAATTAAGTTTAATAGTAATTTATTTATGTTTTTTTGTTTCAATTAATATTAATAATTTATTTGCGGTAGCTCAAGACAATCAATCCAAACCTAAAACTAACACTTATCCACCAGAATACGTTATTGAATACTTACAAAATTGCGTTAAAACTTCTATGCAAGAAGGATTACTTCAGCCAGAAGCAAAAACTTTATGTGACTGTACACTCAATAAGTTTCAACAAAAATATACTCTAGAAGAATTTAAACGATTAACAGCAGCTTCAAAAACCGATCAAACTGCTGCTGATGCTTTAGTCGAAGTAGGACAATTGTGTTTTGAAACGATTCTCTACGAAAATTAGTTTTTAATTTGAGCCGTAATAAATTTTTTAATTAAATCTAATTCTAATGGTGCAATTTCATGCCCCATTTCTAATTCATGATATTCAATTCCTAACCCAATTGCTGCTAATTCATTTCTAGCTGTCTGGGCAGCTTGTAAAGGAACTACAGGGTCATGTTTACCATGTACGATCAGAGTTGGAGGGAGAAAAACATCTTTTTGCTGGGGATGATAGTGTAAATAACCACTTAGACTACACAAAGCAGCAAAGGGAAGAGATAATCCTAGATCTAAAGTCATCGCTCCTCCTTGAGAAAAACCAGCTAAAACAGTTTTTTCTGGTGGGATTCCCGTGCTAGATTCTAAGGATTGTAACCATTCAAATAAAATTGCTCGACTTTCTGATAAACCATGATATTCACTGGTTTCCAGAGCATACCAGGCTCTTCCCCCTGGTACTTGGGGATGAGGGAAGGGTGCATTGGGGAAAATATACTCAAATCCAGGCAAATTTAACATTTGAGCTAAGGGAGCTAAATCTTGTAAGTTAGCACCCCAACCGTGGAGCATTACAAGTAAATTTGTCGGTTTTTCCCCTGTTTCAGGAGCAAGAGCAATAGCATCTAAGGTTTTACTGGCATTCATAGTCAAGCTGGTGCGAGTAATCAAACAATCAAGATCAAACTAGAAGCTAGCAATTGATCGAACAAATGGGGGAAAATATTTATTTTAAATTAATGAAGTTTTCGACAAACTTAAATTTTTAGTTATTTAGTGTTTTTTTGATGCTTGATGAGAGCCAAAAAAGATGTTGATTGCTGTTGAGTAATTATTAACAAACTATTATTTAAATATCTTGCTCGTTGTTGGGAAATTTTTATTTACATAAAAACTAATTAGTTATTAACTTGAATAAAATTTTAATAAATTCTGAATGCCTTAAATATAAATAAATTTTATTTAAATCCAAATTGTATTAGATCAAGTTATTTTAACTATCCCACAGTTAACATAAATTTTGTGCATTTTCAGGATAAATTAGATATCGTGAGACTAAGTCAGTTGATCAGTCAAAACTTATTGACTGACAGTTCACAGTTCGTGGGACTTCGAGGTATTGGTTTTTAAGCTAATACCTCTTTCTTCTTGTCAGAATATCCAATAACATTATTGACAATCCTCCGTTAATTTACTCAAGAGGTTTCAGCCAATCTGCTGATCTTTACTTAAGCAAGAAATTAGGAAAAGCTTAATTTTCGCTAATTTACCGATAATTCGATCATATATTTTTTCTCAAAAACAATCAAAGTCCAGGCTTCTTTGCCCTTGCAGGGCAGAATGTAGGCAATTGTTCCTTGAACCAAGTTCAGGGAACAATTCCTCGCCTGCTTGGACTTTGTCAAACTGATTCTCTCTTTCTTCCTATAATAGCGACAGATGGTTCAATTTAATCAGAGCGATCGCAGAAAATAAGTTTTTTTGACTAGAGCCACCCTCGCTCAATCTAAACAGTAACAACAAAAAATTAATTGCAGGTGAAACAGAACAAAGCTTATTTTCCTCATTCTAAATTTAAGCAGTTATCAGTTATTGGTTGGCGCGAAACAATTGCTTTACCAGAATTAGGTATCAGCCGAATCAAAGCTAAAATCGATACAGGTGCGCGTTCTTCTGCTTTACATACTTTTCATGTAGAAGAATTTCGACGCGATGGGAAACAAATGTTGCGTTTTCAAGTTCATCCTTATCAGCGAAATAGTAAGCAGACTGTCACGACAGAAGCTGAACTATTAGAATATCGGCAAATTCGAAATTCTGGTGGACACGCCCAACTTAGACCTGTGGTTTTAACTACAGTAGAATTAGGTGGTCAGCAATGGCAGATCGAATTAACCTTAACTAATCGAGATGTCATGGGTTTTCGGATGTTATTAGGTCGACAAGCGATTCGTCATCACTTTTTAGTCGATCCAGGCAAATCTTTTCTGCAAAGTTATCATCATCCAGAAAAATAGTAAGAGTAGAAAAAACAATTTAAAAATGAAAATAGCTATTTTGTCACAGGATCCTTCTCTCTACTCTACTAAACGTCTCAAAGAAGCAGGAGATCAACAAGGACATGATATGCGGGTGATTAATTATCTCCGCTGTTATATGAATATTACGTCCCATCGACCATCAGTTGTGTATAATGGGAAACCTTTAGAAGATTTTGATGCAATTATTCCTCGGATTGGCGCGTCAAAAACCTTTTATGGTACAGCAGTAGTACGGCAGTTTGAGATTATGGGAGTTTTTAGCATGAATGAATCTCAGGCAATTTCTCGTTCTCGTGATAAACTACGTTGTATGCAAATTCTTGCTCGCGAAGGAATTGGTTTACCAGTGACAGGATTTGCTCATGCTACCCAAGATATTGATGGTTTGATTGAAACTGTAGGAGGCGCACCTTTAGTAATTAAATTGTTAGAGGGTACTCAAGGAATTGGAGTAGTGTTAGCCGAAACTTATCAAGCTGCCAAATCGGTCATTGAGGCTTTTCGCGGTTTAGATGCCAATATTTTAGTTCAAGAGTATATTAAAGAAGCCAAAGGTGCGGATTTACGCTGTTTTGTTGTTGGTGGTAAAGTAATTGCAGCCATGAAACGTCAAAGTGCAGAAGGCGAGTTTCGTTCTAATTTACATCGGGGAGGTAAGGCAGAAAAAGTTAAATTGACTCCTGAAGAAAAAAGTACGGCAATTCGAGCAGCTAAAGCAATGGGTTTGAGTGTTGCAGGAGTAGATCTACTTCGTTCTAATCATGGCCCGGTAGTAATGGAAGTAAATTCTTCTCCGGGGTTAGAAGGAATTGAAAAAGCGTCAGAAGTAGATGTTGCAGGCAAAATTATCGACTTTATTGCCAAAAATGCTTCCCCTACGAATAATCCCGATCAACTTCGCAAGCGTGTACGCGATCGCATTCAATATTGAGGTAAAATCATAAGTTACTTTCTTGCGCGGTTTTGACAAAAGCCGTGTTTTTATTATTAAAACGGTCAGTTAATTAGGATAGCAATTGGAAGTCAATCTAATTGAAATTGCCAAAGAAATTATTGAACCAGGACAACTACGTCGACTAGATATCCCTGTCGGTCGTTTGCCTACTCAAACGATGTTATCTTTGCCAGTTACGGTAATTAATGGCAAACAAGCAGGACCAAAATTATGGTTGAGTGCAGCTATTCATGGGGATGAACTCAATGGAGTTGAGATTATTCGTCAGGTAATTGAACAAGTTCAACCAGAAAAATTAGCTGGAACTTTGATTGCTGTTCCCATTGTCAATTTGTTTGGTTTTATCGAACAATCTCGTTATCTTCCTGACAGAAGAGATTTAAATCGTTCTTTTCCTGGTTCGGAAAGTGGTTCTTTAGCTTCTCGTTTGGCTAATTTATTTATGAGAGAAATTGTCAAGCATAGTACTCATGGAATCGATCTTCATACCGCAGCAATTCATCGCATGAATTTACCCCAAATTCGTGCCAACTTGGAAGACTCGGAAACCTATCGTTGCGCTCAAGCTTTTAATGCACCAATCATGATGCACGCTACCACCAGAGATGGTTCACTGCGTCAAGCTGCTACCAATCAAGGTATTCCTGTTTTACTTTATGAGGGTGGAGAAGCATTACGTTTTGAGCCTTATGCTATTGGAGTAGGAGTCACGGGAGTTTTAAGAGTGATGGAATATTTGGGGATGGCTCAATTTCCTCAACTTCCACCACCGATTACTTCAGTAGAAATTCGACAAAGTAAATGGATTAGAGCTTTTCGGGGGGGGATTTTTCACCGCGAAGTCAGTTTAGGTGAACAGGTGAAAAAAAAACAACCATTGGGTTTTATTACTGATGCCTTTGGTGAAGATAAATCTGTAGTTCGCGCTAGCGTTAGTGGTATTGTGATCGGTTACAATCAAAACCCTTTGGTTAATCAAGGAGATGGCATGGTTAATTTAGCTATTAAAGATGCGATCGCCAGAAAATCTTGACCAGGATTGAAATAATTAAAATTCTTGGGGTAATTCTAAGGGTATTTGTCCCATCCCCCCTGTCCGAAAATCATGCAGTAAGAGACGAGCTACCCTTTCTTTATCTCCTTGATAAACTTTGTCTGCCAAATCTTGAATAAAACTTTCTCCTGTAATTGCCAGAGGATCGAGATGATAACGAGATTGTAAGACTTCAGCAAAACCCAACTCTACCAATAAATCTACCAAAACCGCAGCTACTCGTTGATTATCGTAGGCAGCTTCGCCAATATCTTCACAAATAGCTAATTTTACTGCATCATGTTGATTTTCCAATCGCCAAGGAATTACTCCAGGGGCATCCAATAACTCAATTTCATCGGAAATTCTCACCCATTGCAACTGACGAGTTACTCCTGCTTTGCGCGCACTAGCTACCGCTTTACGTCCTACCAAACGATTAATCAAGGCAGATTTACCTACATTGGGAAAACCAATCACTACCGCCCGTACAGGACGAGGACGCATACCGCGGTCGCGCCTACGTTGATTCATGGCAGCCCCTGCATCTTGAGTAGCATATTTAACTGCTTTAACTCCAGTTCCTGCTTTAGCATTAGTCCAATAGGGTTTTTCGCCTCGCTCTTTAAACCAGGTTATCCATTCTTGTTTAGTTTCTTTGGGAATCATATCGACCCGATTTAAGACTAATATTCTTGGTTTTGCGCCAATCCAATCAGCCACTTGGGGATGATGGGAAGCAACGGGAATCCTGGCATCCAAAACTTCTAAGACTACATCAACTCGTTTGAGTTGTTCTTGGAGTTGTTTTTCAGCTTTAGCAATATGACCGGGATACCATTGAATTGGAGGAGAAGACATAATACAGTTATCAGTTATCAGTTATCAGTTATCAATTAAAAATCAACCATCAACCATCAACAAAAACCAGGGTTTAGATTGTACCTTATAGGGATAAGAACAGCTAAATTTAATTAAATCTTAAGTTATTGTCGGTCTGATTGTTATTTATCATCGGACTGGACCACTTTCGCTGTTGGTGTGAGGAAAAGTTATCCATCAAACAGTGAGTATAAAGGAAAATATTATGATTGCAACAGCACAGTCTGTCAAAGTCTTAGCAGCAACACGGTCAGGATTGCCGAATATCTGTGGTTGGGAAGCAGAAATCGAACAGGTAGTAAATCACAACGAACCTATTTTTTTATCCCAAACAAATCTAAACTTGGATCGAATCAAAGCTGGGTTTGCCTGCGCCCTTCATATGCACCAACCCACTATTCCCGCAGGGGCAAATGGTGAATTAATTAGTAATCTTCAATATATGTTTGAACATCAAGGAGAAGGTGATAACCACAATGCTGGTGTCTTTGCTTGGTGTTATAGTCGCATGGGAGATTGGATTCCTGAACTAGTTAATCATGGTTGCAATCCTCGGATTATGCTGGATTATTCTGGTAATCTTCTTTGGGGTTTACACCAAATGGGACGTAATGATGTTCTGGACAACCTCAAAAAAATTGCTTGCGATCCACAGTATCAACCCTATGTGGAATTTTTAGGAACGATGTGGAGTCATGCTGTAGTTCCCTCAACTCCTATTCCTGACATCAAACTCCAGATTCAAGCTTGGCAACATTATTTTGCTGCGGTGTTTGGTTTTGATGCCCTGAAACGGGTAAAAGGTTTTTCTCCTCCAGAAATGCACCTTCCTAACAACCCCGATACTCTGTTTGAATACATCAAAGCTCTTAAAGAATGTGGTTATCGCTGGTTAATGGTACAAGAACATTCGGTAGAAAGGTTAGATGGTTCGGGACTATGGCACGATGATAAGTATGTTCCCAATCGTTTAATTGCGCGTAATTCTCACGGGGAAACTATTAGTATTACTGCTTTAATTAAAACCCAAGGTTCAGACACTAAATTAGTTGCCCAAATGCAACCTTATCATGAAGCAAAAGGCAGAGGAAAACAACAAATCGGTAATCAGACGGTTCCTTGTTGTGTCACTCAAATTGCTGATGGCGAAAATGGTGGTGTGATGATGAATGAATATGCCCGCGACTTTCAACCTGTTTGGTATCAAATTAAAGATAGTAATAGTGATGTGGTTGGTTTCAATGGGACAGAATACATTGAATTACTAGAAGCAGCAGGAGTAAAAGAAGAAGATTATCCGACCTGTCAAGCTGTTGGACAACATAAGATTTGGCAAAAAGTAGCTCCTAATCAAGCTACTCCAGAAGCGGTAGGAAAAGCAATTCAAGAGTTAAACGAAACCGATCATCAATTTCACATGGATGGTGCATCTTGGACAAACGATCTCAGTTGGGTAAGAGGTTACGAAAATGTTCTCGAACCAATGAATCAACTTAGTGCCATGTTCCATCAAAAATATGATGCTTTGGTTGCTCAAGATCCTTCTATTACTCAAACTCCTGAGTATTTGGAAGCTTTATTATATGTAATGCTACTGGAAACTAGTTGTTTCCGTTATTGGGGACAGGGAACTTGGACAGATTATGCGCGGGAATTATATCGACGTGGAGAGGAATTATTGAAATAATTTAGTCTATTAGTAAGGTGGGCAAATGTCCACCCTTTCAACAGCACTTTGTAAGCGCATTAATTAAAACCAATCAAAAATCAAATCACTAGGATATCATCAGTAGTCAGACTCAAACCAGTACTAAGAGTAGCGATCTTAACTTGACTGTTAGAACCTGTGCCATCGCGATCGAACCAAAGTGAACCATTACTACTATCATAGATAAAGCGATCGCTCGAATCAACTGCACTCGAACTAATCACAAACTGGTTACTACCAATCGGACTACCAGCCATTAATCCACCACCAAAGCCAGCAGCCACTTCAATCGTATCGTCAGCCACGACAAAATCAACAATTGTGTCAATACGTTCATTAACCGTTAAAAATCGAAAACGATCTGCACCAGCACCACCAGTAAGGCGATCGCTACCAGCATTCCCAATTAAAAGATCGTCGCCACCATTGCCATTGAGAGTATCTAACCCATCACCACCCAACAGGACGTTGTTACTATAGCACTACGCAAATACATTAGGACAATTTTTGAAAGCAGCATCTACAC
>CAZLUP010000062.1:0-22990 GCA_964562685.1 uncultured bacterium
ACCAATGACCAATGACCAATGACCAATGACTAATAACCAATGACCAATGACCAATGACCAATGACCAATGACCAATAACCAATGACCAATGACCAATGACCAATGACTAATGACTCAATCTTAATTGCCATGATTCTGGCTCTATTAATACCAATTTATGAAGCTTGTCAAGATGGTGATATTTGGCAGAAAATGCTCGCTTTTGCCAGTATTGCCACTAAAACCTCGATTATGATTTTGGTTGTCTCCGTCCTGCGAGATGACTGGATGATTGGGGTGGTTGGTGTCATCATCCTCAGTGTAGGTAATGCAGGATTAATGTTGCTGGCACATTTAATCAAACGGATGAACGAAGCATGATCGATATTTTAGGTTATCTCTGTATTGGGATTGGAATTATCTTTTGGTTCTGGGGAACTTTGCCTTTAATTGGGAAAAGATCGGTATTATTTAAGCTGCACAGCCTTTCTGTTGCCGATACCTTGGGTTCGATGAGCATTATCTGTGGTTTGCTGTTAAAAATTCCGAGAGAGTGGCCTTTACTGATCCTGGCAATAATCACCTTAGCAATTTGGAATACAGTGCTGGGGTATGTGTTGGCATACTGTTCTAGTAGCGGAGGTGACAATGATCGATAATTACATCTATGTCATAACTGCTTTGCTACCGTTAACTGCTTCAATGGTAGTATTTCAAGCCAATCCTTACCATGCCTTAATTATTCGTGGAATTTTAGGTGCAGTAGCAGCATTAGTATATGCAGTTTTAGGTGCTGCTGATGTGGCTTTGACCGAAGCCTTAGTAGGCACGATGTTGGCGGTTACCCTCTACGTAATCGCAGTTCGTTCTTCGTTAGTCATGCGAGTTGGGATACTTAAGAATGAAGCGAGTCAGACAGAGGAAAACGAATCTTTGACAGAACTCATCGATAGTTTTAAAAAAGTTGTTAGTAAATATCATCTACGTTTAGAGTTAGTACCCTACTCAAATTTAGAAGCTTTAGAACAAGGTTTGAGCGCAAAAGAAATTCATGCAACCTGTATCAAATCTAACTCAGCAGAAGACGAACTTGAAAAGAACCGCTTGTCTTCGACGCAGTTAGTTTACGCGGTGCAACAACCTTATCAAACCACAATTAGAGTTCGTCGTCTTTATGAAATCATGCAAAGCGAACTTTCATCACCAGAGATAAATCTCATTTATGTCAGTACAGCAAACGCGGAGGAAAAGCATTAATGAAATGGGTTTACATTGCAGCAGGAATAGCACTGTACGTCAAAATGATGCTTCTGCCCAATCCAGAAGCGAATTGGAGTGATCTGTCCATAGTTGAAACCGTTGTTCAAGATAGTGGCGTACCAAATGCAGTTTCAGGAATAATTTTCAGAAATCGACTGTATGACACAATCTTTGAGGTAATAGTATTTACGATCGCGATTTTGGGCGTGCGTTTTTTGTTGGCTAATGAAAAACCAACTCAGATAGTTTATCAATTTACCGACCAACCCTCAATTGTTTTAGCTCGTTTAGGAGCAACTATTTCTGCCTTGGTAAGTATAGAACTAGCAATTCGGGGACATCTTAGCCCTGGCGGTGGTTTTGCAGCAGGGGTAGCAGGAGGAACTGCGATTGGGTTGACTGCGATTACCTCATCATCAGAATGGATGGAAGCAATCTATCAAAAATGGCACGCTGCTACTTGGGAAAAGATTTCAGTTTTGATTTTTATCTTGTTAGCAGTTATGACTCTAATCGGAATTGAATTACCCTACGGAGAGTTAGGGACACTAGTTAGTGGAGGTGTTATTCCTTTGCTCAATATTTTAGTTGCCATCAAAGTTGCTTTGGGTTCGTGGGCAGCTATTTTGCTATTTATTCGTTATCGCGGATTGTTGTAAGAGTGTTAGTGTAGTCTCAATTTATTTGTTCAACTCAAACAAATGATTAGCTTCAGTTTTCTATCTTTGATTTTGTGAATGAATAAAAGGTAGCCGAGGAGCTAGAAAGAAACCTACTGTACTAGCAAAGAGAATAGGGGTAAAGGTATTAAATCCCGCTAACTTGGCAAGTAAAAGAGTTGTACTAATGGGAGTTCTAGTAATAGATGAATTTAGAGCAGCCATCACACAAATCATTGCTAGAGAAACTTTGAATTCGGGATGAATAAGCCAAATTGCCTTACCTAAACAAGCTCCGATAAAAAATAAAGGGATGATAATTCCCCCACGCCAACCACCACCTACCGTTACGCTAATAGCAAGCATTTTAGCCAAAGCTCACCCCAACAAAAATGCTAGGGAAAAATTTCCTTCAATGATGGTTTCAAGCTGATGTTCGCCAAAGAAACGAGTTAGGGGAAACAAAACTGCTAAAACACCGAGTCCGAGTCCAGCTAATGTGGTTTGTACATAAATAGGTTGAGGTAGAGACTCAAATAAACGATTGCAACCACAAAATATAGTAATAAAAATCTATCCTGCGATCGCACCTATGATACCACACGCGATCGCTTCTCCAAAATCATAAATACTCTTATTTTATTTAGATAGTTGCGTCCACGACTTGAACAGCAAACCTTTGGCTATTTAAATCTCCCTCACCTAGAATGTAGAGCGATCGCGATTATTATTTTATCTAAGTAAAAGAACTTAATTTTTCTAATTTGAGAGTCGATACGCTATCATAAGCTGAAACAAAAACTCAACCAATTTCAGTAGTACACAAATTTTAAATTTGAATCCTATAACAATTTTTAAGTATGGATTTTTAAGGAACACCAAATTTTCTCTAACAGTCTCATTACTAGTCTGATGACAGGGTTCACAAGTTTGACCCTTCAAGGGAGAGGACAGCCCTTCACCAAGCTACCAATGAAGTCTAATTAAAGTCAGGAAATTGTTCTATCGTAAAGGTAAATAATTTTCTCTAAAAAATTACCATTCTACCTACACAATAAAAAAGCAAAATTTAGCAAAGACAAAATCATGATGAAATCTATACTTCTACGCAGTGTAACTTTAGGCTTAATTGGAACAAGTTTAATTGGTTTAAGTTTGGGTCAAAATCTAAAAGCTTTGGCTTTACCGACTGAGCAAATTGTCGAAAAGCTTAATCCCGTACCAGTGTTTACCGTTGCTGATGAACAAGGAGCTCCATTGGTTGCTTCTGGAGAAGATAACGCTAAAGTAGCAGGGGTATTTATTAGTCAAGCAGACGCTAATAATTTTGTAACTCGTCTACAAACACAAAATCCCGATCTTGCAAAAAAAGTTAAGGTAGTACCTGTCTCTTTAGGAGAAGTATATAAGTTAGATCAGCAAAATCAAGCCCAAACTAATAGTCTGAATTTTACTTATGTTCCTACCCAAGCCGAGGTAGATTCAGCCAAAACCATTTTGAGTCAAGATGGCAAACAATATCAAGGAGGAGTACCTTTGTTTGTTGCCAAGGGTGGACAAGATGATGGTTATTTAACGATTGAAAAAGACTCTCAGCAAGTAATTCCTTTCTTTTTTGAGAAACAACAATTAGAAAAGGTAATTGAAAAATTCAAACAACAAAAGCCAGAATTGGCAGATACGGTGGATATTGAAGTTGTTTTGCTAGAAGGGGTTATTGATACTCTAAAAAACAGTAATGATGCAATGTTGAGCAAAATTGTGTTAGTGCCAACTGCTGAATCAATCAAATTTATTCAAGAAAATGTACCTGCTCAAGAAGGACAAACCGAAACTCAGCCAGCACAGTAAACTAACTATTATTTAATTCTATGCTCTCTGGGCAAGAACTTTATCTTTGGCGTAAGCAAGCTCAACAAGAAGCCTTAGCTGCCAAGGTATCTCCGCAAGAAGTAGACTGGTTGTTACAAGAATTATTAGGGTTGAGTAATTTAACTCTTCGTTTAGAGTTGTTTCGACAAGAAGCACAAATTTCTTCAACTCAGTCTCTTCAACAACTAACTGATTTGTGGCAAAAACGTCTTCAAGAGCGTTTACCGATTCAGTATTTAGTTGGGAGAGTACCTTGGCGGTATTTTCAACTAAAAGTATCTCCTGCTGTTTTAATTCCTCGTCCTGAAACTGAGTTAATGATCGATCTTGTTCAACAAGCTATTGAAAACAGTAGTTCTTCTAATCTTAGTTTAGGTCATTGGGTCGATCTAGGAACTGGTAGTGGTGCGATCGCTCTTGGTTTGGCTAGTATTTTACCTCAAGCGAAAATTCATGCGGTAGATGTTAGTGAGGCTGCCTTGGCAATAGCTCAGGAAAATGCTGAAAATTTAGGATTTTCTGGTCAAATTAGTTTTTATCAAGGAAATTGGTGGCATCCTCTACCACATCTTCGAGGTAAAGTTAGTGGCATGGTTTCTAATCCTCCTTATATTCCTACTGATGAACTTGAACATTTACAGCCAGAAGTAGTTAAACACGAACCTAGGTTAGCTTTGGATGGAGGTGCAGACGGCTTGGATTCTATTCGTTATTTAGTCAATGAATCGGCTGATTATCTCCATTCAGGAGGGATTTGGTTAATTGAAATGATGATCGCCCAAGCACCAATTGTCGCTAAAATGCTATCTGAAACAGGAAATTATCAAAATATTCAAATTTTTTCTGATTTAGCAGGAATTGATCGTTTTGTTTTAGCTTATCGTTGTTAACATGACTAGAGTTTCCCAAGCGGAGTTAGTTAAAGGAGTTGAAACTGGAAAAGTTGTTAGTTTTCCGACAGATACTGTACCAGCTTTAGCCGTCAAACCAGAATTAGCCGAACTGATCTTTCAACTCAAACAACGCCCTGCCACTAAACCTTTAATTTTAATGGCAGCCTCAATTGAAGAACTTTTACCCTATCTGAGTGGCAGCGAAACAGAATTGGCAAATTGGTTAACAATAGCTCAAAAATATTGGCCAGGGGCTTTAACTCTGGTGTTACCAGCTTCTAATTTAGTTTCTTCGGCAATTAATCCTACCGACTCTAAAACAATCGGCATCAGAATTCCTGAGAGTGCGATCGCTTTAGAAGTTTTAAGACAAACTGGGGTATTAGCTACTACTAGTGCTAATTTTTCTGGAAAACCTCCTTTAGAAACCATGAGGGAGATCGAGAATAATTTTCCAGATGTTTTAGTACTTCAAGATGAAGGTGTTAAGGAAGATCAACCAATGGGTAGCGGACTTCCTTCAACAGTAGCTCAATGGACAGAAGCAGGATGGCAAATTTTGCGTCAAGGTAGTGTTGAATGGATGTCCACAGATGAACACAGATGAACGCAGATAGAGTTATTGGTTAGTAGTGTTTTTGGTTGATTATTGATTGGTAAGAGTAACTGGTGTACGGGCAAGGTACTGCCTTGAGCTTACTGTCTCCCCTGATATTATTTAAGAACTAGAGACAAAAGAAGAAAATTTAATTTTTAGTCCATCACGAGGATGGGGAGTGGGAATAGTAACTAATTCTAAGCTTTGATTTGGTAATAGTTCCCATTGATAATTTTTGAGTAACATCGACGCAAAAATCCGCATTTCCAAACGAGCAAATTCTTTGCCTAAACACTCTCTCAAACCACCACCAAAGGGAATATAAGCAAAACTAGCTTGTTTATCTTCTGCTTTGTCAGGGGAAAAACGGTCAGGATCAAAGCGATCGCTATCGGGATAAACTTCTGAATCTTGATGGGTTTGGGCGATTTGATATTGAATACTCCATCCTTGGGGAATCTGATAACCTTGAAATTCAAATGACTCGATTACTTCTCTAAAACCACCACCAACAGGAGGAATCATTCGCATTACCTCTTTAATAACTTGTTCTAAATAAGTCATCTGTTTGAGATTTTCGAGAGTGAGAGGAGAAGCAAGGGATAATTGTTGTTGTTCCTCACGAAGTCGTTGTAAAACTTCTGGATGTTGGGCAGTCAGTAAACAAAAAGATGCAAGGGCAGATGTCAGGGTTTCATGTCCAGCAAAGAGTAATAATAAAACTTGGTCTTTTAATTCTTCTAAGGTGAGGCTATTTCCCTGTTCATCTTTAGCTTGAATTAGTAATCCTAAAGCATCTTCTCCTGGATTTTTTGCTTGTTGACGCTTCACAACAATATTTTCAATGTATTCAAGTAATTTTTTACGACAATGTAATGCTTTACCAAATTTAGTCCAAGGAAGAGGAATCGGCAGAGTAAATAAACCCGCACACCATTCTTCAAAGTATTCTCCTAAAGGCGTTTGTGAACCACCATCGGTACTAACTAACAAACTGCTAGCAATATCAAAAGTATAATTTCTTAATTCTGGATACCAGGTAAAGGTGTTGAGCTTCTCCCACTTGTTGAGATATTCTTGTGTAATCTTTTCCATTGTGGGGATATAACTAGCTAAAGCTCTTGGTTGAAAAGCCTGATACAGTAATTTACGGCGAGAAGTATGAAAATCGCCAGTCCGTACGGATAGAGATGTTGAACCTAATAATATTTTGGTACTTTTGGGCCAAGTAGCAATTACATACTTATTTTCATTTTTAAATAAAAAAGTATTGGCTTCTGCGCCAACCATAACTACTGTGGGACGACCAAAAAGACTTGTTTTAAACAGTTTACCGTATTTTTTTAATCGTTTTTGATTGAAATCGGGGTCGGTAAAGAAACTAATTGTTTCCCCCAGTAAGGGTAAACCTAAATTTCCAGGTGGTAGAGGCAAAGATTGTTCTGTTTTTGGGGAAATAGTCATGATAATCAAGAATTACCAACCACAATGAGGGTTAACAATTTAAAAATTTAATTGAACTATTTTATTGTGTGCAAGAAATTGAATAGTTGGCAACCCAAATTAATTAGGATTAATTAGTTGGTTTAATTGTTCTGATGTAATTATGCGATCGCGTAAATCTCTAGGTTGACAAACAGGAATAAATTGAGACAATAAATTGGTTTCTTGTTGATAATTAGCAAAATTATGACGGATATTATTCCATTCAGTTACCCAATTGAGATTTTTAAAATTAGATTTTTGTTTGGGTAATTCTGGATGATGAGCATAAAAAATTGCATTAGTTAATTGGGCATATAAACCATCAAATAAATAATTTTCTCTGATCAGCCAGTAATCTCTTTCTGGTTGATCCTCTAAAGATATTTTTTCTAAATAATAGTTTTTGCGTTCCCAATAGCAACCATATACAATTATTTTTCTGACAATTAAGCGAATTCCTGCTTGTTCCCGACGATATAGTTGTTGAGATAGTTTAATAGGCTTTCCTTGAAGTTCAGGACGAATTAAGAAGAAAAAGTAATCTGTCCAATAATTAATTTTAGCTATTTGTTCAGCAGAATAAGACACTGGAGTTTTAAAATCACAGCAAGCATCAGCATTAGCCTTAGTTGGATGAAAATAGGGAATAATAATTATTACTGATGTAACTATATTCAAAAAAAAAGATAATTTCATGAGAGAAAAATACTAGTAACTTTCCGAGAAGTTCATCTCTAGAAGTATTTGGTGCTTAACAAAGTAATTGTTCCCTAATTTCCAGTAACTGAAACTTTCTCAAATTCAAAATTAATAATTTATCAACCTTACTTCCAGTACTTATAGCCACTAACTATCAATAAAAACCAAACTATCAAACGAGAGCCGAGCAATTATAGATAACCTCAGTTTGCTTGCTGTACAGTAACTATTGAACCTTTTAGTTTTTGTTGCAGTCTAAAAAGAAGAATAAACTTTTGTTAGGAATTGGCAGTTGTGTTAGCCATCAACCAAGCTAGTATTAAAGAACTAGAAACAAAATCCATTACAGATGAGCAATTAGTTAAAGGCTGTCAACAAGGAGACTGCCATTCTTTTCGTTTATTGTATCGCCGTTATCAGCAGCGTGTTCGTTCAACCCTTTATCAGCTATGCGGTTCAGAAATGCTAGACGATTTAGTCCAAGAAGTATTTCTGAGAGCATGGAAAGGATTACCTCAATTACGAGAGAGTAATTATTTCTCAACTTGGTTGTATCGAATTAGTTGGAATGTTGCTAGCGACCGCAGAAAAAAACTAGCCAAATCTCAACCACAACTTAATCAAACTAAGTCTAAATTTGACTCCGATGAATCAAACTTAAATCTAACTTCTTCTAATTCTCAGGATACACCAGACCTGATGCGTTTACATTATCAAGATTTAGTTCAAAGAGGTTTACAAACTTTAAGTCTTGAACATAGAGCAGTGTTAATTTTGCATGATTTAGAAGACTTACCTCAACAAGAAATTGCCCAAATCTTGAACATACCTAAAGGTACAGTAAAATCAAGGTTATTTTATGCAAGAAATGCACTCAAAAAATTTCTCCAACAACAAGATATCTGCCTCTAGTTTTTTACCTAGGTACTAAAATTATGACTAAATTACCATCAGATGACGATCATAATCTTATTAACTTTTTAAAGCAAAATCGACCTTATACCCCTCAAGCAAAAGCTGATTTTGAAGATGAATTAATTGAGCTAGTACATCAAAAAACTTTTTCTGAACATAAACATCTCGAACCTTTAGTCTGGCTTTTTCCTGGTATATTTTTATTCGGTATCTTGTTAGCAATTAATAGCGAACAACCTTATGGTTACCGACTTGCTATTAAAGAATTCAAAACTACTCCTTTAATAACAGATCATAGTGAGGAATTAGAAACCTTTTTAATTAATAGTTGGGAAAATACTATTTACCCTAACCATACCACTCAAGAAGTTATTCAAAACAACTCAGATTTGTCATTGTCATCAGTTAAATAATGGCAAAATTAGGCTTAATTATTTTGAAATCTAAAAGTCAATTATGGTGATGCGCTATTTTCCTCTGATTGCTTCTGCTGCTTTTTTAGCTGCTGATAGTTTTCCAGTCTCAGCTACTTACCGAAACTCTTCACTTCAAATTTTTTCAGGTAGTCAGATTAATCAACTAAACCTTTCTGAGCGTCGTTTGCCACAAATCACTATTCCATTTCACCATAGCAACAACTTGCTCGAACAATTAGATTTCAGTGTTGAGCAAATTAGGGAAATTCAAAAAATTAGTAATGATTACAAGACTATAATTAATCAACAACAGCAAAAACTGTTCCTGGCACAAGATGAGCTAGTCAAACTCATCAAAGAAGATGATCTTCAATTAATTCGCGCTAAACATCAAGAGATTCTGCAACTGCGCCAAACAGTAGATCAATTAAATTTTGAAAGCCTCTTAGCGATTAGAGAAGTGTTAACTCCTTCACAACGTCAAAAATTCACCCAAATTATGGAATCTCGACAAATTAAATCTCAGCAAAATTGACTAATTCGATTTTAAATGTGATAAAGTTATAAATGCCCAAGCGCGGATGTGGTGGAATCGGTAGACACGCACGCTTGAGGGGCGTGTGGCTATGCCATGCGAGTTCGAGTCTCGCCATCCGCATTAACAAAATTAACAAAATCTTGCTTGGTATAGGGCTTGATTTTTACTCACATAACTGTTGCTCGACAAGATTTATCCGCTCAAAATTTGCTCACTTATACTCAAATTTTACACGTAAATATCTAGCTACATAATTAGTTTCTGTTCTTTCTCAAAAAGTTGCGTGTTCTTTAATAGCAATATTATAAATAGTTTACGCAATCGCCTGATTACCAGTCGTTACTAAAGTTATTTTGAATTTGCCTGACTTGGTGAGAATAAATAATTTAGCAGACTATAGCAAGTTTGTGTTTGACAAAGATATTGTTGTTGGTTTCAGTTAGCAACTATAGCTATTATTGCTAATACTTTCGATAGTTTTTATCTACCTAAAATTCAACTAGATTAGACCTATATAACTTATGAACCAAATTAAGCCTAAATCAGAATATCAACCTGTCATCATTCGTTTAGAAGACGTAGCAAAAATTTACGGTAGTGGGAATACCACAGTTCATGCCTTAGATAAAGTCAATTTGGTAATTCATCAAGGCGAATACTGTTCAATTATGGGTGCATCTGGTTCAGGAAAATCTACCGTCATGAATATTATCGGTTGCTTAGATCGCCCCACTGCTGGCAGATATTATCTTGATAAAGTCGATGTTTCTGGATTATCCGATGAAGAATTAGCCTCAATTCGGAATCGTAAAATCGGTTTTGTTTTTCAACAATTTCATCTTCTTCCTCAGATGACTGCTTTAGAAAATGTGATGCTGCCAATGGTTTATGCTGGTGTAGAATATTCAGAAAGACGCGATCGCGCCTTGGAAGCTTTAATTAAAGTAGGTTTAGAAAATCGTTTAAACAACAAACCCAATCAACTTTCTGGCGGACAACAACAACGAGTTGCAATCGCTCGTGCTATTGTCAATCGACCTTTATTACTCCTGGCAGATGAACCGACAGGTGCGTTAGACTCGAAGACAACTCAAGAAGTATTAAATATTTTTGGGGAACTTCATAGCAGCGGTATCACTGTAATTATGGTTACCCACGAACCAGAAGTAGCTCGTCAAACTGAAAGAATTATCTGGTTTCGTGATGGTCAAGTAATTTATCCTCATCTTACTCCTCAAGAAATGCTTCAAGTTGCAGTTATTTCCTAATCAAATTAAATTTTGAAGAAAAATTAAGTAAAACTTAACAGAAAAATCTCATCAATCTTTGTTAATAAAAGGTAAATTAGGAGAAAATACTAGATTAAGTAATTTGTATTTTTGTATACTAAAATTACTAATTAAGCAAACTACAGTCGAGCAGCGAGGGATAAGAACAAAACTCGTGAATCCTCATCAAACTGATTCTTATATCGAAGGACAAGAAAAAAACATTTTAATCAAATACGATCCTCAAGCGATCGCAAAATACTATCGCTACCGACCTTGGTTAATTTTCTGGCGTGGCATCAAAATTATCTGGTTTTTTGGCATTTTTCTCCTTCATTTACAATGGGATAAATGGACTAAGCAGATCGAGAAAAACAAACTTAGACGCGCTACAGAATTACGTCAGTTGCTCACAAAATTAGGCCCTACTTTTATTAAAGTTGGACAAGCCTTATCAACTAGACCAGATTTAATCCGTAAGGATTTTCTGAATGAATTAATTAAGTTACAAGACCAACTCCCGCCTTTTGACAATCAGACTGCTTTTGCCATTATTGAATCAGAATTAGGCTATAGCGTTAGGGAAGCCTACCGAGAAATTTCTGATAATCCAATCGCAGCAGCTAGTTTAGGTCAAGTTTATCGCGCTGTTTTACATAGTGGAGAGGAAGTAGCGGTCAAAGTACAACGTCCCAATTTACGACCAATGTTGGCTTTAGACCTCTATCTAATGCGTTGGATGGCTGCTTGGTTAGCACCTTGGTTACCACTCAATTTAGGTCACGATCTCACTTTGATTGTGGATGAATTTGGGATTAAACTTTTTGAAGAAATTGATTATCTTAACGAAGCCAGAAACGCTGAGAAATTTGCTACTAATTTTCAAGGGGATTTAGATGTCAAAGTTCCTTTGATTTATTGGCGATATACTGGTCAGCGTGTTTTAACTTTAGAGTGGATTGACGGAATTAAATTAACAGATCTTGCTACCATTGAAGCAGCAGGTTTGGATGCTGATAAATTAATCAAAATTGGTGTCACTTCAGGCTTACGTCAGCTATTAGAATTTGGCTTTTTCCATGCCGATCCTCATCCTGGTAATCTTTTTGCTACTCTCGATGGGAAAATGGCATTTATTGATTTTGGCATGATGGATCAGTTGGAAGAAGAAACCAAAGAAACTTTAGCAAGTGCGGTCGTTCAACTGATTAATCGGGATTATCAAGCTTTAGCCCGAGATTTTGTTCAATTAGGCTTTCTCACTCCTAATACAGATATCAATCCAATCATTCCTGCTTTAGAACAAGTTTTAGGTAATGCGATGGGAGAAAGTGTAGTCAACTTTAACTTCAAAACGATTACTGATGAGTTTTCGGAGTTGATGTATGATTATCCTTTCCGTGTTCCTGCCAAATTTGCGTTGATTATTCGTTCTCTTATTACTCAGGAAGGTTTGGCTTTAAGTCTCAATCCCAACTTTAAAATCGTTGAAGTCTCCTATCCTTATGTTTCGAGGAGATTATTAACTGGAGAATCACCCCAACTCAGAAAACGGTTGCTAGAAGTTTTAATCAAAGACGGCAAATTTCAGTGGGAAAGATTAGAAAACATGATTGCGATCGCCAGAGCGGATGAAGCCTTTGATTTGTTACCTACTGCACAACTAGGTTTACAATATCTTCTTTCCGAAGAAGGTAGATATTTGCGTCAGCAATTATTACTGGCTTTGACAGAAGACGAAAGATTGCATACAGAAGAAGTTCAGCGTCTTTGGGGATTAGTTAAAGATGAATTAAAACCTCAGAAAATCTTTGATTTTGCTCTTAGTAGTTTTCGAGAAATTTCGGTAGAAAGAGTTGCAGCAATTATTCCCACAGCAATCAGTTCAAGCTAGAGTAATTAGGGATATATTCCTATTTGTTTAGCAATAAGTGTAAATATGTACTACTTTCCCCAACCACCATTTTTAATAATTTTGTTCGGACTGTTTATCGGCGTAACCTCTGGTTTGACTTTTCAAACTCAAATGCAACAAAGAATGCAAAAATGGTCTAAAAATCTTACTGACCAAAATTTGTATAAATTAGAAGGATTTGATATAAGATTCAGCTATTGGGGCATCTGTTTAGGAATTTGGGTATTTTTAGCTGGTGGTTTACTGATATTTGGCTTCGGACCAATTTCCGCTTACGGTGTAAGTCTTCCTTTGACAATTGGTACTGGTGCTTTAGTCTGGACTCAATTAAAAGAGGTTTTGTTGGAGTTGCAAAAAGGTGGCTCTAAATCTCTAGATTTAGACGCTTTTAATTAAAAATTCAGCGAAGAGAGGATTACCAATTGTAGTAAATTAAATAAAACAGTAGAGTTTCCAAACAAGATAACTAAGCCAATGAAAGAACAATTTTTAACTTGGTTAAATCGTCTCTTAATTGCGGATGTCTTTCTGGTAATTTTTGGTTTTATTTGGTTTGCGATCGCTGTTTTAGGTCGTTCTCTGGGTGTACCGCTTGGTTTTGACCTTTGGTATCAACTCTGGCAACCTTTATTTAATCCTGCAATTGGTATCCTTTTTCTGGGCGCAATTGTAAGTTGGTTAAGTAGTAAAATCTTTCAACAATTTGATTCTAAATAGTTGATGGGATTGATTAGTGTATTGTTAGATCAACTTTTTTTTCCTGTTGCTATAAACGTAACGTATAGTGATCGAACTCTTGATCTTTAGTATAACCACGGGATTTATAAAGGGACTGTGCTGCAACATTAGAAATTTGTGTTGCTAAAACGATTCGGACTGCTCCTGTTTTTCGGGCAAAATCCTCTGCTGCACTCATGAGCAACTTGGCAACCCCTTTCTTCCGACAAGCTTCTTGTACGAATAAATCATTCAAAATCCAGACTCGCTTCATCGCTACTGAAGAAAAACTAGGATAAAGTTGGATTAACCCAACCATCTTTCCTCTATCAGATGCCAAAAAGATAGTGGAATCATTGTTCTAAAAACGCTCTTGAAGAAACTTTGTCGCTGCTTCCAGATTTGAGGGGTTGCTGATAAAAAACGCGATACTGATCGAACAACCTCGACACTTCCTCAAGATGTTGCCAATGAGCTAAAACAATTTCCATTGTTAATTTAAATAGGTCACAGACAAATGAGTAATCAACTCATCTAATCAAAAATAGTTACTAGAAGAGGGGCTATCATCTAAACGTGAAGACACTGTGGTTAAGATGCTTCTAAGCCCCATTAAACTTCAACTATGATTGAAATTTGACATCTAAGACTCGGGATAGATTTAATTAAATTCGCTTAACGAATATATTCTTTAAGGATGCTGTTGCGGTTTGGATGACGTAATTTACGCAGAGCTTTAGCCTCAATTTGACGAATACGCTCACGAGTAACGTTGAAGATCTGACCAATCTCTTCCAAAGTTTTCATTCGTCCGTCATCTAAACCATAACGTAAGCGGAGTACATCTCGTTCCCGAGGACTTAGAGTATCAAGCACATTTTCTAAATCTTCTCGCAACAAACTCTTCGAGACTTGATCTTCTGGAGTTTCACCATCAGCTTCGATAAAATCGCCCAAACGAGAATCTTCTTCTTTACCAATAGGCGTTTCTAAAGAAATAGGTAATTGAGCAGATTTAGCGATAAATCTTAGCTTCTCAATCGTCATTTCCATCCGAGTGGCAATTTCTTCCTCGGTAGGTTTACGTCCCATTTCTTGAGATAAGAGTTTGGTCGTTTTCTTAATTCGAGAGATTGTTTCGTATAAATGGACAGGAAGACGAATTGTCCGAGATTGATCTGCGATCGCTCTGGTAATTGCTTGTCTGATCCACCAAGTCGCATAGGTAGAGAATTTATAACCTTTCTCGTGGTCAAATTTCTCGGCTGCTCGAATCAAACCCAAAGAGCCTTCTTGAATTAAATCTTGGAAGGATAAACCGCGATTCATATATTTTTTGGCAATTGAGACAACCAGACGCAGGTTAGATTGAACCATTTTATCTTTTGCTCTTCTGCCATAGAATAAACGACGGCGGAATTCAGGCAGCCTCATGTTAACTTCTTCTGCCCACTCAGCATCACTAGGATAGCGATCAAGACGATCTGCCATCCGCTCTCTGATTCTTTCTAATTCAAGTAAATCAGCGATTTTCCGAGCTAATTCAATTTCTTCTTCTGCCCGTAAAAGTCTGATTCGACCAATTTCTTGTAAATAAATCCTAATCGAATCTTCTGTGTATGGTTTTTTGCGACCACGTTCTCCACGACGAGCAGAAGTTAATGCTGTTTTAATAGTTTCTGAATCTTCTAGCTCTACATCTAATTCGTTATCATTAACATCTTCATCAATTAGTAATTCCCAACCTAATTTTGGCTCTTCAATGGTCGCTAGTACTTGATTTGCCTGCGTCATGCCGTTTTCCTCTTGCTCCTTCAGTAAATTTGTGAAATTTAACTGTAATTATCTTTGGTTGTGGCTCAACCTCAATCTAATCAATGTGCTAACACATAACCAAGCGTAAGCACTAATAATTCCCCTTACCTTAGCTTAGTTTTAATTAAGCAATTTTGGCTTTGGGTATTTTCAACTAAAAAAACATAATTCTTTCCGATTTTAGCTTCGATTGTTGGAAATGTGGTGAAGTTTTCGCAGGAATTATGCTTTTTATTCATGAAAATTGTAAAGAAACTTTGAACTAAATTTTAATTAATCTCTCTTTGGCATTGTAAGTAATTTAACGAAGAATGGCACAGATAAAAATTTTCTTTTCATGATTAAGCTTTGGGCAAACTTTTGTACTAAATCATCAAATCTTCTTAAAAGATTAAATAAAGGCAAAAAAGTCGCTAAAATCCCCTAGGAGGGCATTGAAAAAGGCTGATGTAATTTAGAAGACTAAGGAGTAGTAGTGTATTTATTTACTTCAGCATGAATAAATTCTCAATCATTATTGCGCTCGCTTTTGCTTCATCCTGGCTTAGTAGTTGTAGTCCGTCAACAAATCTTAACAAAAATGAGACTGAGGCGGTTGCTGCTGAAACAGGAATGTTAACTTTAGTTGCAAATGGTGAAGATTTTGTCCGTCAAGGTTTTGTGTCTAAGGATGGCTGGCAAATCAATTTCAATCATCTTTATGTGACGTTGGCGGATGTCAAAGCTTATGTAACTGAAACCCCTTTTGATCCAGAGACAAAACAAGAAATTCAGCCTCAAGAAGAAGTTGTTCTTTTGGAAGGAAACAAAACGGTTGATTTGGCGGAAGGAGAAGCAGAAGCTGAACCAATTGTAGTTAATCAAACTGAAGCTCCTGTAGGGATGTATAACGCTTCAAGTTGGAAGTTAGTTTCGGCGCAAAATGCTCCTGCTAGTGGTCAAACCATTTATATGGATGGAATAGCAGAAAAAGATGGTCAAACAATTAATTTTTTAATTGGAGTTAATTATCCAGTTGAATATGTTTGCGGTGAATTTGTAGGAGAAGAAAGAAAAGGAATTGTCCAACCAGATGCAACAGGAGAATTAGAAACTACCTTTCATTTCGATCACTTATTCGGAGATCAATCGGCACCAGCTACAGACGCTTTAAATCAAGACGCATTAGGTTTTCAACCTTTAGCCGAGTTAGCAACAGCGGGAAAATTAGAAGTCGATCAAAGTCAACTTCAAGAGAGATTATCTCCAGAAAATTATCAAAAATGGCAAAATGCGATCGCAGGATTGGCTCATGTGGGAGAAGGACATTGTGCAATTAAATCCCAATAATTGAGATTCTTGAGGAAATTAGAGGAAAATCAAGAGTTCTAGAATTAAAACTCTACAATTTTAAATTGATAGCAATCAATTAGTTATGACTAAGAGGAATTGGTTAATTTTGATGGTTTTATTGCCTATGTTAGGAAATGGCAAGCAAATTTTAGCTCACGGAGCGCAAATTGGTTATAGTCGCACTCAAGCATTAGAAATTCAAGCTACTTACGATGATGGTACACCGATGAGTAATGCTCAAGTAGTAATTTATGCTCCTAACGATCCTAGCCGTCCTTGGTTGACAGGAACAACCAATCAAGCAGGAAAATTTGTTTTTGTCCCCGATAGTGAACAATCGGGTAACTGGGATGTCAAAGTACGTCAAGCCGGACATGGCAAGATAATTACGATTCCCGAAAATGCAATTTTAGCTTCTGAAACACAAAAAAATAATTCCCAAGAGTTAGCTTCTTCTAGTAATGCTATTTATAATCCTGTACAAAAAATAGTAATGGCTGCGGTTGGTATTTGGGGATTTATCGGCACAGCTTTATTTTTCACTCGAAAAAAAGCACCACAGCAATGATGTTTTGGATGTCGTTTTACTACTTGCAATTGTTATTTTTGGCTAATTGAATGCATATTCCCGATGGTTTTATTCCTCCAAGTCTTTGTATTGCTGGTTATGCTCTTACTGGTGGTGTCACTTGGTATTGTCTACGCAAAATTAACCGTACAACTAATCCTACCGAGCAAATTCCTAAAGCGTCGCTACTAACAGCAGCCTTTTTTGTCGCCTCTTTAATTCATATTCCTCTGCCACCAAGTAGCCTTCATTTAGTCTTAAACGGCATGATGGGGACTATTCTGGGTTATTATGCTTTTCCTGCTATTTTGATTGGCTTGTTTTTTCAGGCAGTTATGTTTCAACATGGCGGTTTATCTACTTTAGGTGTCAATGCTGCCATGATGGGAATTCCTGCTTTATTGGCTTATCATTTGTTTCAACTCAAAAATCGTATTAATGAAAGAAAACAATTGTGGACAAGAGTTTTGGCTGCTTTAGCTGGTGCAGTTTCTTTAGGATTATCAGCCTTAATTTTCGTCGTCATTACAATTACTAATATTTCTCAAGATTTGAATGTACAAACTGAAAAAAACTTAATTTTGTTTTCTTTGGTTGGGTATTTAATTCAAGCTTTATTAGAAGGAATTTTTACGATGATGTTGGTTGTGTTTTTAGATAAAGTTAAACCCGAAATTCTTAAAGGGTGATTGAGTAATGAAGCTAGCTTTAGATCAATATGCTTATTTAAATTCCCCAATTCACCAATGGCAACAGACCTATAAAATTGTAGGTTTATTAGGATTAATATTTGCTTTTGCTTTTGTCCAAAAAATTGTTTTATTACCAGCTATTTTATTGATCGCCGGTATTATTTATGGTTTGTCTAAATTACCTTTAACTTTTTTAATTTCTAGATTACGTTATCCTGGCTGGTTTATTTTAAGTGTAGTAATTTTACTTCCTTTTTTAGCTGGAGATACTGTAATTTGGCAATTAGGATGGTTAACAATTAAACAAGAAGGATTACAAGCAACTTTTTTAGTTTCTGTTCGTTTTTTTTGTATTTTAACTGTTAGTTTGGTTTTATTTGGAACTGCTCCATTTTTAACTAGTATTAAAGCAATGCGCTCTTTGGGACTTCCTTCCGTTATGGTAGATATGACCTTATTGGCGTATCGTTATTTGGAACAGCTGGGTGATATGTTAGTAACAATGCAAAGAGCAATCAAGCTAAAAGGATTCAATCAGAAAAAATTAAATTATCGTAATTTAAAAGTTTTAGCTCAATTAACTGGTAATTTATTGATTAGAAGTTACGATCAGTCGCAGCAAGTTTATCATGCCATGGTTTTACGAGGTTATGGTTATCAAAATAAAACCAAAAATCCTGAAATAACTATTAAAAATATCACTAGAGATAGATATAGCTTTACTGCTATGATGATGTGTTTGGCGTTATCATTATTATTAGTTTTAGCCGAAGTAGTTTTGTCTATTAGTTATTAGAAGTCTGATTTTATTTTATCGCTTCAAGTAGAATGAAAGAACTAACTAGAATTTTTTCCAAAGATCAATTGAATGTTACAGCATTACAAGTTAGTAATTTGTGTTTTAATTATCAGCATAATTATGCAGCTTTAACTGATATTAACTTAAAAATTGGTCTCGGAGAAAGTGTTGGCTTAATTGGAGCTAATGGAGCAGGAAAAACTACTTTATTTTTTAATCTTTGTGGAGTTATGACTCCTAGCTATGGCGAAATCAAATTATTTAATCGCCTAGTAAAACCAGGAGAATTTCGTTCAGAAATTGGTTTAGTTTTTCAAAATCCTGAAGATCAATTATTTTGTCCTACTGTTAGGGATGACATTGCTTTTGGTCCAGAAAACATGGGTTTGTCTCCTCAAGAAGTACAACATCGTGTCAACGAAGCACTGTCTTTAACAGGAGTTAGTCATTTAGCAGACAGAATTCCCTATCAACTTTCTGGTGGTGAAAAATGTATGGCAGCGATCGCATCAGTCTTAGCTATGCGTCCCAAAATTTTACTCTACGATGAACCTAGTGCTAATTTAGATTTACGCGCAAGACGAAGATTAATTGATTTTTTAAAAACTTCGGCAGAGACGATTATCATATCTTCCCACGATTTGGAATTAATTTTAGAAGTATGCGATCGTGTTATTCTACTAAATCAAGGAACTGTTGTAGCCGATGGTTTGCCTGCTACAATTATGAGCGATCGGGTTTTAATGGAAGCTAATGGGTTAGAAGTGCCTCATTCCTTGACTCATGAGCGGAGACAATAAAAATTTAAACATAAAATTTGATCTTCATGACTCTTTTAGCTGGAATTGACTATCTTAATGTTCTCATTGTTGGTGCTAGTCGAGGTATCGGTCTGGGTTTTGTGCGTCAGTTATTATTAGATTCTAGAATTACTAAAATTTATGCTACCTATCGCACGCGAGAATCTGCAACTGAATTAATCTCTTTAGCTGAACAATTTGGAGATCAATTAGTTACTCTTGGTTTAGATGTTACCGATGAATCACAAATAGCTACAGTCGTAGCCAGAATTAATTCAGAAATAACTCAACTTCATTTAGTAATTAATTGTGTTGGTATTCTTCACGAAGATAAATTACAACCCGAGAAAAGTCTTAAACAAATTGACCCCGATCATTTAATCAGATACTTTCAAGTTAATAGTATTGGTTCGGTTTTATTAGCTAAGTATTTATTACCTTTATTGCGACATAAACAACCTAGTATTTTTGCTGCTATTTCTGCCAAAGTCGGTAGTATTGGTGATAATCAATTAGGAGGATGGTATGGTTATCGTGCTTCTAAAGCAGCCTTAAATATGTTTATGAAAACAGTAGCCATTGAGTATAGTCGTAGATGCCCTCAAACTATTGTTGTTACTCTTCATCCAGGCACAACCGATACTGAACTTTCTCAACCTTTTCAAAAAAATGTTCCTCCAGAAAAATTGTTTACTGTAGAAAGAACTGTCAATCAATTATTGGTTGTACTATCAAAATTGAATTTGAATGATAGTGGTAAGTTTTTGGGTTGGAATGGTAATATTTTACCTTGGTAAATATCAAAAAAAATAATAAGTAATAAGTAATAAGTAATAAGTAATAAGTAATAAGTAATAAGTAATAAGTAAAAACTGTCTTCTGTACAGACTTAAAATGTTACGTCTATACTGGCCTCTAAACATTGATTCGGTCGTCACATCTTTCACCCATGTCTCAAAGCTTTGCTTTTTATAATTGGTGTAATAGCGCGAAAACAAGAGCTTTTTGTTTAATGAAATTTTTCTCATAAAACCTTTATCCACATCCCATAAAAGGTTGTTTTAATCAAACTTAGAGATTATTTAATTAGTTAAAAGCTAGTTCAAACGCGGTCGCCTTCTGCGCAGCGAAGCTGTCCGCTCTGCGCTTCGGCGAAACCGAGAGCGCTTCTACAGTTTTTTTAAGAATTAAAGCGATTAAATTAAACAATCCCATTTCTAATCAAAGGAGTTGAGAGTTATGGTCGAACAATCGAAAACCGTTGCTAACAATATCCCCAAAGAGTCCGAAGAAAAACAAACCAATAGAACTAAAGCAGCTTTTAGTCTTCTAGATCATTTTGTCAAAGTCTACAATAATTCTGAAACCTAAAATTTCTGGTGCAATGGCAGATATTCAACAAGATTTCAATCCCTTATTTGGAGAAGAGGACGATTAGTTAGCAAGGTACAGCAACAAAAACCGAGTGTAACCAAGCTGATCTCTGTTCGACTTGTATGGAAAATACCTTGTATGGAAAATACTGTATGGTTTCTCACCAATAATAACAATCAAAAACCTGCGCTTTCTTAACACCCAATTACCCTAATTACGTTAAAGTTTAAAATCGAAAATCAGTTTAATTTAGGGAAAAATATCTATGGTTTTAGCAGTCGGAACCGTTGCACCATCCTTTACAACTACGGACGATGAAGGAAATACCGTTTCTTTATCTGATTTCCAAGGCAAAGTCGTAGTGATGTATTTTTATCCTAAAGATGATACTCCTGGTTGTACTAAACAAGCTCAAAGCTTTCGTGACAACTATGAAGAATACCAAAATAAAGACATGGTAGTCTTAGGAGTTAGTAGGGATGACGAAGCTTCTCATAAACAGTTTAAAGAAAAATATGGGTTACCTTTTAAACTACTTGTAGATAGTGATGGTGCTATTACTAAAGCTTATGATGTTGACGGCGGTGGATATGCTAAACGAGTAACTTACATTATTGATGGTGAAGGTAAGATTACTCATGTTGATGCCAATGTCAATACTAGCTCTCATGCTCAAGATATTCTTTCTGTAGTTAGCTAGATAATCTCAAAAAAATGTTTTGAGGTGGGCAAAATTTTGCCTACCTTAAACGATGATTTAATCCTGAAACAATCATTACATTTCTTGACAATTCTTGACCTTCAACCTCGTTCTTGCCGTAATCTGAACAAATATTAGAGAAAAAGTTTATTGAGCCAACCCAATTAATATGACCTCGGTTATTCCTCATAAAAAAGCCAAAGCCCTCAAACCTGGTAGTCGTCGTCCTGCGAAAGAACTGTGTAGCGAATGTGGACTGTGCGACACTTATTACATTCATTATGTCAAAGAAGCCTGTGCTTTTCTCAATCAACAAGTAGCCGAATTAGAAGCACAAGCTCACGGGCGCAGTAGAAATTTAGATAATGAGGATGATTGGTATTTTGGGGTACACCAGGAAATGATGGCAGCCCGAAAACAACAACCAATTACAGGGGCGCAATGGACAGGAATTGTTAGTACTATTGCTTGTGAGATGCTCACTCGTGGTTTAGTTGAGGGGGTAGTTTGCGTACAAAATACCGAGGAAGATCGATTTCAACCCAAGCCAGTGATCGCGACCACTCCTGAAGAAATTTTAGCAGCCAGGGTCAATAAACCAACTCTTTCTCCTAACTTATCAGTTCTCGAACAAATCGAACAGTCGGGGATGAAGCGGTTATTAGTGATTGGGGTAGGCTGTCAAATTCAAGCTTTGCGGGCAGTAGAGAAAGAATTAGGGTTAGAAAAACTCTACGTTTTAGGTACTCCTTGTGTGGATAATGTTACCCGTGAGGGGTTACAAAAATTTTTAGAAACTACGAGTAAATCGCCCGATACTGTAGTTCATTACGAGTTCATGCAAGATTTTCGCGTTCACTTCAAACATGAAGACGGTTCGATTGAAAAAGTACCGTTTTTTGGCTTAAAAACCAATCAGTTAAAAGATGTGTTTGCCCCTTCTTGTATGAGTTGCTTTGATTATGTTAATTCTCTGGCAGATTTAGTGGTTGGTTATATGGGCGCGCCGTTTGGTTGGCAATGGATTGTGGTTCGTAACCAAACAGGTAAAGAAATGCTGGAGTTAGTCAAAGATCAATTAGATACTCAACCAGTAATGTCCCAGGGCGATCGCAAACAAGCCGTACAACAAAGTATCCCTGCCTATGACAAAGCGGTAACTCTCCCGATGTGGGCAGCCAAAATGATGGGTGTAGTAATCGAAAAAATTGGACCAAAAGGTTTGGAATACGCTCGTTTTTCGATTGATTCTCATTTTACGCGCAATTATCTTTATGTAAAACGCAATCATCCCGAAAAATTAGACGCTCATGTTCCTGAATATGCTAAACGGATTGTTGGGCAGTATCAATTACCCAAATCTTAAGCATTTTAAATATTTAATTAGATTTAAAAAATAACTGCTACTCTTTGAGAGTTAAATAGTGTCATTCTGAACTTTTCACTCAGTATGACACTATTTTTTTTACAGTAATTTAGCTCGATTTATTTAACCTGTGAAGCGAAGATTTTAACAAGACGCAAAGCTCAAACTGAGTGGTGGGCGTTTTAATTTAAGTAAACCTATAATCGTGGTTGCTCTACCCAAAAACAAGGAGTGATGAGCTTAAATTAAGTGTATTTTATTTTGGGCATAACTAAATAGTTCAACAAAATATCAATTATTTAAATTTTTATTGGCAAAAAATGTGAATTT
>CAZLUP010000063.1:0-22697 GCA_964562685.1 uncultured bacterium
CCTATTTCACAGTGAACACTAAGGACGGGGTTTCTACCCAATTTTCTGATGAAAAGTTAGAAAAACAGCCTAGATATCAGAAAAAAAAAGTTCAATTACTTGGACATGATTTTAAAATAGCCGATTCATTTTCCTTCTTTCATAGTTATCGAGAAATATTCATCGATCAAATATATAAATTTAATTCTTCATCAGAAGCTCCAGTAATAGTTGATTGTGGCGCAAATTATGGAACAAGTGTTTTATATTTTAAAGAAATTTATCCTCAATCTAATATTATTGCAGTCGAAGCTGACCCTAATATCTTTAGTATTTTAGAGTCTAATGTTAGGTGTGCTAACTATGAAGATATTACTTTATTAAATAAAGCTGTCTCCAAAGACACTGGCACGATTGATTTTTTTAGTGAAGGTGCTGATGGGGGAAGAATACATCCTCTAGAAGATTCTCAAGCTAAGTTTGAAATCGAATGTATTAAACTTGATGAGTTGCTTGAAGACCCTGTAGATTTTCTGAAAATTGATATAGAAGGTGCCGAAACAGAAGTTATTTGCGATGGAGATAAACTGGATAATGTCTCACAACTGTTCATTGAATATCATTCTTTTAGAGATACAGAACAAACACTAGGAAAGATTTTAGAAAAGTTATCTGATTCTGGTTTTAGATATTATATCCATACGCAATTTTGCCCTCAAAACCCTTTAGTAGAAGAAAGTTTACAGCTTGGTATGGATTTACAGTTAAATATTTACGCTAATAAAATAGCTTAAATCTATTAATTCCCAAAATATTTGGTGTTAAAGTCCGTCCTTATAGGACGGGTTTATTTTTCTCTCTAAGTCAAGATTAATCTTCTGAAAGCATAAATTGAATAGTGGGTAGTAAAGGATCTTCAACCAAAGCGATTCCTTGATAACCCCATCTTTTGAGTAATCCTTTTAATTGATTAGCAGAGGTAGATTCTACCATCAAGCGATCGCGTAAATCCTGACCATGAGTATTGATATAACTCAAAGCATCATAATCTTCTTTAAATAACAATAAATAAGTCGCTTCGGGTCGATCTTCATCTTCCTGCAAGCGAGCTACTAAATATTTACCATCTACTTTGGAACGAATTACATAATTGATCTGATCGGTCATTGGTTATTAATCATGAGTTATTAGTAAGTAGGGGCAATTCACGAATTGCCCTTACCTTAATCATTAGTTATTACAAAAAACGAACGACTAATGACAAAGGACAAAAGACAAATTTTTATTTCAAATCTTCCAATTTAATTCTTGGATCGACTGCTTTTAATAATAAATCAGCGAGTAAGTTACCAATAATCAACATCGCTGCACCCATCATTAAACTTGCCATGACTAAATACAAATCTTGAGCTTGGACTGCTTGCAAAATCAAACGACCTAAACCAGGCCAATTAAAGAAAAATTCAGCAATAAATGCACCACTGAGTAAGCTAGCAAATTCAAACCCTAACAAAGTAATTAAAGGGTTAATCGCATTACGTAAGGCATGAACATAAAGAACTTTATTTTCTGGTAATCCTTTGGCGCGAGCAGTTTGAATATAATCTTGTCTAAGCACATCGAGTAATTGTCCTCTGGTTAGACGTTGTAGTCCTGCAAAACTGGTAATACTTAGTGCCAAAGTCGGTAAAATCATGTGCCAACCGATATCAAGTATTTTACCAACAGGAGATAATTCGGCACGATTAATGCTGGTCATTCCTCCGACAGGAAACAATGGAGAGGTATTTTGCGCTATGCTTAACAAAGCCAAAGCAGTGATGAAGCTGGGAAAACCTTGACCTAAATAACTTAAAACTCTTAGTACCTTATCAATCAAAGTATTTTGTTTAACCGCACTTACAATTCCCAACGGAATAGCGATCGCCCAAGTGATGATAATTGATGCGATCGCGAGTAACAGAGTTGCAGGTATCCTTTCTATTAATAACGAAGAGACTGGTCGAAAGTAAACAAAACTTGTGCCAAAATCAAAACGAGTAACAACTCTAACTAACCAACGCCAATACTGAATTATTGGAGGTTGATCTAAACCAAATTGTTGCTTCAACTCTGCTAATCTTTCAGGTGATATTTGAGGATTGCCTTTAAGAGTGTCAAGATAATCCCCAGGAGCAAGTTGAATAATTGCAAAACTGAGAGCCGAGGCTAAAAAAAGTGTCAGTATTGCTTGTAATAATCTTTTAAAAATATAAAGTGTAGTTTCATTGGTTAAGAAATTCCTGAAACTAATCGATTTCAAATTATCAACAGCAGAATCCCTACTAAAAGTCATACAAAAACCTGATTAGGCGAAACAAGCAGCAATCCAAAAGAGACTGTCAACTAAGATTGTACTCAATACTGCTCCTGCAAATGCCCACCAATGATGCTGACTTTTTTGTAAAGACCAAAAGCTAAAACCTAACAAAATATTGACGAGTACTACCGCCCAACTAATACCCCAAGGAGTTTGCATCTGAGCTAAGGCTTGATGTAAAATTGGCGAGGCTAAACTAGGTTCTACTGTCATTAATTTCCGCCAATAGGGAATCAAATCTGTTAAATAAAAATATGAATCTGTAATCCCAGTGCCTAATAATGAGCCAAGATAAAATAAATTACCAATTAATCCCCATCTTCGCCACAAACACCAAATAGCAAAAGGTACACCAATCGATTCGATTGGAAGATGAATTAAGGGTTCATATCTTAACCAACCCCAATAAATTGAGCCTGCTAACCAACTCCAACTAAACCCTAACAACAAATCTCCCCAATAACGAGTTTTTTGTCGTCGATAAAGAATTGCACCCAAAATTACCCAAACTACAGTTAGCCAAAGACTAAACCAAGGGAACAGCCTAACTAGAGGTGCTTGAAAAAATACTGGAACAGAAACTAAAAAAGAAGCAGCCAAAAAAACCAACCAGGCTTGACGTTCTGGGTTTTGTGATAACGGTAGGCTCAACTCGGCTTTTTCGAGGGAGTAATTAGAAGTAGAAGAGGTCACAGGCAAATAAGTATAGTAATTATAATTGGGCAGACAGATTTTAATTTTCTTAATTTATCTTTACCTTGCTTTAAAGTATCATAATTTTTAGTTGACATCTTGGCGACTTTAGGTTTTTTAGTTTTATTTAATGTCCTGATTATGATTTTGCAAGTTATACTAAATAGCTCAAATAAGGTTATTAATCCAGAAAGTAAATAAAAAGATGTCAATTTTACCAAGCTGAAAGTTCGCTTACAGTTTGCAGTCGTGGTTTTTAAGACCGCAATCACATAAAATTCTTGATTTTGGCAAAAAATTGGTCAGTAAACTTAAAAACTAATAATCATAGTACTAGAAATTTTTTGGCTCAGGATCTATCGTGATTAATAGAAGAGAAATTATCCGAGATTGCGAACCTATGTTAGTCTAAATATTAAGCAAAATAATGAAAATAATTGTCCAAATTTTTTTTGAGCAATTATAGTCAAAATAAACCAAAACCACGAATAAACCCTCGGGTAGAGGTCAAAAAAGCAAAATAGCTTAAAGATGTAGATATAAAAAAAGTATTTTGTAGGAGTCGTCAGTTTGATGGACTATTTAGAAAACTTGCTTGAGAAATTAAAAGAATGGGCGCAAAAGCTAATCGAAATCCTTTTAGGACCAGAGGCTGAACCAGAAGCGGAACCTATTCCAGTACCAGTAAACGAGCCTCATCGCGGTCGTTATCGTTAATTAATTATTAAATTGGTTAGCAAAAATATTGTCTCAGGAAAAGATCTTGGTCTTACATGGCCCTAATTTAAATTTATTGGGACTGCGAGAACCGCAAATCTATGGTTCTGTTACTCTTGAGCAAATAGATCGTTATCTAGTAGAAGAAGGAAACAGGCTGCAAGTACAAGTAAGTTGCTTGCAGTCAAATCACGAAGGTGTCTTGGTAGACGCTATTCATCAAGCTAGAGAACAGTCTCAAGGTATTTTGATTAATGCAGGAGCTTATACCCATACCAGCGTCGCTATTCGAGATGCTTTGGCAGGAGTTAAACTGCCTACCGTAGAAGTTCATTTAAGTAACATCTATCAAAGAGAAGCTTTTCGCCATCATTCTTATATTGCACCGATTGCGATCGGTCAAATTAGTGGTTTTGGGGTAGAAAGTTATCGTCTGGGATTGCAAGCATTAGTTCATCATTTACGAAATCAGAAATAAGAATTGAAAGATATTCAATTCCACAAATTATGCCACCAGGGAACAGAATTGGATTCTACAAATTTAATTTGCTTTAAAATCTCTTGGAGGTTCCAACCGGTTAACCTGGCTAAATTCTCTGCTTCTTGATGCTGTCTAGTTCTGACATTTCTTTGATATTGCCTGCCTGCTTGACAACTGATTTTGCCTGTAAAAGGATGATTAATTACATAACGACCTTGAAAAAACTCTTGATTAGCGGTAGTGTGAAACTGAAGATCTTCAGGAAAGCGATCGCGACTGTAGCGTAGATGAAGACGAGTAATAAATACATTATTAGCTAAATTAGAATCGAGCCAAAAAACACCAGCCTGTTTTAACTCTTCAGAATTAAGAGGTTCAGCGGAACAAGGATCGCAACTATTCATATTCCAAGCATATTCTACAAAAGCAACTTGTTTGTTTTCTCGTTGATAAGATTGTTGCAACATCGCTTGATAAAAATCCTGAAATTCGGCTTGGACAAACTCAGGAACATTAACATCCGAAGGAATTTTGACGGTACGATAATTAGTTAATTCAATTTGTCCTTGAGGAGAAAGCAAATAAACAATTAAATCCTGTTCAGATTGAGCGTTAATCATACCCAAGCGAATTGGTAACATAAACTTAGGAGATTCATAAGCGATCGCAATGGGTCGCAGTTTTTCAAATCCCTGGCGGTTATATTCTTTGAGATTTACTTTAGCTACCAAGAATTTCATCTGCTGACGAATGTATGGTTGCAACAATTTCTTTGCCCCTCGGGGGATTTTGTAGCCATTCTCAATTAACCATGTTTCCAGTCCATCAGATTGTTTGGCACTCAGAATAACAAAATCATATTCTCCTACAGTAAATTGTTCTTCTACTGTGACTCCTAAAGCATTGTTGCGTTTAAATTCACTAGTTGAAGGTGCTGCTTGTGGAAATGAGCCAAGTGCATCATTTCTTTCATACATAAAAATTTGACAAGGATCGGGGTCAAAATATTCTACTAATCGAGGTGCGCTAAAAGCATCCAATCTACTGAGTATTTTGGCTTCACCAAGATGAACTTGTTCTTGTTTTAAAACTACAGGTACGGGTACAACCAAAGCAAAATCCTGTGCTTCTCCTTGATAATCATTTGCCATGGTGAGAACGGTTTTGTTGCCATCTCTAGCAATAATCACCTGAGACGCACGATTATATAAACTAGTGTCTGCTTTTGCGACATAAAAACCACAAAAAGCCCATGCCGGTTCAATTCCAGCTAAAAATATTACCCCAACTAAAAGTCCAGTTAAAATAATTCGGATTGCTTTCACAACCACATCTCCTTTACTATGAATTTTTTGCAAAAGTAATAGCTTCTGCCTTCTATCTTTTTTCAACTAAAGAAAGAACAGATGCAATAAATCAAATTAATAATTCTGGTTTAGATTTCCAGACAAATCTTGGTGCTGACCAAATTTCATCGAATACAATGGTCAAAGGTGCTAACCAAAATAATGCCCAAAAAATACCAGTTGAGAGATAAAACCAATCTTTCAATACCACACTAACAATGGCAATTATTACAGACCAAAGTATCCGACTGTTTTGAGCATTGGGTATTGAACGCGGGTCAGTTAACATAAATAAAGCAAAGAGTAATAAGCTACCACTACTTAATTGATGCCGCCAAACATCCCAACTCCAACCAAGCCACCAATTACGCATTGCTTCTAAACTGGTGTAGGTTAACAAAAAAGTGACAGAAGTATCCCAACGTCCAACTCGCTTCAGAACTAACCCTCCTGCACCAGCAAAGAATAACAAATACCACCAATCTGTTCCCCATTGTCCTGGTGAAACCCAAGCATCATCAGTAAAAGTTAGGGCAGCAATCATGCCAAAATTAGCAGGATTATAAAAATGCTTATTGCCATGACGAAATAAAAATTTACTTGCGATCGCAACAAATCCGGCTAACATCATCGTAGAATAATGATTTGTTCGTAATAATAAGCAAAGCCCTAATGCTGTAATTAAGCCACTACGTAAGGAAGAAACCACTACAGGACTAAAAATAATTGCAGAATAACAGTTGATTGTGACTGGATAACTATCTAGAATTTTCTTACGATATTCTTGCCATGATGATAAACACCATTGAGCAAGCAAACAACTAGCGATCGTAACTAAGATAATATTAAAATGTAAAGTCCAATCTCTAGTATTAAGACCTAAAAACAAAAATAAACTCAGAAAAATCAGTTGATAATCCCGTGCATCTTCTAAAAACATGGCAATCGATCATCAATAAACTATTGTGATTTAGTCAATCTAGTTTTTGTTCTCGAGCAAATAACCAAGAACCTTATCCATCTTGATGACTAATTGTTTTAGTATCTCTGCTGAAAGAATTAAACTCAAATCCCGTTACACTTCTAGTAACAAAAAACTGAAATTGAGCGCAACAAGTTACGTCTAAATCGCAAGATTACAATTAATGAATTATTTTTTAAGCTTTGTAAGAGGTAATTTTAACCGTTTAGCGAGACTAGGCTTTTATTTAGTCAGATTTAATTTCTCACAAACTAACTAACTGTTGCAATTATTACCTTTAAAAAAATCAATAGCCCTATAATAACTTGAGATTATAATAGATTTTTTTCTATGATGCGATCGCGAACTTTAGGAGCGAATCTCTCGCGAATTATCAGCAAACTCTCACGCTTGTTAAGATTAGTAGATTAGATGGCTTAAAATCAAGAGATGCTTTTTTTTGCTTACTCACGTAACTTGCTAAAGTTGCAAGACTTATCGGTTAATAATTTAGCTTTTCTTATCAAGTTAGAGATAGAGAATAGATAATAGCTAAAGCTTAAGTCTGCAATTACTCTATAGTTATGATTTTTGAGTATTATATCTCAATTAATCCAATTTTATAGCAAGATGACCTATCGGTTAAGTATTGACTAAATTTTTCTATTATTTTACCTAAATTTGACTTAACAATTTTTAGACCAATAGTCTGGTGGTTGTATTGAGTTAGCCATTTTTTTCAGAGTAAAGCTGTGTTTAAGCCAAATCAGAATCTAGATTAATCAGATTTTATTGGCTAAAATTTCTCTAATCGAACTTAGCCTAAAATCCTACCCCACTTCCTGGTTAAGCTTATTTAAGACAAAATTAATTTCAAGGTAATCAGATATTGTAATTCTAATTTAGCATTGATTATTAAAATTTTATCTTACCCTAGCTCATGACCCTAGAACAAATCTTTGAAGAAAATAGTCTCTCCAAAAAACTGCCTAAGCAGATAATCTTGAGTTGCTGTATTTAAATCTATTATTAATATTTTTTCTGAGCAATTTTATTAAAAAAATCCTAACTATAAAAAAAAAAGTGACAATATAGATATTTAACGGTATATTTTTTTATAATGTCAATTATATCTGATATATTTAATTGGCAATCTCAAAAAAATCAAAGGAAGATTTAGAAAAAAATGAGTGAAATTGCAACTGCTCCTTTAACAGGAAAAGCATTACTTCAAAAAGTAAAAGAGCTTTCCCACTTACCAAGAAGAGAAACAGCAAAACGCTGCGGATATTACACTACCACTAAAGACAATCAAACGAGAGTAAATTTAACAGATTTTTATGATGCAGTGCTTGCTGCTAAAGGAGTTCCTCTCGATCCAGAAGGAGCAAAAGATGGTCGTGGTCGTGAACCTACTTATAAAGTAAGTGTCCATAAAAATGGTCAAATTGTCATTGGTTCTACCTATACTCAAGCAATGGGTTTAAAAGAGGGTGATAAATTTGAAATTAAGTTAGGCTACAAGCACATTCATCTAAAACAAGTAGATGATGACGATGATGAGGCTTTCTCAGAAAATTGATTTGCTCTAAACGGATTTGTTTGCAATGAATCGCCTTTGCTTTCAAAGGTGATTTATGCTTGTTAGAATTGTTTCGAGATGAACTTGATTTAGCTCTTGATCGATAAATTATTTGAAGAGATAAATTGTACTTGGTTTTAAAGCTCTTAAGACTCAAAATAAATCTGATAAGCCTACTCTTCCTGAAAAAAAGTATTTTGGGAAAAACTAACTAAATTTTTCTTTCACTAAAATTTGGTTACTAGTTTGACTCAAGCTCAACTACATCTTTTTGATTTTTGTTTGGCAACTTGCTTAAGATACAATCTTGCAACCTCTAGCAGTTTTTGATTGAGTAGACGCTATCAATCAATCAATTGAATATATTTTATGCCCAACAAAAAAAATTATACTTTTATTTAACAACATCAAAATTGTTTAGCTTGGTACAACTTATTCATTAACTGAAGTTTTGGGAACATCAAATAAGACGGATTTCATGTAGTATTCTGCCCAGTCTGGACCAAAAGCTTTTTCTAAAACACGACGAGTTTTGTCATTTTGTTGTTGTTTAGTGCAGTAATAGTTTTGTCCGGCTAAATATAATTTCTGTTGTTGAAGCGAGACTGGTTTAGCTTGAACAGCTTGTTGACAGTGAATTTTTAAAAAACTTGAAGTTCTCTTCAAAAAATCTTGTTCTTCTGCATCATTGTGAGGACGAACAAATAAACAAAACTCAGAAAAAATATCTGCCCAAGAAGGAAGTTCGCGAGGTTGAGAAAATTTGCTGCTGGGTAAAGCAGAAAGTTCTAATTTATAGTTTTCTGAGAGAATTTTTTCAGGACTAGTAGGAGAAAGATCTGCGATCGCAGCACTAACTCCTCCTTTTCCTGCTACGATATCGCAACCAAACATTGGTAAGGGATATTCAGGACGAGGAAACATCACGCAGTGAAGAATATCCAAGTTATTACCTACTTTGGCTAATTCCAGATGTAGCTTACGAAATTGGGTAGTTTGATAACAGCGATTTTCGATTCTTAATCTTTCCCCTTCAAGTTTTCCTTCAACATAACCCAATCCTTCTGGAAGAGAATAGGGAGATAAATCTAAATATCGTTGCCAGTAATCTACAATCAGATCGGCTAGCTGACGAATTAATGGGTGTTGTTCTTGACGCAGTGAGGGCTGTGTGGTTTCTAACATTCCAGTCATAAAAACGCTGTGGGCAACTTAATAACATCAGCAGGAAATCTTCATAACCTTAAAGATATACTGAAACTGTTCTCTTTTATATATATAACTATTAATCGTCATCAATTAAAGAGAGGAGATTAAAAATGTTTGGTTTAGGCTGGCCAGAAGTGGCAATCATTGGAATTGTAGCTTTACTCGTGTTTGGTCCCAAAAAAATTCCTGAAATTGGCACTGCTTTGGGTAAAACCTTACGAGGTTTTAAGGAAGAAATTAATAATCCCCAACTAGAAGAAGAAGACTCAGAGGTAGATAGATAAAGAATTTACTTCTTTTTATAATAGGTTGCCAATGGAGAAGATTACTTAATTAAACCAATCCTACTCAGAGGAAAAAACCTCATTACTGCATGACCGATCACATTTTCTCGTGGTAAAAAACCCCAAATATGAGAGTCATTACTATTATTACGGTTATCTCCCATGACAAATAAATAACCATCGGGAACTACAACTGGTGCAAGATTATATTTCGGTGGTTCAGCAAGATAAGTTTCCTTTAAAGGTTGATTATCAACATAGACAATTCCATCTTCTACAGCTACAGTTTGACCAGCAGTAGCAATGACTCTTTTGATAAAAGCTTGATTAGCTTGATATCCTTGCATTTGTAATTGTGGTGGTGGTGTAAAAACAACGATATCTCCGAACAAAGGAGAATGGGAATAATAAGAAACTTTTTCTACTACCAAGCGATCGCCAGTGAGCAGAGTAGGAACCATCGAATCTGAAGGAATGTAGCGGGGTTCAGCAATAAAAGTACGAATCAAAAAAGCTAAAATCAAAGCAATAGCAACAGTAACAGCATTTTCTTTAATTTTCTGCCATAAATTAGTTTGTTTAACCGTCTGTTCAAGAGATTGATTGGATTTTGTGACTAGTTTTTTTTCAGAAGATTTCATGAGGATTAAGAATAAAGAAGGATGAATTCTGAATTATTTTGCCATAGAGTGAATTTATTGGTTAAATTCAGGATTGTTTTTAGGGTAAAAAATGATGCGCCAACATCGTCGTTATTTTTTGTTGAGTTTAGTAGGTATTTGTTTAACATTTTGGTTGACAAGCTGTGGTACACAAACCATCGATCAATATCAAGCAATGGCTAAAACGACTCTGACATGGCGAGTTAATTATACTCCTGACCCGATGGAAGATAAACGGGGTAGATGGGAAGAATTTGCTTCTACTTCTTTAACTAATGTTAATGGTGAAAGACCCGCAGAGGCTTTTGGACAAGCAGATGATAAGGGTTTGTGGTGGCCGAGAATTCCGCCCAAACCCAGTTTAGACCAAATTGAAGAACGACAAAAACGAACTTACGAAAAACCAGGAACACCAGAACTTCTACGCACGGTAAAATATTACATTACCTATCAGCAAGACGGACAGCAATTTACTTTACCAACTAATTATGCAGTTTATCGACAAGTAGTTAAAGCTTATCCTCAACAAATTCCTTTACGATTAACAATGGGAATTAATAACGGTTCGGTAGAAAAAGCTGAACCAATTAACAATTAATCATAATTGGAGCTATGACAAATCAATCTCTTATTCCAGTGGTAGTTAACGGTGCTGCGGGTAAAATGGGTCGAGAAGTAATAAAAGCAGTTGCCCAAGCAGAAGATTTGATGTTAGTGGGAGCAGTAGATAACAATCCTGCCTATTTGGGTGAAGATGTAGGAGAAGTGGTTGGTTGCGGTGCGCTAGAAGTTCCGATCCTCAATGATTTACAGAGTGTGTTAGTTTTAGCCACTCAAGAAAAGATCCAAGGAGTAATGGTAGACTTTACTCACCCTGATTGTGTTTATGATAATACTCGTAGTGCGATCGCGTATGGGGTGCGTCCCGTCGTGGGTACGACTGGTTTAACCGAAGCACAGATTAAGGATTTGGCTGAATTTGCTGATAAAGCTAGCACAGGAGCTTTAATTATTCCTAATTTTTCGATTGGCATGGTGTTACTTCAGCAAGCTGCGCTGCAAGCTGCTCAATATTTTGATCATGTTGAGATTATTGAACTGCATCATAATCAAAAGGCTGATGCTCCTAGCGGTACAGCAATTAAAACTGCTCAGATGTTAGCAGAATTAGGGAAGACTTTTAATCCTCAAGTAGTAGCAGAAACAGAACATATCCCAGGAGCAAGAGGCAGTAAATTAGAAGAAGACATTCGCATCCATAGTGTTCGTTTGCCTGGATTAATCGCTCACCAGGAAGTAATTTTCGGCGCACCAGGACAAATTTATACTCTACGTCACGATACCAGCGATCGCTCTTGTTATATGCCTGGGGTGTTATTATCGATTCGGAAGGTAACTCAATTAACTTCTTTGGTTTATGGTTTAGAAAAAATTCTTTAATTCCCAACTATGCTAGTTTCCTTAACTCGCGCAAAATTTGAACAGATTATTCCGTTGATTGCCACAGGCCCTCAGTATGCTTATTATTGGGGCAAATGGCGAGACTTGTTAAATCGACTGCTCATTTCTGTGGTTGCGGTGGTAGTGATTCTGATCCTAGGCGTAGTTTTGGGAGAAGGAGCGCAAGCACTAATTTTGTTATTAGAAGTAATAGCTGGTTTATATTGGCTTTGGAGTCCTATCTATTGGGCAAGTCTGCGGAATAATCAATACCGCCGTTTTCCCTATAGTGGTTTTTGGCAAGGTCGAATTTTAGAAATTTTCTTGACTGAAGACTTGATTGGTGAGGAAGAAACCGTTAATCAACGAGGTGAATTAGTCATTAATGAAATTCGGGAAAGACGAATTAATCTAGTGATCGGAGATGAAACTGGTTTTGAAATAGAACTGCAAGCTCCCTTACAAAGATTATATAAAGCGATCGCGCCTGGTCAAATAGCTCAATTATTGGTTCTTTCTCGTCAACCCAATCTTGCCAAAATCGACAAATTTACTGATGCTTACATTCCCAGTTTGAATCTTTGGATTGGCGAATATCCTTATTTACAAAGGGATGTTTTTGCTGACGTTAGTCGTCAGTTGTCAGGAAATCGAGCAGGAGAAAATCGCACCAGCAATCAAATTAGAAGAACACCTAAACAGGGTTGGTCTTAATCAGGAAGTTAGACTTATATAAAGTCCGTAAGGTTGACTGAGAGACTCAGAGACGGGGAGACTGGAAGAATTTTCTTACTATTAATCAAATGAACTCGATATTACCCTAAAATCCTTCTGCCAAAGCGAAGCGTAATACCGCAGATTTCTGCCTCTTGCCTTTTCTAACTTTTTAAGTGTTGTATCCAAACAGGATTTAGTATTGCTTCCGTAAGCATTTCCTAGTCAAAAGAGAATCTCCCACAAAGCGTGGCGAAAGTCGTTAATAAGCTTGCCAAGCCAAAGCTACTAAACTATTAATGATACTAGCTGCGATAATTGCTCCTCCTTTGCGACTATCTAGATAAATACAGGGAATCGCACAATTTTTGAGCCATTGCTTCTGTTTTTGGTGAAGAAATAAAGGAGGAGTAGCGATCGCTAAAGCTGGTTGAATCATTTTACTGTCAATTAATTGTACTAAATTAGTTAAGGCAGTCTCGTCTTGACCAATGACATAGATAGCATTAGGATGCTGTTTTGCCAAGATTTCTAAGCCCCAAGCTGCTTTGGTTTGTTTGATGGGGGGTCGAGTAACAGCGGTCGTACAACAGTAAACAGGATTACAAAAAGTTTGTTGTAGTAAAGGCACAAGACTGACTTGAATCATCGGTACATCTACAATAATGGGAGTTCTGGCAGCTAAAGCTGCTGCACCGTGAAACAGAGCATCCGCAGAACAACGAAGCAAATTAAGATAATCAAAATCAGCAGTACTGTAAATTATTTGACGAACAATTTCATATTCGGCGGGTGATAATTGATAATTAGCAATTTCTTGGTCGATGAGTGCTAGACTTTGAGCATCCTTAATGTGCAAATTCATTGCCTTTTCCAATTCCGATAAAACTAGATGCTAATCTAGCTTGAAAATAATTTAATCGAAACTTGACTGAAGTATTTATTTACTTTTGATCTCAAAATAATTGCCAATCTTTAGAAGTCAATCTTTTGAACAATTGAAGACGTTTATTAATATAACTATCGTCTAATCTACACCAACTATGAATTGGTGCTGCTTGAATGCCAATTGCCCACACCCAAATTTGAGCGGTTTGAGTAAAAGCTTGTAAAGAATTTAATTCGTACTCCGATAAAGTTTGAACGCTTTGATAACCTGACAAAAAAGCATCTCGAACTTGTCTACTAATTCCAGCACTGAGAGATACTTGCAAGAATTTAGCCAAATCAAAAGCTCGCCAACCATAACCACATTGATCGAAGTCAAACAGTGTCACCTGATTATTTTCAGTGAAGTGTACGTTACCACTATGAGGATCGCCCCAACAAACTACCCACAGAGGAAATTCTTCAGAAAAATCTTGTAATTGAGTTTGGATTTTGGCGATCTCATTTTCTAAATAAATTAAATCCTCTTTTCTATGTTTTAGTAGAGGCGCAATAATTTTGAAAGAATCGGTTAACAAATATTCCAGCGTCAACGGTTGACGAGTAATGGCAGGTTGAAAATTACTAGCTGTTTGATGGATTTTAGCTAAAGTTTCCCCTAAAATTTGACTTTGAGTGACGTTAAGATCTCCTAAAGGAATTGTACCTGGTGCATAGGGAAACAAAGCAGCATAGCGATCGCCTTCTAAGGCATGAATAGTGACAAATAATTTTCCCTCTTTAGTTTTTAAGGGATAAGCCACAGGAAGATAATTTTGATGTAAAAAATCAAGTAATTCTAACTCAAATTGAATATCAGCACTAGAACGCCAATGATGATGAGATACCCGCAGAATATATTGTGCTGCGATCGTTTGAACTAAATAAACATCACTCAAACCTCGATACCATAATAAACATTGACTTACTGTTTCAAGTTGATATTGACAAATAACTTGACGGACTAATGCTTGGGGAGCAAGGGTAGAGTAAATGACTGGAAAAACATCTGGAGTCATAAATCATAATTAGACTCTTCCTGTTAGTAAATAAATTACTAGTCTTAAAATTTTATTTACGTATTTATAGATACCGTTTTAATAAATGCACTTTGCCAAGCAGTAGAGTTATTATAATAGAATACTAAATTACTAATCACGGTGAATTATTTAAATAGTTTATTAGAAACGATTGTAGAATTACCATCGGAAACAGAATGGGTCGAATTTAAGGAAAATAACGAAAATCCTCAAGAAATTGGAGAATATCTTTCTACCATATCCAACTCTGTTGCATTAAATAATAAACAAGTTGGTTATATACAACGCGGATTAAATACTGTAGGGCAGACAACAATCTACGCCAGTGTAGTCTTGGACGGTGCTTTCAAGGACTCGAATTCGATTATAGTCACAGCCGCTTGGCTTTCCCCCATGAGCAAATGGCGATACGCTTGGAGTGAGACTCCCTCTTGGACAGTTGGTGCTGGGCTTGGGGTTGCTTACAGCCGGAACCAAGTTCCGGCTTCGACCCTCACAAGCTGCCGAAGTAAATTCGGCAGACAGCCCCTTGCAAGCCTGCTGGCTAATGGAGACTCGTTGAACCAAGAATCCCCTAGCTTTAACGACCGACGTAAGGACAGAGTGTAGCTATGGGGAGTGTCAACAAACAAAGATTAGATTCTCTCTTAGTTGAACTTAACCTTTCTTCTTCTCGCCAAAAAGCTCAAAGATTAATTAGAGCAGGAGAAGTTAAAGTAGAGGGAAAAATTATTGATAAACCAGGAACAGAAATTGATCCTACAGCTAAAATAGAACTACTAGTTAAACCTGCTTATGTCTCTCGGGGAGGAGAAAAGCTCGCTCAAGCTCTTAACGAGTTTAACATTGATGTTACTGGGCGAATATGTATAGACGGTGGTATTTCTACAGGAGGATTTACTGACTGTCTGTTGCAAGCAGGAGCTAAACAAGTTTATGGAATAGATGTGGGTTATGGACAAGTTGCCTGGAACCTGCGTCAAGAGCCAAAAGTTATTTTAAAAGAAAGAACTAATTTCCGTTATTTAACTCCCAAAGACTTATACAACAATGATGATACCTATGCTAGTTTAGGGGTCATGGATTTATCTTTTATTTCTTTAACTAAAGTTTTAGAACCTCTTTGGAATCTACTTATTTTTCCTAAAGAAGTCATTTTATTAGTCAAACCTCAATTTGAAGTTGGACGCGAAAAAGTAGGGAAAAAAGGAGTCGTTCGTAATCCTGAAGATCAAGCTCAAGCTATCCTACAAGTATGGGAAGCAGCAGCCAAATTAGGTTGGTATTACCAAGGATTAACTTATTCTCCCATCAAAGGACCAGCAGGTAATATAGAATATCTTCTCTGGTTAAAAACTGAACCAATAACTCAATCTCCAGGTTTTAAAGGTATCAAAAAGGTTACCCAAACAGCAGCAACTGAAGTTAATTAATTTATTAATTTATATCTTATTACTAAATAATTTAGCTGATTAAAGTATCTTTAGCATCTCTACGGCTTTTAGGTTTTTGAGATTCTAATAAAGCAGAAATTTTTGCTAAATCAGTTTCTTTTTCTTCTACAGGTGTTTCTGATTCGATTTTAATCAGGATTTTTGGACCAGAACTAGCTAGACGCATAATCATACCATCCACTGCCAGAGTTTTAGTTACTCTTTTTCCATCTATGTAAGTGCCATTAGCTCCTAAATTAATTAGTTCCCAGTCTTGTCCTGTTCGTCTGATTTCGACATGATGACGAGAAACTACCGCACTATAGAGAACCACTTCATTATTAGTTGAGCGTCCAATCCGAATTCTGGGTTCGGTCTTAAAAGTCCAGCTTTGAACTGGGACTGGTTGGAGAGGATGCAGTAGGGTTAATGTAATCACGAATATGCTATCGGTATAATAAAATGTTTTTAAACAGAACTTTAATTCTCAGTTCCGAAAAGCTTGGGTACTACCCTTTCGCTACTGAGTACTATGCCAAATTGATAATTTTAATCTCAAGACAATAGCTAACTCTTAGCAATTACAATCTCAATCTTAGCGGAAGATTGTTCAAGATGTCTCCTATTTCAACAAGACGCTTAATCAAAAACCCAAGCTTATCTTGAATACTGAGTTTTACCGCCACAGCTTATTTTCTAATTCTCTAACCTGACGTTCAAGTCGATCAATGCGACCTCTTAACTCGTCCATTTCAGTCTGACGAGGAACACCTAGATCTTGCAACATATTTTTCATTTGTCTTTCGAGTTGTTTTTGAAAATTTCCTGGTTCTGAATTAAGCTGATTCATAAAATCATCAACGAAAGCTTTGGCTTGGTCGCCATTAATTTTGCCTTCTTTGACCCACTGTTCGCTAACTTCTTTAATTTTTTCAGCTACAAAAGAGGTTGTTCCGACTCCGACCATTAACAATTGTTTAATCCAATCATTACTATCCATAATATTTACCCACGATTAATTTTTTTTTTCTATCCATTCGATCATAGAATAGCCCAAGAATTATGTTACAAAGATTAATCAATTCAATTTTTTAGTAAGCAACATGGTTATCGAATGGCTTAAATTTCAAGTAGATCCTGAAGTAAGAGAAAAATTTATTCAAAAAGACGAACAAATCTGGACTGCTTTTTTGGCTACGTGTTCGGGATTTTTAGGTAAGGAAATTTGGCTCAATCCTGATGCTAGCGACCAGATTGTGATTGTAGCGCATTGGCAAACTAGAGAACAATGGAAAGCCATTCCTCAAAAGCTTTTAGATCAAACCGAAGCCAAATTTGCTCAACAGATGGGACGCGATCGCTATAAAATGATTGAAATGGCTGAATATCAGATACGCAAATTTCCAGAAATGTCAAAATCTAAATAAAGTATGTTTTTCTGAGCGATCTGATTAAATGACTACTTGTCCTCGTTGTCAACAATCTGTTAATCCTCAAGCTGTCAATTGTCCTCATTGTGGAAATCAACTTAAGGCTTTTGGACATCCTGGTATTCCTCTTTATCAAGCAACCGAGAAATCTTTTTTATGTTCTCAATGTCTTTATGATGAAGATGATACCTGCAATTATCCCCAACGCCCTTATGCCAAAAGCTGTACCCTTTTTCATGACAAATCTTTGCCTTTAGTCGAAGAAAAAGCTTTATCTTCTAATAAAAATGCTTTTAAATTGATTCAGGTCTGGTTGAGTAATCATCGAGGCTTAGTCATACTTTGTATTTTGGTCATGGTCAGTATCATTTTAGCCTTGTAAACTACCCCACGTCTAGAAGACGGGGGCTTTCAGTAGCCCTAGAATTAATTGGACAAGCCAACAACTCTGAACCTCGGGGACTGTTTACAGACAGCCGCACTAAAGCAATCATTTTTGAGCCATTTTCGTCTGCGTCGCCAATCCATCCACAAGTCTTATTACTACATTTAAAAGACTTGTTGATTCTCAAGCCTATGTATGATTAAATCAAAAAAATCGGGCTGAGACTATTGATTAGTTTAAGCTTTAACTAATGTCTCAGCTTATTTGTTTCTCTTTGGTTAGCACTCAATTGTTTGCTTAAAAGAATTAGTTTTATCCCGCTTCTTCTTCGTATTCTGGTGCTTTTTCTTTTTGTCTTTCTGGGATATTAAGAGGAGGAGGATTATAAGGTTTGGGATTTTCGTCATCATCCCACATATCTTCTGCTTGTTCTTGATACTCGTATTCTTCTACGGTTCGAGCTTCATATACAGGTGTATCATAGACTCGCTCTGGTTCCGGTTCTATTCCTCCCCAATTATCCTCTTCTAATTCTTCTTCATATTCAACATAAGGAACTGCTTGAGCTTTTTGAACAGGAGGTACTACCCTCACTTCTTGCCATTCATCTTCATCCCATCTTTCCTCCATCACAGGAGTTCTAGTTTCTATAGGGGTAGCAATCGGAGGACCTACAGGAACACCTGTTGGTAACTGGTTTTCTGCTTTAACAGTTGGAGGATAATAGCTTTCTTCTTCTCTCTCCCAAGGTGGACGACCAATACCTAAACGTTCTAGCAAACCTACTGTAATTTGAGTTATTTTTTCTTCTGCGCCTTCAAAAACAATCAATCGATTTGGACCACTACTTACTACTTCTTCAATCGATAATTCGTAAGTACTAATTAGTTGCTCGGGAATTTGAGGGATTCCCAGAGAGGCAATGATAATCGAGTATATTTTACCGTCTTCAATACTAAACTGAAAATCTCTAACCTTTCCTAATGGCTCTCCTGCCTCGGTGATAACTTCACAGCTTATTAATTTGGTATAAGCTTCTATTTCGATATCTTCGATCACGTTTTCGTCTTCTACTAAGATGACATCTCCAGTCTGGCGAATACTATCTAAATACATATATTTAGGTATACCAGAAACAGAAAGAAAATTATCTCGCAAACCCAACGCTACTATTTCTCGTCGGTCTATATCCACCAATATTTCTTTGACTACACCCAACCTCTTGCCACTATTACGGGCAATTACTTGAGTATTGAGAAATTCACTACGTAGACGTATGTTTTCAGTTGTCATTTTGTTGTTCAGTCGATTTAAGCTAACGCTTGCTCAAATATTCTAATTAAGTTGTTTTCTTATAGAGATTGTTTAATTGTAATTTACAAACAACAATATAAAGTTGCTACTATTTTGAAATCATTCTAGCTAATCTGCAACTGTTTGCCTTATTTGAGCATAAATACCTAATTTTAGCAATAAGGGAAAATTCAACTCACTTGTTGAGCAACTAGCTACTCAAGCAAAAAATCGCATTTTGATTCGGCTTGATTTTTTCTTTAAACAAATGCAATATTGGGATTGCTTTAATAGTTTAAGTTTTTATAATTTTAGCTCAAACGCTTTGGCGACTGCATAGCAGCATTAATTTTTTTTACCAAATCTAAAGTAGTTGGCACAACAGATTTTATTGCTCAAGCAGTTAATCAATTTGGTCGATTAAGTATAATTTTTTAACATTTTCAATCAAAATAACTATAGGATTGAATTTTTGTTTTATGAGTCAAAATTTAGATCATATTTCTAGTCGCTCCTTCATTAAGCTCGATCAGTTTCTCAAATGGCAAGGACTAGTTCAAACTGGTGGTGAAGCAAAACTGAGAATTAAAGCAGGAGAAGTCCTAGTTAATGGAGAAATTGAAACAAGACGAGGACGAAAATTAGTTAATGGTGATCTTGTTATGGTTGAAAATTTAGCTTATAAAGTTGAATTAGATTAGGTATATTTGCTAGACGCGATCGCTCTTAGAATCAAATAACTAGTATTTATGGTGATTTAAAAACACAATTATTGAGTTGTTATTGTTACGATTTTTTTAAAATTTGATAACTCTTTTTATCTTTGTTATTAAACATTAACACTCCTTATTTAAAGTTTGTTTTTTGGCGAGTTTCTCTTAAAAGAAATTGCAAAATTAGTAAATCTGACCCCAGAAAGAGTTAACCTCACAATCAGAAACTATTAATTTCTGCTTAATTTGTGAAAATAACCAGACAGAAGCTAATAAAGTAGCAATAGATAATAGCGAGAGCTGCAAACCAACAGAATAATTTTTACTTGGGGGTCAAAATTTATGAGTAAAAATAGCTTAGAAAACATCCGTAATGTGGCAATTGTTGGTCCTTATTCTAGTGGTAAAACAACACTACTAGAAAGCATTTTATTTGTAACTGGAGCAATTACTCGTAAAGGTAGTGTTAAAGAAAAAAATACAGTAGGAGATAGTTCTCCTGAAGCACGCGATCGCTCTATGAGCGTGGAAGTTTCCGTTGCTAGTACTGATCATCAAGATGTGCGATTAACATTTTTAGATTGTCCTGGCTCAGTAGAATTTGCCCAGGAAACTTATAATATTTTAGTTGGTGCAGGAGCAGCGATCGTAGTTTGTGAACCAGTAGTTGAGCGAGTACTTACTCTTGCTCCTCTCTTCAAGTTTCTTGACGATTGGGAAATTCCCCATTTAGTTTTTATCAATAAAATGGATCGTAGTTCTTCAGAGTACATGGATATTCTTCATGCTCTCAAAGAAGTTTCTAGCCGTCCTTTAGTTCCGCAACAATATCCTATTCGTAAAGAAGATACTTGCATCGGTTACATTGATTTAGTTACAGAACAAGCCTATCATTATCATCAAGCTCATCATGCCGATCCAGTTCCTCTTCCAGAGCATTTAGCAGCCGAAGAAAAAGCAGCCAGAACAGAAATGCTAGAAACTCTGGCAGATTTTGACGATCATTTACTAGAAGAACTCATCGAAGAAATTGACCCCCCTCAAGAAGAAATTCTTCAAGACCTCAAACAAGATTTAAGTGCAGACTTGATTGTACCTGTATTTTTGGGTATTGCCGAACAAGACTATGGTGTTCGTCCTTTACTTGATGCCTTAGTTAAAGAAGCTCCAGACCCCCATATTACTGCTGAACGTCGCGGATTTAAATCAGAAGCTGAGGGTGATACCGTAGCTCAAGTCTTAAAAACTTTTTATACTCCTCAAGGAGGAAGACTGTCTTTAGTCAGAGTTTGGCAAGGTCAACTAAATGATGGTATGACTCTTAATGGTGTTCGTGTTGGCGGTGTCTATTATTTGATGGGACAACAGCAAGAATCAACTCAAACTGCTAATGTCGGAGAAATTGTTGCTGTCGGTCGTTTGGAAGGAATTCAAACAGGTGCAACTCTAACCAATTCCAATAACAAAATTCGAGAATTGCCGAAAGCCGATCAAATGCTTCCCGTGTACGCTATGGCGATCGCTCCTGAAAATCGTCAAGATGAAGTTAAATTGAGCAATGCTTTAACTAAATTACTCGAAGAAGACCCTTCTTTATACTGGGAACAACACGGAGATACTCATGAAGTCATCCTCTGGGGACAGGGAGAAATCCATCTACAGGTAAGTCTAGACCGTCTGCGTCGTAAATATAACTTACCAATGAATACTCATTTACCCCAAATTCCCTATAAAGAAACAATTCGTCAATCGATTGTTTCTCATGGTCGCTATAAACATCAAAGCGGTGGACATGGAGCGTTTGGGGATGTTTATTTAGACATCAAACCTCTATCTAGAGGAGAAGGTTTTCAATTTCACGAAACTATTGTTGGTGGGGTAGTACCCAAGCAATATATTCCTGGCGTAGAAATGGGAGTCAAAGAATATCTCGAGCATGGACCATTAGGTTTTCCTGTAGTTGATGTAGACGTTACCCTTAAAGATGGCTCTTACCATTCAGTTGATAGTTCGGAACAAGCTTTTAAACAAGCTGCTCGAATTGCTATGACTGAGGGAATGCCTAAATGCAATCCAGTTTTGCTAGAACCTATTCTTTCAATTAATGTTTCTGCACCTTCAGAATTTACTTCCAAAGTATTGCAATTAATTACAGGAAGAAGAGGGCAAATTCTTGGTTATGAAGGTATTTCTGGCTGGAAAGGCTGGGATCGAGTTTCAGCCTATTTACCTCAAGCTGAAATGCACAATTTTATTATCGAATTACGTTCTCTGACTTTAGGAGTTGGTTCTTTTAAATGGGAATATGCTCATCTTCAAGAAGTACCAGAAAAGTTAGTTCAGAATTTACTGACAACCACAGCCAGCAATAATAATAAATAGGTACTCAATAAAATAACAAGGGAGCTAAATCCCTTGTTAGATAAAAATTTAAACTTACTTAATTAATCTTGAGGAGAAAAAATTTCTGTTATTTCATTACCTGTTAAAGTTTGGCTTGTTCCCATAATAAAAGGTAATCCAGCACCAGCTAATCCTTGTTTAACTCGGTCTAAAGTTTGTTCAAAAACCACAAATAAAGGATAAATATGTTCTGCTGCCTCGCTAAACAAATGTTGTTCAGTGAGAGGCATCAGCCATTCATAGTCTCGGTCGAGATAAACTTGAATTTGTCTCCATCGATTCAACAATTGCGAAAAATCTTCTTCAGGACGATGAATTAGAACTAAAATTTCTGCTCCTAGTTTAATTTTCCATTCAGGATCGCACATTAAAATTGCCAACTCACAAGGTAAATGAGTGGCAACTTTAGGCGCAGGAAAACTAGATAAAGAGGCGGAACTACCAGGAGATTGAGCAATTCTAGCGACAGGAAGAGGGATTGTAATTAAACTTTGTTCTGGTCGGCGAATACTAGGAATTTTTTCCAGATAAGGTCGATATTGTTTTAAAAGAGCGATCGCTCCTTCACAAGAACTATACTCTGCTAATAAATTTTCATCAGAAAATTGGGTAGAAACCCCGTCCTTAGTGTTCACTGTGAAATAGG
>CAZLUP010000064.1:0-22663 GCA_964562685.1 uncultured bacterium
AAACTTCACGACCATCTTGATAGAGTTGATAAATCTTGCGGTGTAGCATGGGTTTCTCCTGTACGAGTAACTCCTCAATCTTAATCTTTTTAAATTTTTCCCTTAATGCTATTGTGACACAATGATTGAGGGAATTAAATGATGATTTTAGTTAAAGACAAAAATACTCAGTTAGCTTAACTGAAATTGTGACACAATATTAGCAATAATTTCTGCCACTACTCTTGGTTGTTCTATCATTGAGAGATGACCACAATCAGCAATTTCGATTACATTACTATAATTTTGTTTAAAAAGCTGATGGAAACTAGCTAAATGATGAACATATTTTAATTCCATCACTTGGTCTTGTTTTCCAGCTAGAAAATATACTGGTTGTTGTAGTTGTGCAACAATTTTGGGTAATAGATGAACTTCTGCTTCCGTCGTAGAATCTAACAGCGCACCTAAAGCAGCTTGTCGATTAGCTCGAACAAAATCAATTAATCTCTGACGACCCCAACTATTGGTAAGAGGACGAGCAACCATCATCCTAGCGAAAATCAAATCTAACCAAGGAAGTTTGCTTAACCAATAAGGTCGAAATTTGACTAGCTGCTGACCTACAGTGCGAAAACGTTCAAACTCTTCTTTAAGATAGATTCCTCCTCCAGAATTTAAACAAATTACCCCTTCAACTTTTTGTTCAATTGCTTTGGCTCCCCAAAGAGCAATACTTCCTCCCAGAGAATGACCAATAAGCCAAACTTTTTCTATATTTAAATATTGTAATAATAAGTCCAAATCTTCAGCATAAGCAGCCAAAGTATAATTACGGTTGTTATTTGAGCTAGTTGTTGAAGCAAAATTTGGTAAAACTTGCGAATCACCAAATCCACGCAAATCATAAAGTAAGCATTGATACTCTAAACTAAGTATATCGAGCAAAGGCTGCCAATAGTGACGACTTAAAAGCCAGCCATGAATAAAAACTAAGACGGGATTGCGAGATTTGGCAGTCCCAGGTGTTAGCTCGTATACGTGAGGAACCCCCAAGATGTCTATAGTTGGCATACTTTTATCCTATCATTACTGAAATCTAGAAAAGTAGAGACTAGGAAAAATCACGCAATTTATTAATAGTATTTAACAGCCCAAATTTTGGCTTGAGCGATCGCAATTTTAAGCTAATGCGAGCAAAAAAGTAATTAAAATACGGTTATTGCGATGATTAGACTGTGGTAAGAACCGTACTTCCTTATCTTGACATTTCTGTTAATTTATATTCAGGTTAAACTGATAAATTTATTAAAAATTCTAATCATTATCACCCAGTAACTATTATCAAGGAGATTGTTATCAATGCCTTCCACTGATTTTAAAGACTATTATGCTATTTTGGGGGTGAGCAAGACCGCTAGTCCAGAGGAAATCAAAAAACAATTCCGTAAACTTGCCCTCAAATATCATCCTGATCGTAATCCTGGAGATAAGCAAGCAGAGGCTAAGTTTAAAGAAATTAGTGAAGCTTATGAAGTTCTCTCTGATTCCGAAAAACGCGCCAAATACGATCAATTTGGTCAGTATTGGCAACAAGCTGGTCAAGGTGGTTGGTCTAGTAGCGGTGGAACTGGAGTTGATTTTGGTAATTTTGACTTCAGTCAATACGGCAATTTTGAAGAATTTATTAATGAGTTATTAGGTCGCTTTTCTACTTCTGGTTCTGGAAACACTAGTAGTTCGCGTACGTATTCTTATAATACTTCAGCTAATCGAGGCAGTAGTTATAGTAGTAATTTTGGTGGTTTTGGCGATTTTGAAGGTTTTGGTAATCAAAAAGTTGCGACAGACCGAGAAGCAACTATTCGTCTTAATTGGAATGAAGCTTTTAACGGTGTTACCAAACGTCTCAATCTTGGTAATGAAATGGTAGATGTTCGTATTCCTCCAGGTGCAAAACCAGGTAGTCGCATTAGGATTCGGGGAAAAGGACAACCAAGTCCTTATAATCAGACTAGAGGGGATCTCTATCTCAACGTTGAAATACAGCCTCATACTTTTTTCCAATTTGAAGGAGATAATTTAGCTTGTGAAGTCCCCATTACTCCTGATGAAGCAGTTTTAGGAGCATCGATTGAAGTTCCTACTCCTGATGGTTTAGTAACAATGAAAGTTCCACCTGGAATTCGTTCTGGTCAAACTCTACGTCTAAGAGGTAAAGGATGGTCACTTCCAAAAGGAGGACGTAGCGACCAGTTGGTGCATATTATGATTGCAACTCCTACTCAAATTAGTGCCAAAGAACGAGAATATTACGAACAAATTCGGACAATTCGCAATTATAATCCCCGCAGTAATCTCCGACAAGTTACATTATAAAAAATATCTTGACATTAGGAATTTTTATTTAAGATAATAAGAGATTGTGTGTCCAATTCCTGCTCGGAACAGGTAAAGGCATTCAAAAGCTAGACTAAATTTGATTTGCAAAAATTAGTCTGCTACCTGTACGGCAATATTTTAGTTAATGCAATTTTATGACTTACGCAATTATTGAAACTGGTGGTAAACAACTACGGGTTGAACCAGGTCGTTTTTACGATATCGAATTATTACACGTCGATCCTAATGCTGACTATACTGTCGACAAAGTTTTGTTGGTAAGTCACGACGATGAAGTTACTGTAGGACAACCTTTTATTGAAGGAGCTACAGTAGAAGGTACGGTTATGGAGCATCGACGGGGTAAAAAGGTCATCGTTTATAAGATGAAACCTAAAAAGAAAACCCGTAAAAAAAGAGGACACCGACAAGAAATTACCCGTTTTATGGTTAACTCTATTAGCCTGAATGGCTCTGTAATAGCCTCCGCGGAAGTTGAGGAAGCAACAGCACCCGTTGAAGTTGTAGCCGAATAAAATTATTTATTAAATAATTAAATAAGAAGTTAGGAGAAAAAGATGGCTCATAAGAAGGGAACTGGTAGTACTCGTAACGGACGTGATTCTAATTCTAAAAGATTAGGAGTGAAACGTTATGGTGGTCAAGAAGTTACTGCTGGTAGTATTTTAGTTCGTCAAAGAGGAACTAAGTTTCATCCTGGTAAAAATGTTGGTCGCGGTAGTGATGATACTTTATTCGCTTTAATTGACGGCGTAGTTAAGTTTGAATATAAAACTAAAAGTAAGCAAAAAATTAGCGTTTATCCTGTAACTGAGGAATCTGCTGCTTAAATATTTTCTCAAAGTCTACCCTGACTTTTGAATAATTCAGTAAGAAGCACTTGTTGTCATGGGTGCTTTTTTTTAGTTTAATTTGCCTTTAATCAATTTAATGGCTTATTTTTTTGATAAAGCTTGCACAATTTCTTGATTGACTTGATCAATTGTCGCCATAATACTTGATTGATGATTAGCTAGTAGAGAAGCCTTAATTTCTTGCAAATAATCATAAATAGCTTCTCTTAAAATTGGTTTTTCAATCGTGACGGTATGATGATAATCCCAAACATCCCAAATAATAATTCCTACTGCCACAATGGGATCGAGTAATTGCGCGCCTAATTTACCTGCTACGACTCCACCTGTTTTGGCTGCAATTTTTGTGCCTGCTTTTCCAGCCATAGAGAGAGTTATTTTACTCCCAATTTTAGTTGCAACTGGTAGCATTGCTTTAGCAAGTAGATAAGTACCACCTCCAGCGACAAATTTCATTGATAAATTAGAAATATTCCCTTCCGTATCGGTAATAGTAATAGCAAGATCATCTAAATATCTTTCCCAATTGCCTTGAGGAATTTGATAACTAGCTTGAATTTGAGTGAGATTATTTTCTAATTCATTGATATATAAATTAATAGTATCTCTAGTAATTCTTTCTAATTCTAATTGAGCAATTTTGGGACGGAGTACTCTTTTGGTAAATTCTGTTTGAAATTTTTCTGTTATTTTTTCCGCGACTACTTGTTCTGCTGGTAAACTTTGGGGATTAATCCAATGAGATACTGATGAAGATAACCAAATAAAAGGAGTGCTAAATTCAATTTTCTTTTGATTGAAATAATCAAAATACCAATCTAAAAAACTATGATCGACTCTCCACATTAGTTTGTCGAGCCAAGCGTCTAATTCTGCTGTAGCAAATTCTTTAGAATCAGTGTAAGCAGTTTTAACTCCAGTAGCGATCGCTCGATCAATTTGATCTGGATTAGGCAGAGTTTTATTAATAAATACAATCTGTTCTTGTTGTGGTTGTTTAAAATCAGAAATTTTGCCAATCGAATTAACTAAAAATGCTTTGCCTATTAAAGGAAAAATGACTACTAAAACAACAATTGCCCAAGCCAAAATAGACAAATATTTAATTAATAGAATCCAAGTTTTAAAGCGGTCTGTTTTCTCTGCATAACTGGGATTTGGAGTTAATTGTTTTTGATTTTCATCTGTTTGATTCATTCTCAGTTTAAATACTTCTTAATGCCACAATGGGATCGAGTTTGGCAGCAGAACGTGCAGGAAAAACACCAAAGAAAAGTCCAATGCCACCAGAAACACTGACTGCCATAACAATTGCTACAGGAGAAACAGTAGCTGCTAAGGGAGAAAATGCTCCTACCGCTAAAATAGTACCAACTCCAATTAAAGTACCAATTACTCCACCTGTAGCCGATAAAATAATTGCTTCAATTAAAAACTGTCCTAAAATATCTTTTTCTCTAGCACCAATAGCTTTACGTAAGCCTATTTCTTGAGTTCTTTCTCTGACAGAGACTAGCATAATATTCATTACGCCGATGCCACCAACGAGTAGAGAAATTCCTGCCACCGCAGCTAAAAGAAAAGTTAAACCATTTGTTACGGTGCCAACAATTGTCAAAATATCTTTTTGAGTTTGTACTCCAAAATCATCACTATCGGTAATTTTATGACGTAAGCGTAGGAGGTTTTCGATTTGAAACTTAGCTGCACGAATGCTATTTTCATCTTTGGCGGAAATAGCAATAAAGGAAACTTGAGTTCCGTAAGGAGAAGTGTTGCCAACAATTTGATTTGACATTGTTGTGAGCGGTATGTACACAGAATCATCTTGGTTACTTCCCAAAAAAGAACCTTTTGATTCCATTACACCAATGACTTCAAAGCTAATATTTTTAATCCTAATTTGTTTACCAATTGGATTACTTTGTAAAAAAAATTTTTCAGCAATTTCTGAACCTAAAACAACCACACGATTATTGCGCTTCAGATCATTTTCATTAATAAATCTTCCTACAGCAACCTCAAAACTTCGCACACTCAAAAACTCTGGTGTTGTGCCAATTACCAATTTATTATTATTGCGACTGCGATAAGTAATCAGTTGATTACCATTAATTTGAGGAGCAACTTCAGTGACGCTTGGAACTTGTTGTGCGATCGCATCTGCGTCTTCCCAAACTAAAGTTTTTGGTAAATCAAAGGAAGTACGGCGTTCTTCTTGCGAACCTGGTACAACAAATAAAACATTAGGACCTAAAGATTCAAATTGTTCTTTAGCTAATTTTTGCGCTCCCTGTCCTATTCCTACTAAAGCAATTACGGAAGCATTACCAATTACAATACCTAACATGGTTAAACTACTTCGTAACTTATTGCTAGTTAGGGTAGAAGCTGCCATTTTCAGGTTTTCTATAATATTCATTTGTTAATTGTTAATTGTTGATGGTTATTAGTAAAGTAAAAAGTAAAAAACTGGTAACTGGTAACTGATAACTGTTTACTCTGATTCTTTATTTTTCTCTTCTGGTAAATCAATAAAAACGCGATTGCCTTGGGTCAATCCTGATAAAATTTGAGTTTTATCTCCTAGAGTGAGTCCAATTTTGACTGGTTTAAATTCGGGTTGATTTTTTTGATTGAGAATCATGACTCCTTGTTCTCCTTCTTGAGTCACAATGGCTACAGTAGGGACAACTAAAGCATTATTTAATTCTTGTCCCAAAAAAGTTACATCAACGTTCATTTTTGAGAGTAATTTATCTTGACCAGTCATCAAAGCAATTTTGACTTGAAACGAGGTCACGTTATCTTCTACCACTGCTTCAGGCGCAATAGTTTTGATCGCACCAAAAAAAACATCGTCTGGATAAGCATCCGCTACAATTCTTACTTTTTGTCCTGGTTGTAACTGACCAATATCTACTTCTGGAACTTCTGCTACGATTTCTAAACCTTGTGCGATCGCTAAAATTGAAGTCGAAGTAGCTGAAGCTGTACTAGAAGCTGAAGTAGTTGGAGTTACAAAAGCTCCTTCCACGGCATATTTTTGGGTAATAATTCCATCAAACGGAGCAGTTAAAATTGTATCAACAAATTGAACTTCTACTTGCTTGAGCGCAGCTTGAGCAGATTCTACCGCAGCTTCTAAAGAAGCAATTTCATTTTTAGCATTTTGTTGTCTTTGTTCCAAAGCAAGTTTAGCTTCACCAACAGCAGCAGCTAATTGTTCTAGTTCAGGATTGCTAGTACTTTTAAGTTGTTCCAAACGTTGAGCAATTTCGGCTACATTAGCTTGAGCATTTTGATAATTATTAACAGTTTCATCAAAACGATCCTGAGTAATTGCTCCTTGCTCAAGTAGATATTGATTGCGTTTAATCCTCTCTTGAGCTAATTTTAAAGCTGATTCTGCTGCTTGCAGTTGCGCTCTAGTTTGATCGATATCTTTAGGAATTCTAGCTTGAGCTTGACTAAATTGAGCTTGAGCTTGAGCTAATCTAGCTTTAGCTTGTTCGATTTCACCTGCCACACTAACTTTTTTTTCTTGAAGATTAGCTATTGCTTGTTTAAGATCAGCCTGTGTTTGAATACCCTGAGCTTGAATCTCAACATTTTCCATCACCGCCAGCTTTTGTCCTTGTTTGACAGAATCCCCTTGTTCAACTAGTAATTTCGCTAAACGACCAGGATTTTTAGGACTAATGTTGACACTTTTGATTGGTTCTACAGTGCCACTAGCTTTAATTTGTACAGTTAAATCTTGTTGTTCGACAGGCACGGTTAACTCTTCTAATTCGGAGCGAGAACCAGCATTCTGCACAGTGAAATAAATAGTAGTGCCTAGCAAGATAAAACTACCTGTAATTATACCGACTATCCACGGTAAAGGACGTTTTAGCTTGCCAAATAAAGGACTTTCCATAAATATTTTTAACCAATGAATGATTCGGCAATAGAGGAGCTAACCAAGCTATACTGTAATCTAATCGTTACTTAAATATTAACTTTAATCAAAAAAAAATGTGGGTTAACTCCTCCTCAAATAAGGCTTTGAGCGAATTGCTCTTGAATAGTTCTATTTAAAATACGGAAAAATACCTTTAACATAGATTGAATGATAGAGTGTGTAAGTTTACCTTGAGGCGATGCCGTGCCTAAACTGAAGTGGATATTTTCTCTGATAGTTTGTACTGGTTTATCTAGTATAGCTGTTCCTGCTAGGGGACAAGCTCTTCTTCCCTACATACCAAAACTAAATTCAGAACAACTAGAACAACAAGGTCTGCAACTTCTTCAAGATGCAGTACAGTTAATTAAATTTCAGCAGTATGAATTAGCTTTACCTAGGGCGGAATTGGCTACTCAATTAGCTCCTGACACGTATGAAGTTTGGTATATTTTAGGCAGTCTTTATATACAACAAGACCAATTAGACCAAGGAATCAAAGTACTCCAAAAAGCGGAAAAACTTGCGCCTAATCAAGAAGGAGTATTATTTACTTTAGGTAACGCTTATTTCCAAAAAGGTGATTATCAAGCAGCATTACAAAAATTAGAAGCAGGATTAAAAATTAAAGGTGATGCTCCTGAAGCTTTGTTTGATTTAGGAAATACCTATTTAAAATTAGCTCAATATCAGGATGCAATTTCTTCCTATGAAAAAGCTGTTTCTCAAGAAGAGAAATTTTGGCCCGCAATTAATAATGTTGGCTTAGTTAAATACGAACAGGGTGATATTAATGAGGCGATGGAGCAATGGCAAGCTGCTCTAAAAATTGACCCAGAACAAACTGAACCACAACTTGCTCTAGCAGTAGCTTTGTACACTCAAGGAGAAGTTGACAAAGGAGTAGAACTAGGAGAAGCAGCTTTAGCTAATGACAGTCGTTACGCAGATCTTCAGTTTCTCCAAGATAACCTTTGGGGAGAACGTTTGCTTGAAGATACTAAAACTTTTCTAGCTAATCCACAAATGCAAGCAATTGTGTCTCGTCTTAAAGAACAAGCTCCCGCAGACAATTCCTCAGAAATCGACCTGACGCCTTAATTAAACTAAAGTTCTGTTTGATTTTGATCAGTGAGATAGTTAGACTTTAGTTGATTTGTACTAGTAAAGATGATATTATGCCACTGAAGCCAACCAGACAGTGGCTCGAAACTTGGTCAGTTATTCTACCTAGGCTTATGATTTATTAATCAAAGCTAAAATTTGGTCGATAAACTTTTGATGATCGACAACAGGTTTAGAAATATAATCATCAGCACCGCTTTGTTTAAGGAAATTTTCGCGATCGCCTTGCATAGCATGAGCCGTTACTAAAATTACTGGCAGAGCAGAAGTTTTTGGGTCAGATTTTAGCATTTGGGTAATTTTAATGCCATCAACTGATTTCCCTTGATAAACACTATTAGCAAGAGAAACATCCATTAAAATAATATCTATTTCGCCCGATTGAGCGAATTGGAGAACTTCTTCCACATTTTCCGTGCCTTTTACTTCCAAACCACCTCTTTTCGTCAGAATTTTGGAAAAAACTCGAAAATTGATCGGGTCATCTTCTACAATCAAAACCGTTGTCATGGATATTAATTACAAATATTAATTACAAAACTTTTCTTTAAATTCAAGGGAACTTAGTGTTAAGAATAACTTGAATCAGGTTACCTTGAAGTCAGTACCTGTCTATTAACACAATTGTGGCTTAAAAGTTTAGGATCGGAAACTCATGGCAAAACAGTTTAACCTACTCGGTAGTGGTCAAATTATTTCTACTGCTCTCCACTCGGAGATGGAAAGGTCTTATCTGGAATATGCTATGAGCGTGATCGTGGGACGAGCTTTACCAGACGTTCGAGATGGACTTAAGCCAGTACATAGGCGAATTTTGTATGCCATGCACGAACTCGGTTTAACTCCAGACCGCCCTTTTCGTAAATGCGCCCGTGTAGTGGGAGATGTTTTGGGAAAATATCATCCTCACGGCGATCAAGCTGTTTATGATGCTTTGGTAAGGATGGCGCAAGACTTTTCTACTCGTTATCCCCTGCTCGATGGTCATGGCAATTTTGGCTCGGTGGATAACGATCCTCCAGCAGCGATGCGCTACACAGAAACTCGATTAGCTCCTGTAGCTCATCAAGCAATGTTGAGTGAAATTGGGGAAGCAACTGTCGATTTTACGAATAATTTTGATAATTCTCAGCAAGAACCAGTCGTTTTACCTGTTCAACTGCCAATTTTACTTCTCAATGGTTGCTCTGGTATTGCCGTAGGAATGGCGACCAATATACCTCCCCACAATTTATCTGAAGTAGTCGATGGTTTAATTGCTTTAATTGATAAACCAGAATTACCTGATCAACAGTTGTGGCAGTTCATTCCAGGACCTGATTTCCCGACAGGAGGAGAAATTATTGATAATTCAGGCATTATTGAAGCCTATCGTACAGGGAAGGGGATTATTACTGTTCGAGGAGTAGCCAAGGTTGAAAACATTTCTATCAGCACGAAAAGACGCAAAGAGAGAACTGCGCTCATAATTACAGAGTTGCCTTATCAAGTTAATAAAGCTAGTTGGATTGAAAAAGTTGCAGAGTTGGTCAATCAAGGCAAAATTGAAGGAATTGCCGATATTCGGGATGAAAGCAATCGTGCTGGAATTCGTGTAGTAATTGAATTAAAACGAGATACCAATCCTCAACCAGTCCTCAAACAACTTTATCGACAAACTGCCCTACAATCAAATTTTGGGGCAATTCTGCTTGCTTTGGTAGACAACAAACCTTGTCAGCTTCCTCTGCGAGATTTATTGACAGAGTTTTTAAAATTCCGCGAACAAACTCTCAGAAGGCAATATACTCATGACTTGGAACAAGCACAACAACGTCTTCATCTTGTCGGCGGATTGCTGGCAGCTTTAAATAATCTTGATCGCGTGATTGATATTCTTCGTAATGCTCCTGATGGCACAACTGCCAAATATAGCCTTGAAACAGAATTAAATCTCACCGATGCTCAAACAGATTCTATTTTAGCTATGCCGATGCGTCGTCTGACAGGATTGGAAAAGCAAAAACTAGAAACAGAATTTGCTGATTTACAACAACGCATTACCGAGTTAGAAAGAATTTTAAGCGATCGCCATGAGTTAATGAAAGCTCTCAAAAAAGAACTTCGCGCTCTTAAACGTAGATACGGTGATGAACGTCGGACTCGAATTATTATTCCTGTGAAAAAAGAGCAACCGAAGCAAGAGTTATCAGCCAAAGAAACCAACCATCAAAAGCATCAAGGACTAACAGAAAAGCAAGTTTTGACTTTGAACGAAGCTAATGGTTCAAAAGCTAAGATAGCAAAAGAACAAAAACTTGCCGAACCCTCAAACAAACCAAAAAAAACCGAGATTCAGCCTTCAGTTTTCGATATTCAGCGCGAGTCAAACGCTACCATTGCGATTACTCATCAAGGTTGCATTTATTGGCAAAATCCTACTCAAGAACAAGAATTACTTCCTGCTAAACCTAAACCAGGAGAAGATTTTGTTGTTCAAACTGAACCAATTAATGCTCGCGAACAAGTCATTGTAATCACAGATAGTGGTAAAGCTTATCCACTTAGTATTGAAGAAATTCCTGCTAAAATTCAAGCCCAAAATGTCACTGCGTTGAACCTGTTATCTAAAGCTGTTCAAAGAGATGCTAGCAATACAGTAGCGCACTTTTTCTTACCTCCAGAAGCTAAAAACCTGGATTTAATTTTATTAACCGAAAAAGGTATTATTAAACGTCTTCCTGTGTCAGAATTAACCAATCTCGGTAATCGTGGTTTAGTGCTAATTAAACTTAAGGAACAAGACCGTCTCAAATATGTCGGTTTTACCAAAGAAGACCAAGAAGTCGCGATCGCGACAACGGGAGGACGTATTCTTCGTTTGCCTGTCAACGACCAGCAAATTCCGATTATGGGTAGGAATACTCAAGGAAACCAAGCTTTGAAATTACGCTACGGTGAGGCAATTGTTGGTTGTGTTGCTTTAACCAGTGAAGATAATCTACTTTTAGTTACTCAGTCTGGTTACGGTAAGCGTATTCCTGCAACGGCTCTCAGGTTAGCGAGTCGAGGTGATATTGGTACGCAAGCAATTCAATTTAGTAGTAAAACCGATAATTTGGCTGGTATGATTTTGGCTCAACCAAATCAGTCAATTATATTAAATACAAATAACGAACAAAAATTGCTAATTGCAAGCGATGAAATTAATTTATTAGGTACGGATGGTGCTGGCAATAAATTAGTGAAACTTCAATCGCAAGAAATAGTGACCGAAATTATACCGTTAGATTTGATGAGTAATTGAATCAGTTTCTGATAGTTATACCAAATCAAATAATGTTTGCTACAGATGATGTTTTTGTAGGGGCGATTGGTCAATCGCCCTTACGAGATGTGTCGCATTCTTTTTTCTATTTGGTATTAGAAAAAAAAGAGGGATGAAACCAAATTCATCCCTTTAATTATTCACTAAGAAACAAAAAATTATAACTGAGGAACAAACTGCTCTTTCTCAGGTACTTCAGTGTACTCAGCTACGATTTGACGGAACTCTTCTCCATCAATAGTTTCTTTTTCAATCAACAAATCAACTAAACGGTCAATAACTTCACGATTTTCTCGAATGATCTTACGAGCCAAATGGTGACCGTGTTCGCTAATTTGACGGACTTGATCATCAATGCGAGAAGCAACTTCTTCTGAATATTCGGCACGAGACATTAAACCTGCACCGAGGAATACTTCTCCGCCTTGACCTTCTAAAGAAACAGGACCTAAATCACTCATACCAAAGCGAGTAACCATTTGTCGTGCCATTTCTGTGACTTGTTGTAAATCACCACCTGCACCAGTGGTAACTTCGTCATAACCAAAAATCTCTTCTTCAGCAGCACGACCACCCATTGCACCAGCGATTCTTGCCATCAATTGGGATTTGGTGATTAAACCTTGGTCTTCATTAGGAGTAAACCAGGTTAAACCCTGTGCTTGTCCTCGTGGAATGAGGGTCACTTTTTGTACAGGGTCATGGTCTTTAATCAAAGTACCAACGATCGCATGACCTACTTCATGATAGGCAATCAATCGTTTACTCTTACCATCTACTAAAGGAGTTCCCTCCATGCCAGCGACAACGCGGTCAACCGCATCATCAATTTCTGACATGGTAATCGCTTCTTTTCTTCTTCTAGCAGTAAGAATAGCTGCTTCATTGAGAAGGTTAGCTAAATCTGCACCAGAAAAACCAGGAGTCCGACGAGCGATCGCGTCTAAAGATATTTCAGGAGCTAATTTTTTATTGCGAGCGTGGACTTCTAAAATTTCTAAACGACCTTTGATATCAGGATTATCGACAATTACCTGACGGTCAAAACGACCAGGACGCATTAAGGCAGAGTCAAGGACATCAGGACGGTTGGTAGCAGCAATAATGATAATGCCAGTATTACCTTCAAAACCATCCATTTCGGTCAGTAACTGATTAAGAGTTTGTTCTCTTTCATCGTTACCGCCACCGATACCAGCACCTCTTTGACGACCTACCGCATCAATTTCATCAATAAATATTAAACAAGGTGCATTTTCTTTCGCTTTTCTAAATAAATCGCGGACGCGAGATGCACCCACACCGACAAACATCTCGACAAATTCCGAACCAGAGATACTAAAGAAAGGAACTCCAGCTTCACCAGCGATCGCTTTTGCTAAGAGAGTTTTACCTGTTCCTGGAGGGCCAACTAATAAAACTCCTTTAGGAATTCTGGCACCTACGGCGGTAAATCTTTCTGGTTGTTTTAAGAAAGTGACTACTTCTTGTAATTCTTCTTTTGCTTCATCGATTCCCGCTACGTCATCAAACATTATTCCTGTTTTGGCTTCCATTTGGAAACGAGCGCGAGATTTGCCAAAGTTCATCGCTTGACCTGGGCCACCAGGAATATTGCTGGAACGACGGAATAGAAAGAATAAAGCAGCAATTAATAAAATTGGAAAAACTAAGTTACCCAATAAACCCCAAATAGCACCATCATTATTAACAGGATGGTAATCAAAACTAATGTTTGCTTCTCTTAACTTACTAATTAATTCTGGGGAGTTTCCTGGTAAGTCTACTCGCAATTTTAGCAAACGATTATCTAGTTCAGGATCGATCGCTTGAACAATCGCGGTTCTGCCATTTTCGTATAATTCGACACTTGTTACTTTATCAGCATTGAGATACTCTAAAAAACGACCGTAAGTCATGCGAGTATTCGCTGTGTTTCCGCCTAAACTTTCTGTAGCTGGTGCAAATGTTCCCTGCCACAAAAAGAAGCCTACCACTAACAAGGGTAAGGTCCAAAGTAAAAGTATTCTCCAAGAAAATTTTTTCATAGGCTCCAGTTTAGTTTTAATTAATTTCTTATTAATGCTTTTTTTTGTTTTAGCTATACATTTAGTTTGAAAAATGCACTTAATTTATTTTTTGTCAAGTTATTTTTATCTTTAGGTAGATTGAGCTTAATTAAATTTAACGTAATTCTCATCTAACAATCAACCCAATTTCAGAAAGGATGCCAAATTTTATGGCTACACCGTCGCTTTTAGAGGTCTAATTTTGAAGGATTGGCAATGACTGCATCTGCGTATTGAACTACTATGCACCATCAATGAGCATACATTCAGAAAGCGATCGGACCGCCTTTTTGAGAAGCTTAAAGTTCTAATTTAATTTTAGACACTCAAGATGTTCACACCTAATCCGCTCAGAAAGAATAGCACTAGAAAAGCTATTGGTATAAATTTCTAATTCTGCTTCAGCAGGTGCTTCAAATAATAAACGTTGCCCTGGAAAAATTACTCTCTCAAGATACCAGTCGGCAACATTAGAAATTCGACCTATTTGTACTTTGTCGCTATGGTTGATGTAACAACAAAAAATTTTTTTAGAGCAGTTAGGCGGACAAGGGCAGAACATAGCAATTTGATTTAAATGTGTTAACACTCAAGCCAAATTAGGCTTGAGTGTGCTTTTTTATTTATATGTCAGCCGTTTTATAAGGTAAGTTGGCTAACGATTTTTAAATTGTTGTGAATAATTATAAAGTTTTGTTGCGTCAGATTGAATTTTTTTTATATTTTCTTAAGATTGTGCCGAAAAACAATTTTAACCTAAGCCCCGTATACTTTTTGATAGCTCGTTACTTGTGTAAAAACCTTAAGAAAAAATTAAATTTGTCAGGTGTAATCAAAATAATGTTACAGAAGCTGTTACAATTTTTAACAAAATTTAACAAAATAACTTAAAGATTATGTATACTGCTACTAAAAAATTTGTTGTTAAGCCTGGCATAATATTGTCCAAAAATTCTGACTGCTGTGTTAGGAACAAGCGTAATCTTGGCTAGCCCATAGCGCGATCGCTTAGTATTGATGACTATTGCTTTTTATATCCCCAAACTAACTTCCTTTTGCCTCAGCATCAAAGTTTAAAAATTGCTTATAGTTTGTTCCTAAGATTATTTAGGTATATTAGCTTGAAGTAAATGTATAATTCACAACTACACCAGCACAGTACTAATATGATTGACGCTTCCCAACTTATTGAATCATATAAATCAGGAAAGCGCGATTTTAGTCAAATACATCTCAAGCAAGTTCATTTAAGCGAGGTCGATTTAACTGAAATTAAGTTGTGGCGGGCTAATTTAACTGAAATCAATCTTAGTTTTTCTGTTTTACATAAAGCCAATTTAAGTGAAAGTAACCTAATCGGGGCAACTCTTTGGCAAACTGATTTAACCAAAGCTTGTTTAACTCAAGCTCAATTAAGTCGTGCTTTTTTGATCCGTGCCAATTTGGAGCAAGCTAATTTATCTAAAACTCTTTTAAATGGTACAGAACTTCGGTTAGCTTGTTTAAGAGGTGCAGATTTAAGCGGTGCAGATTTAAGTGAAGCCAATCTTAGCTATGCTGACTTGCGAGGAGCTAATTTAATAGGGGCTAATCTAGACCGCGCTATTCTTACAGGGGCTAATCTAGCTCAAGCTAATCTGAGTAACACTAACTTAGAAGGCACAATTTTAGAGCGGGTAGACTTAAACCAAGTCATATTAATCTAAATATAGATTTAAGCAAAACTTGACGTGCTGGCAATCAGGCAATTGAGAATGGGGACTATCAGTTAAGTAACGAAATCTTGTAGTCTTAACCCTATGGAGCAAAATGGAGAGTTATTGCCAGTAAATTATGGCGAGGAACAAAATGAACCTGACTAATTCCCTTCTATGGGACTTAGTGACAGAATATTCTCATCTTCGTCCCCAAATATATTTTAAATCTTCTTTGTTAGCACTGGCTCGAGCGATGGAAGATCTGGTGCTAGCTAGCGATGATGTACCTTTGGTGATTGCTAATTTTCAGCAGGAACGCTTTTTCCGTCAACAAGAACGTCGTTTCTATCGTATTGCTCAACAAACAGACCAAGTTTATGTACTAGCTGTACCCGATCAAGAATCGAGTTTTTCGTTGGTCAATTCTGGTTATGAAACAATTCCTTTAGCTCAAACCGATGTTTTGGCTGGAGAAAAGTATTTAGTGATTATTGCGCAGCAATATGCTGCTTGTTTGGTAGGTCAAGAAAAGCTTTCTTTAAAAGAATTAAATGAAATTAGAAACCCAGTAGAACAGGTCAAAAGATTCGAGGGATTCTGGACTTTTGATCGCCGTGTCGCCCGTAGTGCTGCCGACTGGTTATTGGGACACATAAAAAATTATCGTCCTGAATTAACCGAGAAGCTAGAACGAGCAAGAGAATTTTACAATCTGAACCAAAATGTATCCAATAAACCCTTTTTGTTAACAAGTCAGTCGATCGATCTTGGTATTTTTACTCAACGGCTAGTTACTTATCTCCAAGCAGGTCAATATAAATTACTCAAAGCTTATAAAGCGATCGCGGTAGCAGAACGAAAAGAACATTTAATTAATAAAATTGCTCAAGCACAGCGAAAATCGCTCAATCCCGAAGAAATTCTCCAAATTACTGTGCGGGAATTAGGTCAGTTGTTTCCTCGCTGTCGCTGTTTGCTTTATCGCCTTAGTCCTGATGATAGGGAAGTGCAAGTTGAGTATGAATTTGCACCTTTGGGAATGCCTTCTTTATTAGGTCAAAAGTGGTCAGTAGCAGACGATCCTATTTTTATTGTTGCCCAAACTCAAGATTCTGCTTTAGTTATCAATGATGTTAATGATAATATTTATTTACAAGGAAATCCGATTTTAAAAGAGAAAATTGAACGAGCAGCTATTCATTCTTGGTTAATGGTTTCTCTTCGCTACCAAGGAGTGCTGTTAGGAATGTTAGAGTTGCACTATGGAAGAAAGGGACAATGCCAATGGCAAGCTGAGGATATTGCCTTAGTCGAAGCGGTAGCTAATAGTGCAGGAGTAGCATTAACTCAAGCGAGTGCTTATAGCAACTTAGTCAATTTAAATCGTCAATTAGAAGCAGTTGAAAGGATTCAAAGTAATCTGATTGCGATCGTTGGACACGAATTACGTACCCCTTTATCAACGATTCGCATTTGTCTCGAAAGTTTGGCAGCAGAACCAGATCTGCCTTCTGAATTAAGAGAAGCGATGTTAGATACGGCTTTAACTGATAGCGATCGCTTGGGTCAGTTAATTCAGGATTTTTTAACTCTTTCTAAGTTGGAAGCAGGTAAGGCTTATCGTACTATAGAAGTATTTCAATTAGACTACGTTGTTAATTTAGCCATTCGTCGGATTCAAAGTAATTTTAAAAATCAAACTCTTCCTAAGATTAGGGTAGCATTATCGAATCAATTACCTTTAGTAGTAGCAGATGTAGAAGGGTTAGTCGAGGTAGTTACGAAGCTACTTGATAATGCCTGTAAATTTACACCAGCCAATGGTGAAATTTTGATTACTACTCGGATACACAAAGAAGAAATAGTTCCTCAAATGTTAGAAGTGATTGTTGCTGATACGGGCAGAGGTATTGAATCGAGTCAACTTGAACTTATTTTTGACCGCTTTTGCCAATCAGAAAATTATCTGCGTCGCACTGTTAGTGGGGTAGGATTGGGATTGGTTATTTGTCGTCAGATAATGAATGCTATGGGCGGACGAATTTGGGCAACAAGTGAGGGAAAAGATCGAGGTAGTCAGTTTCACTTTACTATTCCAATTAAATAAATTGTTATGCTTTCTGATACACGAGTTTAATTTTTTGCGCGCTCAGCGAGGTTCGCTCCTTATAGTCGCGCTCAGGCTTTGCCTAGCACTACGCGATCGCATTTAATTATTGTAAAGCTGCAAAAAACCGCTCAATATCTTGTTCGAGATAAGAATAAAGTTGTCGGGCTTTGTTAAAGTTAATTTGGAGTTGTTCGTAGTCAATTGGAACTCCATAGGCATGACGAAAAAAGTGTCGAAATCCACGTAGACTATTTAACAACAAGTAACTTTCTTGAGAAAGAAGAACAGGACGAATACCAGGAATTTCTTGGGACATTCGCTGCAATAATAGAGTATGCCAGCGAGCAGTATCAGCAATCTGATTTTCAAAGTGGGCTGCAACTATTTTCAACAGATCTTCGATAGCGTTGTAAAAATTATGAATTTGATAAGCCACACTCTCTAATCGAACAGGATCATCAGGTGTTAGTCCTCTAGCACGTTCCTCTAAACGTTCGGAAATGGTTTTAATGACCGTCATTTGAGTGTTTAGATCGGTTTTTAAAACAATTAGAGCGTTTTTGTCCACAAGATTCCCTCCTGACGAATCCGATGGGCAAACGGACATTTGGACAACTCGATTAAATCTACCTCTCTTCCTGTTGTTTCGACTAAAGCAGTCATCGCTAAAAACAAAAACTCTGGATCGATCAATTCTACTGCTAAATCGACATCTGATTGTTTCGTAAACCGATTTGGACGAATCAGCGAACCAAATAGGTAAGCTTGATCGACTCCATATTGGTTGCCATTAGCTTCTAGCCACTGTTGTACTTGTTTAAGTATTTTTTGACGTTCCTGTTCTAAAGCTTCTTTTTGTCTGATTAAAGCTTCATCCAAAAGATGAGTTTGAAATTGACTTTTCATAGGAACATCTATTTTGCAGTGAAGTTGCTAACTCAGATCCATATTTTAGACTGAAAAACAATTTTAAGTCTTTTTGGCAATTGATGCCTTCTGATACACGAGTTTAATTTTTTGCGCGATCGCCTTCCAATTATAATTTGCTTGAACGTAAGCTAAACATTCTTCACTACTGGGTAAAACGCGCCCTCCGTCTAAAGCTTCGATAATTCCCTGTGCAATTTGATTTGGTTCATAGCCTTCAAAAACTAAATCTTGAGAAAAGGGTTTTAAAATTTCGGGAATACCACCAATAGGAGTTCCGAGTACTGGAGTACCAGCAGCTAAAGATTCAACTACGATCAAACCAAAACCTTCTAAAGCAACGGTGGGAACAACGGAAAAGTTAGCAGCGCGATAGCATAATGGTAGTTGTTCGTCGGGTACGTATCCCAATAGTTTGACGTGATCTGTTAATTGTAGTTCGTTGATTTGAGTTTGTAGCGTATCGGCTAATGCACCTTTGCCAGCAATGTAAAGAAGAATATCGGGATAGCGATCGCGTACCTGCGCCATTGCGGTAATTAAGTTTTCTAATCCCATGCGTTTAGCTAGACGACGGATGCAAAAAATAATCGGTTGATCTGGATGCCAATTAAGTTGGGTACGGGCTTCAATACAAGAGAAGTTAATGTTAAAGCGATCGATATCTACTCCCCCTGGAATGATGTGAATTTTTTCTAGAGGTACTTGATATTCTTGGTGTAGGATATCGCGAAAGGTTTGAGAAAGAACGATAAATTGAGAAGAACGACGATAAACAGCTTTTTCAATTTGTTTTTTTAGCCAAATTGCCATTGGTTTGGGTTTTTCTACGTCGCTTTCTAATGCCCAAGGGCCGTGAAAGTGGGTTACTAAAGGAATATGGCGAAGTTGATCGAGAATAGGAAAAGTATAAAGTGCAAAGTGTGATACAACCAGATCGTATTGATTGTCTGTAATATTTTGCCCAAAAGCTGTTCTCATTTTGAGCCAGCGTTTAGGAAGAGAATCCTTGGATGAAGCGAAAGCCTTAACTAATCCATTGCTTTCTTGGAATACTTGATCTGAACCAGCTAATAAACCTGTAATTTCAATGTCAGCTTGAGGTAGATATTGGCAGCAGTCATAGTAATAGCGATCGAGTCCTCCTGGTTGTTCGGGAAACCAACCCATTCCTATTTGCAGTGTTTTCACTTTAACTACTTTTTCCTTTTTATTTTGTTATCAAAGCTGATTTGTCTTGTGATAAAGTGCTTGGCGATCGCTTTAATTAGCGTCATTTGAGTAGTTAAATCTATTTCCAAAACAACTTGGAAATTTTGTGGACAAAAATTTTTTCCTGACCAATCCAATAAATAAAAGGACATTTAAACAACTTGATTAAACCTATTTTTTTTGTTACTTCGACTAATGTAATCATCTTTTTACTATGAAGCGAATTTACTAGAGTGTATCACATATCCGAGTCTTTGAATACCGAATTAAGTGATGTTAATTTTATCAATTATTAGTAAATCGTCTATTTTATTTCAGTAAATATATTTGCTTTTTTAACAGAACAAAATTAATTGCTTTGTCAGTATTTAAGATTATTTTTTGTTATTTAAGTAACTAAAATTAATTAAAAAATTACCAAGATAATATAATGTTCAGTATTTCCTTCAAGCCAACCATGAATTCTTACTAATTTAAACCGAAAAAACCAGTGTTTTTTCGGAAGTTTAACCCCGAAAATATATTTATTATTTAATAAAGAAAAATAAAATTACTCAAAATATTTGATTATATTGTTTTTTTAAATAACAGAATGCTCTTTAAAACACTTAAAAAAAATTAAAATTGATGTCTTATGATAGACTCTACAACTAATTTAGATTTTCACAAATCTCAAGACACAGAAAATTTGCTTTTGATTGATTCTGCAGTAGACAATTATCGAAATTTAAATAATCTTACCGTTCCCAATAGTGAAATAGCTTGTCTGAATTTTTTACAAAATGGAATTGAACAAATTACTGAAAAATTAACTCAATATCAAAATCTTAAAAGTATTCAGATTATTTCCCATGGACAAACTGGTAGTGTTCAATTAGGCAATTCACAATTAAATCTCAATACCTTAAATTTTTATGCTGATCAAATTAAAAGCTGGGGTAATGCTTTAGATAATGAAGGAGATATTCTTTTTTATGGTTGCAATGTTGCTGCTAATCAAGATGGTCAAACTTTAATTAAAAAATTAGCAGATTTTACTGGTGCCGATCTTGCTGCTTCAGATAACTTGACAGGAAATAGTGCTTTAGGTGGAGATTGGGATTTAGAAATACAAATAGGAAACATCAAAACAGATAGCATATTTAAATCAGAAGTTACTGAGTTTTTTAATGGCATTTTACATAGTGATGATGCTCTCATAACTGAAGAAGATGCTACTCATGTTGCGGTTAAAAATGGAAGTTGGTTTGATCCTAATACCTGGAAAAATGGTAAATTACCTGATAATAAAGCACAAGTATTCATTCCAAAAGGCGTTAGAGTTAATTACACTCAAGAAAGTAATAATCGTTTATATACTTTAAGAGTTGATGGTACTCTTAATTTTGCAACTAAAAAGAATACCAAAATGTTGGTAGATACTTTGTTTGTTGCTTCTGAAGGCCAATTATTGATTGGTAATTTAAATAATCCTATTCAAGCAAATAAAACAGCCCAAATTATTTTTACCAGCGACAAACTAATTAATACTAATTGGGATCCCGAACAACTTAGTCGAGGTTTAATTAGTCAAGGAAAAGTGAGAATCAATGGTGCTGATAAACTCGATTTTGTTGCACTAAAACAAGATGCTTTAGCAGGCGAGCGAGAATTAATTCTTAATTTACCTACAGGTACAAGTACGCCTCAAGGCTGGCAAGTTGGTGATCAATTAGTTTTAGGTGGCACTTACTATACAAACAAAGGTTCTGATCAAGATAACAGTCGATTTCATGACGAAGTATTAACTATCACAGCGATTAACGGTAATAGAATCACCTTTACTAATAATGATATTACTTCGGGAGATAATACTATTTTAAGGTTTAATCATGAGCGTCCAGAAGGATATAAAAATAACCTTAATCTCTATGTCGCCAATACCACTCGAAATGTCATCTTTGAAACAGAAAATGGTGAAATAGTACCAATTCAACAACGTGGACACGTTATGTTTATGCATAATCCTGATGTAGTTATAGAGAACGCAGGATTTTATAATTTAGGACGAACTGATAAAAATAAATTGATTGACGACCCCAAGCTTAATCGAGATGGCTCTCAGGGTAATGGTACTAATGTTCGAGGTCGTTATTCTCTCCATTTTCATCATACTGGTATAGATGATCTTAATAGTACACCTGCAATAGCTAAAGGAAATGCAATTGTTGGTAGTCCTGGTTGGGGCATTGCTCACCATGCAAGTTATGCCTTACTAGAAGATAATGTAGTTTTCGATGTAGTTGGTGCTGGTATTAGTGCTGAGGCTGGTCATGAAATTGGTACTTGGCGTAATAATATTGCTATTAAAATTACCGGAGATCAAAGTCCACAGCCAGATCTTGGACCAACATCTGTTCGTGTTAATAGATTTGATTTTGGTTTTAACGGTGAAGGCTATTGGGTTCAGGGGGCAGGACAAGTAGCGATCATTGATAATATTGCAATTAGTACTTCATCAGCTAGTATTATTCACTATGGAGGTGGTGATGGAGGACAAGAAGTTAGGGATGCACAAACTATTGCTGTAAAGAATTTACCTTTACAATATCAATCTATTGCTAAAGGTACAGATGATGAAACTGTAGTTGATGTATCAGCGGTACCTATACGTCAGCTATCAGGTTTTGAAAGCTATAATTCTGGTTTAGGAATCAGTTTTTGGGCAACTCTTAAAAACATTGATAATCAACTAGAAATAGAAGGCACAAAAGATGTTAAAACCGCACATAATTTCCATTCTCGGGTAGAAAACTTTAAAGTTTGGAATAGTCGATTTGCGGGCGTTAATTTTCATTATGCTTCTCAAATTGACCTTGAAAACGGTTTAATAATAGGGAGTAAACTTAATTCTCATCCTCAAAGTAAAGGAATTGGGGGTAATTCCAATTCTTTTAATAATAACTTTAAAAATATTCTTATTGATGGATTTAAATTAGGAATATTAGTTCCATTAGATAATGATAAAAATTGGAATAGTTCTTCAATTATCAAT
>CAZLUP010000065.1:0-22613 GCA_964562685.1 uncultured bacterium
AAAAATCAAGTTGAGCAAAGACTAACTAACTCTTGGGTTGCTTCTATTGCTGATTCTCTCCGACAAATTAAAAAACTCAACCTAAAAGATAATAAAAAGTCTTATTACATCAAACAAGAAGAATGGTTGCCTTTTTTAGAAGAAGCAGTTGAATCTGCGATCGCTCCTGCTAGTGTAGAAGTAGCTTCGGGTATGTATAATCCAATGAGACTTTCTGAATTAGTAGCTCGTGATTCACTAATAATGACTGCTCAAAAGTTGATAGATTTAACTTACAGTTATTCGCCTAAAGAGTTGCCAACTCTAGTTTACCAACAATTAGCTCAATTACCAGGTGGAAATGAGTGGTGGAACAGTAGAGAATAAAAATTCCTTGTTGTTTAGCGATGACAGGAAGTAAGTATGCCATTCTAAGATTGGAAGAATCTCTTGAGAATGGAAAATAATCAACTTAGTTTGTCAGATGCTTCGTTACCTCAACATGACACAAAGACTGAATTTGTCAGATGCCTTATTAACTCAAGGTGACAGATAGACTAAGCAAATAATTAAAGTTCTTCGATTTCAACAATTCTTTTCAGAGGCATGGGTTTAGTATCTGCTTGAGGTAATTCCAAGACTTCTTTTTCTTTAACTGTGTTAGGTAATAATACTGGTAAAGGTTCAGGTTCATCGATCCAGTAACTAGATACAGGTAGAATATGTTCCAAATCTTCTAGTAATCGAGGAATAATCATTACAGCGTGTAGTTCCCCAATTCTTTCGGCTGCTTCCATTCCTGCATCGATCGCAACAGCAACATTGGCTACTGTACCACGAATGATTGCGGTACATAAACCATCACCAATTTTTTCGTAAGAAGCTAGCTGTACATCTGCCGATTTCAACATTGCATCCGCAGCACCTACCATCGCAGGAAAACCTCTAGTTTCAATTAAACCAATCGAACGATTGCTCAGACGACTGTAACCACGTCTTTTTTGTACCAATTCGACTAGATGAGAGCCAATAGGAAAAACTGCTTCTAAATTGGGCATAGGACGGGCAATTACCAACTTAGAGACTAATTGACCAAATTTTTCGGCAGTTTTCGCACCTTCTTCCACCGCTAAACGCACATCAGAAATATTTCCCCTGACAACAGCAGTACAATGTCCACTGCCAGTTTTTTCATAACCCACCATGGTCACTTCTGCGGATTTCAGCATCATATCTGCTGTACCAACAATGGCGGGAAAACTTTTAGTAGAGACTAAACCAAGCGCGCTATCTTGAAAGGGGTGTTGTTGCTGTTGTTGATATCGTCTTTGGGTAGTAACTCTCTGCCTCCGTAAATCTAGGTCAGCCATTCAGTTTCTCTTTCCTCTATAACAATGCCATTAATTCTAGGTAGTATTTCCCTTATACATAGTTTAGTCAGAAAAATAAATAAATGCTGAAAATTATCTGCTGAATTTAATTTTATGAAACTAATAATAGATATGAGAAACTGATATCTGGATCATTTCTGCTTGCTAGGTTGTAAAACTATGACTAATTTACCTCAAAACAGCCAAGTCCAACTGTCTGAACAACAAGCTCAGGAGTTAATGCGATCGCTTTTACACAAAGAAGGTAGTTGGGTTGATTGGGGCAAAACTTGTCAGCAGTTACAAAAAGCGGGCTATAGTCCCCAAAAAATCTTTGAAGAAACTGGATTTCAAGGCAGTCAGCAAAATTTAGTGATTGTGGCTGCTCAGGTTTATGACAGTGTTGCTCAAGGTCAAACCGATGAGGCTATTTTAAAATATTATCAGGGTCCTAAAAGTGATATTTTATACGAATTCCGTGTTCTTAATCAATCACAACGGGTAGCAGCAGCCCAATTAGCTTACGAAAAGAATTTAGATATTGATGGAGCGCATGAAGTTGCTCGTGCAGTAAAAGAAGTTTCTAGTTTAGCTCAAATACCTAGTAATTTTACCAATCATCCTGGTGATGCAGTTGCATATTTATGTTGGAAACGAGCGCGACAAAAGAAAGATTTACAAGAAAGATCGCGTTTAATTGCTCAAGGTTTAAAATTTGCTCATTCTCAGCAAGCTAGAGCAGCAATAGAACAACTTTTAAATGATTTTACTGTTGTTCCTAGTCAAACCGCTCCTCTTTTGCCAGTTTATCGTTTGGAATCAGACAGTGAGTTACCTTGTATTATTCCCTTAGCAGGTTCGTATCCTATTACTCGTCAAGAGCTTGAAGCAGTTAAACCGATTGAAGTTCAAGAGCCTTTTCGCAGTATTCAAATTTCTGAATCTGGTACTTTTGTTCCTGTACCTGGTTGGCAAGCATTACTAAAAGCTAAAAATCCTGTAGGTTATTTATCTAAAAGCGATCGCTTACCAAAAGCCTTGTCAGGAAAAGTAGAAGAAGTTTTGGTTATTGTAGATCGAGCCGAGCAAGAGTGGAATAACCAAAGTTATTTTGTCGTAGAAAGAGATGGAAAAGTAGAAATTCAATGGTTTGAAAATAAGCCAGATGTTCTAATTATCGGGCAGTTAGTTTTGATTCTACGTCCAAAAAACATTTTCGATGAAAATAATCTAACTGAACCTTGGCAAATGGATGATTAAATTTTACCAGTAGAGACGCGAAATTTCGGATCTCTACTGGTAAATGATAACTGGTAACTAATCACTAATCACTGTTAACTGAAAAAATCGTTTCGTCTTCTTTCCGCCAAGCTGGATCGACAATACAGATAAAAATCAAAGGTTCATCACCGCAATTATGAATGTATTGTTTAGCATTGGGAGGAATGTAAACTGCATCTCCTGTTTCTACCAGTTGAGTTTCTTCCTCAATATGCATTTCTCCTTTACCACTGAGGATATAATACACTTCTGAAGTTGTTAAGGCGTGGGGAATAGAGGTTTGTCCCACAGGAACAATTGCATGAGCTAGACTGTAGCGTAATTCTATTGGTTGTTTATCTGGATGTAACAACTCTCGCAGACGAGTACCATCGCCAGCGATAAATTCTTCCATTTGAGCGAGTTTTTGTACCAGCATAATTATCAATCGGAACGGTAGTCAGAGCAATCAATTGCTTGTTCTGTATTAGCAATTTGGGGTTGAATTGTACATTTTAAACGATGGTCGTTAGTAAAGAAACGACATTGAGTACATGGAATCTGATGCATTTGTTTAGCTCGTGCTACAGCATCCAATCCAAAACTAATTAAACTCAAGCCAACCAAACTAATTAGAGCGCAAGGCAACAAGAAGCGGAGTAGAAGAATCCCTGACTCGCTCGCCTCAACTAAGATATTTAATAGTTGAAACACAGCCAATTCTAATTTAGTAATTAATTTATAAGTATTTATTATGACATATATTAGCTGTGGTAACTATCTGCTTCTATCTGGAAGTTATTTTTGATTTATATTTGACTAGAAAGTATTTTAATAATTTGAGCTATTTGTTGTTTATTAAAGGATTTAAGAATTGCGATCGCAGCAGCTTGAGGTTCTACAGGAATGCTTATTTGGGCAACACTACCAGGAGGAACAGTCTTAGGAGCAGTGGCAGCTAATTGTTTAAGATTATTACTAGGTACAATTTGCTCTGTTTGTCCACTATGAAGAAGATCGCCACAGAGTTTTAATTCTTTGATAACAATTTGAGCAACAGTATTATAAGGATATTTAGTATTCGCCAGAGCTAAAGTCGCGATTTTGAGCAAGTTTTGCCAATTGGGTTGTTCAGGAGCTAATTTTCCTAAATTTTGACATAATTGTTGTAATTGTTGTCGATTGGCTGCGCTATCTGGCTGCTTAAATAACGACAACATTTGTTTAAGAGTTTCTTTAATTTCTTCGGCAATATTAATTGAAGCTTCTGAAGTAGTTTTTCCCGATTGATTTCCTGCTAATAATTCTTTTAAATAATTTTGTAATAAAGTAAAATTAGACTCTGCTTGTTCAAGGATTTCTAAAGCATCTTCGTCACGAAAATCAGGCGAATTTTCTAGTCTTTCGATTAAATCTTGTAAATAATCATATCCCGTCAAAAAAAGAGATTCTAGTTTTTGATCGACATTGACAGGATGTTCGCGCAACACTTTAAAAGAATCTTCTAGACGGTGAGCAGTTTTTTGGATGGTGCTATATCCCAACATTGCTGCACCGCCTTTAACCGAGTGAGCAGCACGGAACATTTCATTAACCATTTCCGTATCTTTAACCGCAGTGGATAATTGTAAAATCCCCTGTTCTAAAGTTTGCAGATGTTCTTTTGCTTCTTCAATAAAATAGCCTAAAATTCTCTGTTGACTTGCCGTATCCAAGGTTATTTCCCCCTCATTCAACCATAATTGAATTTAAATTATTTAAACACAAGTTTATCCCAGACGATTTAAATTGGGTAGTTGGTTTTTACTGACGGATAATTCCTCGGAGCGGTTCAACCAAAATGCTTTCATGCCAATTTGATTAGCACCTTGATAATCTTCTGTAAAACTATCACCAATATGCCAAGCTTGTTGAGGCAAACAATTATGTTTAGATAAAGCAGTCAAAAAGATTTTAGGATCTGGTTTAGCTGCACCAACCAAACTAGAAATTGTGGTTGTTTTAAAAAATGTTTTTAAGTTTAATAATTCAATTACCTGTTCTAAACGAGTATCAAAATTAGAAATGATTCCTAACTCTACACCTTGCTTTTGCCATTTTTGTAAGGTTGGTAATACATCTGAATAGATATACCAAGGTTGTTCGGTAGCAAAATAATGATAAAGTTCAGCAAAAAAAACTTCAAAATTCTTAAACTGATCTAGAACACCAACTTGAGTAAAAGTTGATTTAGCGATCGCAAACCACCAATCATATTCTTGTTGAGTTAGCTCGGATAATGGCACGTTAGGAAAAATAGGAGGTGGTGCTATTTTAAAACTATTTAAAAAAGCGATATTTAAATCAGTAGCGTTAGTTTCTACTCCGAACTTTAGAGATATTTGTTGATAAACTTCTCCTACACTTCCTCTTACGCCAAATAATGTCCCGACTGCATCAAAAAAAATTACTTTTGGTTGTGTCATTTCAGTTACCAGTTATCAGTGACCAGTTAATAAATAATAGGGAACAAAAAAATGATGAACTAGGAATGATGAATGCAGAAATTATTTAATTCATAATTCATCCCTCATTATTCATAATTAGTTTTCTGCCTCGTGCCTTTTAACTTTTGACCTGTAGTCTACCAAGCACGAAAACTGCTGTAAATTATGATAATTGATGATGAATACTTTTGTTAATTGTTAATTATTTATTCATGGCCTTAACACAGATAATTGAGCGGTCTTGGATAGTTGATTGTTAATAGTTTATAAGTTATTATTTTAGACTGATTATTTTAAATTTATTAATGAATAAAATTGGTGAATTAGGAGAAAAATTTGTTGCTCAATGGTTAGAAACACAGGGCTATCAATTGTATTATCATCGTTGGCGTTGTCGTTGGGGAGAAATCGATCTAATTTTTTATGAAAAGATTACTAATATTTTGGTATTTGTCGAAGTCAAAACTCGTAGCAAAAAAAATTGGGATGCTAATGGATTATTAGCAATCAATCATCAAAAACAACACAAACTTTTTTTGAGTGCCGAATTATTTTTAGCAGAACATCCTAGGTTAATCAATTTTCCTTGTCGTTTTGATGTCGCATTAGTTAGCTATCAAGCAAAATTAGGAGAAAAAAATGAATTTATTTTTACTCTTCAAGATTATATTCAATCTGCTTTTGATTTGAGTTAAAATTTTAACTAACTAAAAACCACAGTACGATTACCATAGACTAAAACTCGATTTTGCAGATGCAATCTAACAGCACGAGACAAAACTAATCGTTCTAAATCCTTACCTTTACGAATTAAGTCTGCCACAGTATCGCGATGACTAACTCGAACTACTTCTTGTTCAATAATAGGTCCTTCATCAAGATCGGCAGTTACATAATGAGCAGTTGCACCAATAATTTTTACTCCCCGTTCATAAGCACGCTGATAAGGATTTGCACCAGGAAAAGCAGGTAAAAATGAATGATGAATATTAATAATATTGGGAAACTTTGCTACAAAATCAGGACTGAGAATTTGCAGATATTTGGCTAAGACAATTAAATCTATTTGATATTTTTGCAGTAATTCTAATTCTTGAGCTTCTTGTTCTAATTTATTGTCTTTAGTAATCGGAAATTGATAAAAATCTAAATTAAATTGTTGAGCAATAGGTTCTAAATCAGTGTGATTACTAATTATTAATGCTATTTGAGCGGGAAGTTCCCGAGCTTGATGTCGCCAAAGTAAATCCAATAAACAGTGATCCTGCTTAGTTACCCAAATTGCAATTCGAGGAATAGTATCAGAAAAATGTAATTGCCAGGTTGCTTCAATAGGTTTTGCGATCGCACCAAAAGCTGTATCAATTACGTCCCTTGGTAACAAAAAACCTTCGAGCTGCCATTCAATCCTCATTAAAAATAAACCTGCCGTAAAATCTGTATGTTGATCGGCATGAATAATATTGCCACCATTAGAATAGATAAAATTAGCAATTTTTGCTACTAATCCAGGGCGATCGGGACAGGAAACAAGCAAAGTTGCAGTAGGAGAAATCATATAATAATTAAAATAATCCTTGAACAGAAGTCCATTTACGGAAATTAATTTGACGCTCCAATTTTAGAAAAACTAGAATCATATAAAGTAACGTAATTTTTATATTAATTCATTATGACTGGTAAGGCTTATCTTACCAACGTTTTTATTAGATTTCAGAATTCTTTAGCATCGGTTAAGCTTAAGCAAATCGAAAAGAGAAAACTTATGAATAATCAAGACCAGCCTATCGAACTTAATGACCTCTGGGATGATGAATTAATAGATTTATTAGATGATAGTGAAAATACGAAGCAAGATCATAAATCTGCTTCAATCGATGTTAACGAGCCTGAAGATTATTGGTCGAAAACTTCCGATTTACCAGGAGAATCTTCTTTGACTGATCCATTAGAATTAAGCTCAGAACCATTAGACTTTCTTGACTTAGATTTGGACGAAGACTTAGATGATATCGAGACTGACAGTAACTCTCACGAAACAAACCTTAATAAAATTGAACAGGATTCTTCCTCTACACTCACTCAAGATGAACCTGAAGATTTGCTTCAATTTACTACAGATCGTCAAGATAAGATAGATTTAAATTTAGATGATTTAGATTTAGCTGAAAATGATTTGTTGGCTCTAGATACAAAAATAAATGACGAGTTAAATTGGCAGGATTTAGAGCAAGAACTTTCGTTTACACCAGCACCACAAACCAAACAATTAAATAACTTAGAACTTCAACTATCTATCCAGCCCAATCCTGACGATTTAGATCAATTTAACGAGTTAGAAGAACTACTAGAATTAGACAGTAATCCTGAAGAAATTATTGTCAATGATAATTTAGAAGATGTAGAAAATATTTTTGAAGAATCATTACCTATCAACACTTTAGGCGAACTAGACGATTTACTTGAGCCATCTCTTCCCGAACCATCTATTGTCAAAGGTTACGAACCTCAAATCCTCTCTTCTATTAGAGAAAGTAAAGGGCGAGAGGTTCACTCCTTACAGTCGCGATCTGCTCCGCAGGCGCATTCGCGATCGCAAAATAATCAAACTTTCGATCAAACGATGCGGGTGTCAGTTAGAAAACTAGACAGCCTTAACAATATGATTGGAGAGTTAGTGGTTAAACGCAACCGCTTAGAAGAAGACCAGGAACGTTTGCGTCTTTTTCTAGATAATTTGTTAAATCATATTCAATCTCTAGGCGATGTCGGTGCGAGAATGCACGACTTATACGAAAAATCTCTCTTAGAAGGTGCGCTACTTGCCAGCCGTCAGCAAAGCCAGTCTTCTACAGCTTCTTCTCGCAGAACTCAATCTGGTTTTCTCAATTCTAACTCTGAGCAAGAAAATAACAGCGACGATGAACTCAGTGCGTTAGAGATGGATCGTTTCACCGGGTTTCACCTGCTTTCCCAAGACATTGTTGAGTTAATTGTCCGTATTCGTGAAGCATCTTCTGATATTCAGTTTGTGGTTGACGAAACTGATAAAGTAACTCAATCATTGCGACAAGTTACAATTCAACTTCAAGAAGGAATTAATTCCTCGCGGATGACTCCTTTTGGTCAAACCGCAGACCGCTTACCGAGAGCAGTACGAAACATTTCCCATCAGTTAAAAAAACAAGTCGAACTAGAAATTGAGGGTAAGGAAGTCTTAATTGACAAAATGATTGTTGAGCATCTTTATAACCCGATGACTCACCTAGTTAATAATGCTATTACTCACGGAATTGAATCTCCTCAAGAAAGAATTTTACAAGGAAAACCAGCAACTGGAACAATTAAGATTCGTGCTTTTATTCAAGGAAATCAAACAGTAATTTCTGTTTCTGATGATGGGGCTGGGATTGATTCTGAAAGAGTCAAAGCCAAAGCAGTCGAAAAAAATCTTTTAACTTGGGCGCAAGCACAAAACTTATCTCAACAAGAAGTCTACGATTTGCTTTTCCATGCTGGTTTTAGTACCAAGGATAAAGCTGACGACTTTGCAGGACGAGGCGTAGGCATGGACGTAGTTATTACTGACCTCAAAAAAATTCGCGGTACGATTAACATCGAATCAGAACTTGGTAAAGGAACTACTTTTACAATTCGTTTACCCTTGGTTCTCAGTATTTGTAAAGCCCTTACTTGTAGTTACAACAATACTAGAATTGCCTTTCCTATCGATGGGGTAGAAGAAGCCAAAGAATATTCCCTCAGCGAAATCAAAACTAATAGCAACGGAGTCAAATGTATTAACTGGAATAATAGTTTACTACCATTTCAATCTTTATCGAACTTGTTGTCCTACAATCGTCAACTCAGTAGAGCAAATATTTACGGCGGTAGTCAAACCGATGATGATACCGTTTCTGTAATTGTTTTACACAGTGGAGATCATTTATTAGCGGTGCAAGTAGACCAAATTCTAGGAGAACAAGAAATAGTTATCAAACAAATTGAAGGACCAGTACCCAAACCAGCAGGAATTGCCGGAGCAACTGTATTAGGAGATGGGACAATTATTCCCATTGGCGATGTTTTAGAACTAATTGAAATTGCTCAAGGTAAAAGAACTACAGAAATTGGACTTAATCTTTGGCAAACTCAGACAGAAAAATTTCAAATACCTACTCAACCAATTAAAACTGAACCCTTGGTACTGGTGGTTGACGACTCGATTACCGTTCGAGAATTGCTCACTCTTAGTTTCAATAAATTAGGTTATCGTGTTGAACAAGCTAGAGATGGTCAAGAAGGCTGGGATAAACTTCGTAACGGTTTACCTTGTGACATGATTTTCTGTGACATCGAAATGCCCAGAATGAATGGATTAGAATTGCTGGCTAATTTACAAAAAGATGAAAAACTTAATTTAATTCCTGTGGCAATGCTGACTTCTCGCGGTGCAGAAAAACATCGAAAATTAGCCACAGATTTAGGAGCAAAAGCTTATTTAACTAAGCCTTATACCGAAAAAGAATTGATGGATGTGGCTCAACGTTTAATTGAAATTAATCGAGCTAATCAAGCTGCCAATTCGATGGTAGTCAACTCCAAATCTACTGGTGTTGGTCAATCTGAGCAATTATCCAAAGAAGAAAGAACCCAACCAATTGTTTTAATTATTGATGATTCGGTAACAGTTAGAGAATTATTATCAATGACTTTCAAAAAAGCTGGTTTTCAAGTCGAGCAAGCTAGAGATGGTCAAGAAGCGTGGGATAAATTAAAAGCTGGCTTAGATTGTGATTTAGCATTTTGTGACATAGAAATGCCTAGACTCAATGGTCTGGAGTTATTAGCTCGTTTACAAGAAGACGAAAAACTTTCTTCTTTACCTGTGGCGATGTTGACATCTCGCGGAGCGCAAAAAATGCGCAATATTGCTGCCAAAAGAGGGGCAAAAGGTTATTTTGTGAAACCTTATGTAGAAGATGCGTTATTGGACGCTGCACACAAAATGATCAACGGAGAAATTTTACTTGAAAATATTAATTTGGATAATCTCGAACCCGCAGAAAATTAAGTCCGATCGCAGTAATTGAGATTATAAAATTTATTATGATTCGTCGTAGTTTTATTGTTATTTTTTTAGGTTGTTTGTGTGGATTAGAAGCTGTTTGGTCTGCTAGTGTTTGGGCTAATCCTCTCAAGCTGGAAATTGGGATTGTACAAAGATTGGGAGCTAAACCAATTGATGAAAAAGATGAAACTATTGATGAATTGACTATTCGTAGTACGGCTGAAGATCAGTTAACCATCCATTTTTTAGACCGACAACAGATTCTGAAAACTAAACAAGCAGTAGTTAAAGTAGAACATCAATCTTTAGCTGAACCAGAAATTTCTGAACAGTTAGTTTTGAGTAGTCATGCTACGTTTGAAACAGCAGAAGCTGATGCTCAATTTTGGCAAACTTTGGGAATTAAAGTAGAAATAGTACAACCTGGACGTTGGCAAGTTTGGGCGGATCGCAAAGTTTATCCTACTCCTTTGATTCGTCGCTTATTATTAAAAAGTTTGCAAGTAAATGGTTATAAAACTCCTCATTTGAAAACAGAGATTTTATCCCAAGTGCCTCAGATTACTTGGTTGATAGACGGCAAAAAATATCATCACAATCAAGTAGAAATTACCACTGAAAAAAACTTAGTTCAAGTTAGTAAAACTAGTAAACAATCTTCTGCTACTTATCTTTATGGCGGTAATTTACGACTTCAACCGAATGCTTATGGTAGTTTTACTTTAGTTAATCATGTACCTCTAGAAACTTATCTTCGAGGAGTAGTTCCCTATGAAATTGGTACTAATGCACCAACCCAAGCGATCGCGGCACAGACTATTTTAGCCCGTACTTATGCCTTAAGAAATTTGCGTCGTTTTGCTGCTGATAATTATCAGCTTTGTGCGACGGTTCATTGTCAAGTATATAAAGGATTAACAGGGGTTACTCCTCAAACAGACAATGCGATCGCTAAAACAAAAGGATTGGTGTTAACCTACGAAAATGAATTGGTAGATGCGCTTTATTCTTCTACTAATGGTGGTGTAACTGCTTCATTTAGCGATATTTGGAATGGTTCTCAACGTCCCTATCTCAAATCAGTGATAGATTCTCCTGCTACTGTTTGGGATCTCTCGCGTTATTCTTTGGCAGATGAAGCTACTTTCCGTAAGTTTATCAGCTTGCAACAAGGATTTAACGAAACTGGCAAAGGAATTTTTCGCTGGCGTAAAGAAAGTAAACTGGAAGATTTGAATCGAGATTTACGCAAATATCTTCAAAAAAATAATCATCCTCTGGCTAATTTTAAAACTATTGAGTCAATGGCAATCACCGAGCGATCGCAATCGGGAAGAATTTTGACTTTAACAGTTCAAACTGACCAAGGTATGGTTGAGTTACATAAAAATGAAGCTCGCAGTGCTTTTGAACCTCCTCGGAGTACCTTATTTTACCTTGAACCTATTTATAATCAATCTCAAAAACTACTAGGGTATGCCTTTGTAGGTGGTGGTTTTGGACATGGAGTTGGTTTGAGTCAATATGGCTCTTATCATTTGGCTCAATTGGGTTGGTCTGCCGAACAAATTTTAGCTTTTTATTTTCCTGGAACTAAAATAGAACCTCTCAATGATTCGATTATTTTTTGGCGACGACTTTAATCAAAATAACTCTGGACAAAGTTAGCTTGTGGTAGAACAATAAATATTTGTCCTCTGCAATACAAGCTGAAAACATGGAATCACCCGATTGGAATGCACTAGCGACTCGTAGTTTGACTGGAGAGTTGATTTCTCGACAAGAAGCACAGGCAGTATTAGAAGCACCTGATGAAGTATTATTAGAGCAGCTAGCAGCAGCTTATCGGATTCGTCATCACTATTGGGGAAATCGAGTTAGACTGCATTTTTTGCTCAATGCTCAAAGTGGTCTTTGTCCAGAGGATTGTAATTATTGCTCTCAATCAAAAATATCTACAGCAGAAATTGAGAAATATCCTTTGATTGCACAAGCAAAAATTGTTGATGCAGCAGCTAAAGCAGCGGAATTAAAAGCAGGAACTTTTTGTTTTGTGATTTCAGGACGATCGCCTTCGGAATCAGTTTTTAGTAAAGTATTAGAAGCGGTTAAAGAAGTTAAAGCTAAACATGAATTGAAAGTTTGTGCTTGTTTAGGATTGTTAACAGAAGAACAAACCCATCGTTTAGCAGAAGCTGGAGTAGATCGAGTCAATCATAATCTCAATACATCTGAGCAATATCACCCTCAAATTTGTTCTACTCATACTTTTGGCGATCGCGTCCAAACAATTCAAAATGTTCAAGCAGCAGGTATTACTACTTGTTCTGGCGGAATTATTGGCATGGGAGAATCAAATGATGATGTGATTGATTTAGCTTATTCACTTCGAGAATTAAATGTGACTAGTGTGCCAATTAACTTTTTGATTCCTATTCCTGGAACTCCTTTGGCTCAACAAAATCAATTAAATCCTCGTCATTGTTTGCGAGTGCTGTGTTTGTTTCGTTTTCTTCTTCCTGCACAAGAAATTAGAATTGCTGGTGGCAGAGAAGTTCATTTGCGATCGCTACAACCTTTAGGTCTTTATCCTGCTAATTCTATTTTTATCGGTGATTATTTAACTACTCCTGGACAAGCAACTTTGGCTGATTTTCAAATGCTTCGCGATGCGGGATTTGTACTTGAAACTCCCAATGGTTCGATCTTAACCGAGCAATTTTCTATCGCTTAACCAAATCAAATTTCAATAGTATAAACTATCGGTAAAAAATTCTTCACAGCAAATAGGAGTTACCTCTTTTAAACCTAAATTTTCTAAATAAAAAACCCATTCTTCGATAGAATCGTCTATTACTAATAAATCAAGCACCTTAGCAACATCAACAATCCAGGGTAAAGTTTGAATTCGGTATCCTAGCCAATTTTCATCTACTGCAAGCCAAGGTGGAAGAGTACTTTTGTCTAACTTAATGTCATAACTGGCACGAAAACAGTAAACTTGACTTTTGCTTGGCATAATAGAATGTAAGATAATTTTTACCAATCCCAACAGTGATTTAAATAATTTTTCGTAGTATTTTTACTTAGATTTCGCTCAACTCCCTCAGAGCTTAATAAAGTCTTAAATAAATTTTATTTTTGATAATTTGGGTTGATTTAGAAAAAATTTAATATTTACTAAGTAAGTACACAAAATAAATTACACAGTTAAGACAGGGAAAAGGGAACGGGGAATAGTCAACAGGCAAGGAATACAGCTATTTAAAATGGATACTAAAATGTGTAATTAATTATGTTTAGGAACTTAACATATTTAATTTATTTGTAATTCTAGTAAAAATACCTAGTTTTTTTAGATAAATTCCGTCAATTTGTTGACTATACTGGCTAAAGTTGACTTAAATAGACAAGCTGAATCGGATAACGCGATGTTGTTAAACATTGGTCATTTTAGAACTCAATCTCGTTCTCGTTATGTCCAATCTTCAAGAAAAACAAAGTTTAAGCTATTTCCATGGCTCTTGATAGCAGCTTGTCTATACTCAGGCTATAAACAGGTTCAAAGTTATTTTATTGCACCAGAAGCTTTATTTGTGTTGGGAGGACATGAAGAAAGGGAACGCTATGCAGCCCAACTAGCTCAAAAATATCCTGATATACCTATTTGGGTTTCTTCTGGAAGTCCTGAAGATTATGCGGAAAAGATTTTTGACAAAGCAGGAATTAGTCGCGATCGCTTACACTTGGATTATCGTGCTAGCGATACAGTAACTAATTTTACTACTTTAGTTGATGAGCTAAAAGCCCAAGGTATCAAAAGTGTTTATTTAATCACTTCTGATAATCATATGCTGCGCGCTCGTATTATTGGAGAAATTGTTTTTGGTAGTCGTCACATCATGTTTAAACCAATTGCTGTACCTTCTGAGTCTCCGCCAGAACCAATTGAAAAGACTTTACGAGATGGTGCTAGGGCGATACTTTGGTTGACAACTGGTCACACTGGTTCTACTTTAGTTCGTTCTTTGGGAAAAACCTCAAAATTTTTGATTATTAATTAATTATCTAAATTAACAGAGCTATTTTGCCCGTGAGTGAGCCATTTTCTAACATTTTGTGAGCTTTTGCTGCTTCTTGAAGAGGAAAGGTTTGATTGAGATGAATGGTTAATTTGCCTTCATCAATCCAAGTGGCACATTGTTGCAGAATTTCTCCTTGATATTTCTGTGCCTCAATTAATCCCAATAACATGGGAGTCAGCATTAACTCCAAACTAATTCTTAAATTACGATTACGGGCAATCTTGAGAGAACCTAAAGAGTAATTTGGCTCTAAAATCGTTACTAAATCGCCGTAAACTTTCACCGCATTAACACTATCAAAAAAAGTTTGACCACCAACTGTATCAAAAGCAATGTCTACCCCTGCATCATTAGTCAACTTTAAAACAGCTTCGACAAAATCAGTTTGTTTATATAAAATCGGTTCATCTGCACCCAATTGACGTACCAATCTAGCTTTGTCAGGCGAACTAACCGTTGTATAGACTTCCGCACCCTTAATTTTGGCTAATTGAATCGCGACATGACCGACACCACCAGCACCAGCATGAATTAAAACTTTTTGTCCTACTTCTAATCTAGCGCGGTCGTATAAAGCTTCCCAAGCAGTAATTAAGACTAAAGGTGCAGCAGCAGCTTCAGCAAAAGAAAGAGATTTCGGTTTGGCTGCTAAAAAATGTTCTTCTACTCCAGCAAGTTCGGCATAGTTTCCTGTTCCCTGTTTACCCAAACCACCCGCACAAAAATAAACTTCGTCCCCTGGTTGAAAATTCTTGACTTCACTACCCACCGCTTGAACTATTCCTGCACCATCACAGCCTAAAATTGCTGGCATTTGGTCAGGGTAAAATGTGCCACGACTGCGAATTTTTGTATCGATGGGGTTAATTCCTGCTGCTTTGAGTTGAATCAAAACTTGATTAGGTTGTTCAATTTTTGGTTCTGGAACATCTTGATATTGCAACACATCTGGTTCACCTGCTGCGGTTATTACTACTGCTTTCATCTAATTTCCTCCTCTTGTGATGCTCATAATAAATCTTAGGAAATTTTTCTTTTAACATGGCGATTGGATATGCGCCTCTTACGAAAGCATCCCTCGCATCAAAAAGATACTTTGACAGAACTAGTCACGCGAAGAACAGACTCTTGTTGAAATGTTTTCTTGTAAAGAGCGATCGCTTCTTCAACCAGCTTATTTTGAATGGCATTATTTTCATAAATTAAAATGACTAATTTACTATTTTCTTTGATTAAAATTCCAGAACTATTGAGATACTGACCATAAGCATCTAATATGGTTAGTCCTTCCTTAAAACGAGATGTTAATACCCTTTTAACAAACAGTTCCCATTCAGGTTCAGAAATTATTTTGCCTTCAGGCATTTCCAAGCCAAAATATAATTCATCTTTGATCAGAATTTTGTTGCTTTTGTTCTCTTGATTAGTACAAGTTTCAACAGACTGGGCCACAACATGATTGGTTGTTATTGTTGGGACTATCCACAATGAACCGACCAGAATCAAAATGAGTGAAAGTGGCTTTTTGGCTTTAAGTACGAATAACTTCATTGAAATGTTGCAAGTTTCCAGCATCCTTAATTATTCATTACTCTACTTGTCTCCCTTAAAAGAGGAGATTTAGAGAAGTTGTCTTTACTGATAATTGATGACTGTTAACTGAATTTCCGCGGTCTAAACTACGTGAAAGTAGTAACGCGTTAACAGGCATTGCCACATAGCGAGGAGTTCGCGCTTCGTATACGTGGTCTTTACAGCGATCGCCAAGTTATTAAACCTAGATAAAACATCTACTAGGAATCGGGATAAGTAACTATACAATAATTAGGCTAGTTATATTTTTTTGTTAGCCAGAGAACATATTTATGCCTCGCCGAGACGATCTACACAAAATCTTACTCCTTGGTTCAGGTCCAATTGTGATTGGACAAGCTTGTGAATTTGATTATTCTGGTACGCAAGCCTGTAAAGCACTTCGAGAAGAAGGGTACGAAGTAGTTTTGGTCAATTCCAATCCCGCTTCAATTATGACCGATCCAGAAATGGCTAATCGTACTTATATTGAACCTTTAACACCTGAAATGGTCGAAAAAGTGATTGCCAAAGAAAGACCTGATGCTTTACTGCCAACTATGGGAGGACAAACTGCCCTGAATGTGGCAGTAGCTTTAGCCAAAAATGGGGTATTAGATCGATACAATGTAGAGTTAATTGGTGCAAAGCTTCCTGCAATTGAGAAAGCAGAAGACCGTCTCTTATTTAAAGAAGCGATGGCAAAAATTGGTGTACCTGTCTGTCCTTCAGGTATTGCTAACAATATTGATGAAGCTAAACAAATTGCCCACGAAATTGGTAGCTATCCTTTAATTATTCGTCCTGCGTTTACTTTAGGCGGAACTGGTGGTGGTATTGCCTATAATCAGGAGGAATATGAAGAAATGGCTCAATTCGGTATTGATGCTTCTCCTGTTTCGCAAATTCTGGTCGAAAAATCTCTTTTGGGTTGGAAGGAATATGAGTTGGAAGTAATGCGAGATTTAGCAGATAACGTGGTGATTATCTGTTCAATTGAAAATATTGACCCGATGGGGGTACATACTGGAGACTCAATTACCGTTGCACCAGCCCAAACTCTAACTGATAAAGAATATCAGAGATTAAGGGATTATTCTAAAGCAATTATTCGGGAAATTGGGGTGGAAACAGGTGGTTCTAATATTCAGTTTGCCGTGAATCCTGTTAACGGGGAAGTAATTGTCATTGAAATGAATCCCCGTGTTTCTCGTTCTTCCGCCTTAGCTTCTAAAGCCACAGGATTCCCCATTGCCAAATTTGCTGCTAAGTTGGCAGTAGGTTATACTCTCGATGAGATTCCTAACGATATTACTCAAAAAACACCGGCTTCCTTTGAACCAACTATTGATTATGTCGTTACTAAAATTCCTCGCTTTGCGTTTGAAAAGTTCCCTGGTACAGAACCAATTTTAACTACTCAAATGAAGTCTGTCGGTGAAGCGATGGCAATTGGAAGGACATTCTGTGAATCTTTCCAAAAAGCACTGCGTTCTCTCGAAACTGGTCGTTATGGCTTTGGTTGCGACCGTCAAGAAACTCTTCCTTCAATTCCTCAAGTTCGTTCTCATCTGCGTACTCCTAATCCAGAAAGAATCTTTGGTGTTTACCATGCTTTGAGAATCGGTATGACTGCCGAAGAAATTCACGAATTAACTGCGATCGATCTCTGGTTTTTGGATAAGATGCAGGAATTAGTAGAAACAGAAAAATTCCTCAAATGTACTTCTTTGGCAGAAATTACCGCCCAACAAATGCGGTGGATTAAACAACAAGGCTTTAGCGATCGCCAGATTGCTTTTGCTACTAAAACTACTGAGGATGAAGTTAGGAACTATCGCAAAAATTTAGGAATTATTCCTGTTTATAAACTAGTAGATACCTGTGCAGCCGAATTTGAAGCTTTTACTCCTTATTACTACTCTACTTACGAAGCAGGAGAATCGGAAATCACTCCATCGGATCGACGTAAAGTGATGATTTTAGGTGGTGGACCCAATCGCATTGGACAGGGAATCGAATTTGACTACTGTTGTTGTCATGCTGCCTTTGCCTTATCCAAGGCTGGGTTTGAAACCATTATGGTTAACTCCAACCCCGAAACCGTCTCGACTGACTACGATACCAGCGATCGCTTATATTTTGAACCTTTAACGAAAGAAGATGTTTTAAATATCATTGAAGCTGAACATCCAGAAGGAATCATTATTCAATTTGGTGGACAAACACCGTTAAAATTGGCAGTACCCCTAAAAAATTACCTCAAGGAATCAGAAGCAAATAATTCTTCCTCTCTCCCTCTCTCCCCCTCTCCCCATCCCAAAATCTGGGGTACATCACCTGATTCAATTGATACTGCTGAAGACCGAGAGAAATTTGAAAAAATTCTCCGAGAATTGGATATCAAACAACCCCCTAATGGTACAGCTAGAAGCTATCAAGAATCTCTCTCCGCAGCACGTCGGATTGGTTACCCCGTCGTCGTCCGTCCTTCCTACGTATTAGGAGGTAGGGCAATGGAAATCGTTTATTCTGATAGCGAATTAGAACGCTACATGAAATATGCTGTACAAGTAGAACCCGATCATCCCATTTTAATTGATAAATTTTTGGAAAACGCGATCGAAGTTGATGTTGATGCCCTCTGTGATGCTACAGGTAAAGTAATTATCGGTGGGATTATGGAACACATTGAACAGGCTGGTATCCACTCAGGCGACTCTGCTTGTTCGATTCCCTATAACTCTCTTTCCTCGGCTGCCGTAGAAACAATCCGTACCTGGACAATTCAGTTAGCCCAAGCTTTAAATGTAGTGGGTTTAATGAATATTCAGTATGCAGTACAAGGAGAACAAGTTTATATCATCGAAGCTAATCCTCGTGCTTCTCGTACTGTTCCCTACGTCTCCAAAGCAACTGGTGTTCCTTTAGCCAAATTAGCCTCTTTGATTATGTCAGGAGAAACTTTAGAATCATTGGGTGTAACTAAAGATGTTGTTCCAGAATACGTTGCCGTTAAAGAAGCTGTTTTACCATTTAATAAATTCCCTGGTAGCGATACCCTCTTAGGTCCAGAAATGCGTTCGACAGGAGAAGTTATGGGCATCGATAGCGACTTTGGTAAAGCCTTTGCCAAAGCAGAACTCGCAGCAGGAGTAGATTTAGCCCTTGAAGGAACAGTCTTTATTTCCATGAGCGATCGCGATAAACAAGCTGCTGTTCCAGTAGTACAAGATTTTCTCGATCTAGGCTTCAAAATTGTAGCAACTTCTGGAACTCGTCAAATTCTGCAAGAAAACGGGATTAAAGAGGTCGACTTGGTTCTCAAAGTCCACGAAGGTCGTCCCCATGTAATTGACTGGATTAAAAATAAGCAAATTCAGTTAATTATTAATACTCCGACAGGAGAAGAATCCCAAACCGATGCCAGATTAATTCGTCGCCTGGCACTAGATTATAAATTGCCCATCATTACTACTATTGCTGGTGCAAAAGCTACTGTTGCTGCAATTCGTTCCTTGCGTTCTGAAACTTTGAATGTCAAAGCTTTGCAAGATTATCTTCCGATTCGTGTCTAACGATTAACTTCTAATCATAAGGGGCAAACCAGCGTTTGCCTCTATTTTTCTCGATCTGATTAGGGCAAATTTATAATAAAATTGCTGCTCTTTCTGCCAGACTAGAACGTTCCCCTTTAGATAAAGTAATATGACCAGCTAAAGATTCACGTTTAAATCTTTCTACTAGATAAATTAAGCCATTACTAGCTGCATCGACATAGGGATTATCAATTTGATCGGGGTCACCTGTCAAAACTATTTTAGTTCCTTCCCCAGCACGGGTAATAATCGTTTTGACCTCATGAGGAGTAAGATTTTGCGCTTCATCAATAATTAAAAACTGTTGAGGAATGGTTCGACCCCGAATATAAGTTAGTGGTTCAATTTGCAATAGTCCCAATTCAATCAAATCTTCATATCCTCTTCGCCAGTGTTTTGGTTTATCAGATAAGTCTTGAGTGCCAAAAATCAGATCGAAATTATCATAAAGAGGCTGCATCCAAGGAGTTAGTTTTTCCTTAATATCTCCTGGTAAATAACCAATATCTTTACCCATTGGTACTATAGGACGAGAAATCAACAACCTACTGTATATTTTTTCATCAGCGACCTTTTGTAATCCTGCTGCGATAGCAAGTAAAGTTTTTCCTGTTCCTGCTTTGCCAACTAAAGTTACTAAAGGGACTGAATCTCTTAACAGCAAATCAAGCGCAAATTTTTGTTCACGGTTGCGAGGATGAATTCGTGAAACTCCTGAAGTAGGTAATTTAATTAAAGGTAAAACTTCTTTTGCTGCTGCATCAATCATTCCTAAAGCTGTATGAGAAGGATTAGCAGCATCAATTAAAGTAACAGCTTCATTAGGTAATAATTCTGTTGCTACAGGAAGTTTACCATTGTGAAAAAACTGATTAATTTCTTCTGACCCTACCATAAGTTCAGTAATGCCAGTATAAAGTTCTTGAATATCTACTTTATCAGTTTGATAATCTTGAGCATCCAATCCCAAGGCATCTGCCTTAATCCTCAAATTGGTATCCTTACTAATCAGTACCACAGGACATTGACATTTGTGCTTAAGCTGCAGTGCTACTGCCAAAATCGTATTATCTGCTAAATCTCCTTCTAATTCTGGCGGTAAAGTAGCCAAAGTTTCCCTGTTACAAAGTGCAACTACTAAAGTCCCTCCATGATCCAACAAAATAGGTTTGGTAAGATGACCTTGTTGACGCAACTGATCTAAAATACGTGACACCTGACGAGCATTTCTGCCAGTCATTTCAGGTTGCTTTTTAAATAAGTCTAATTCTTCGATGATGGTCATCGGCAATACCACATCGTTATCCTCAAACCGAAATATAGCATTAGGATCGTGTAACAAGACATTCGTATCAAGCACAAAGGTTTTTTTCATAACTGGTAAACTAGCACCCCTAGATCAACAAGACTGGCAGTTAAAGTTCAGTATTGCTAAATTTACTCTGTTATATCAGGTTCGCTTAAACAGTTAAATGTGATGATTGATACGGGGACACGGGGATACGGGGATACAGAGACGCGGAGAGAATTTATTTTAAGTGATTATCAGAACTTGATATTAGCGTAATCTTTGGAGATTATGTTGCGAAAAAAAAACTTATTCCTTTGATATAAAGGTAGATAATACTAAAATAAAGAGCCAAAATTATATTTACTGCTCTTTATCTGTGTGAAGTTGTGGCATTTAATCGATAGACATCCGTTTTAACGCCATAAAATGCCATAAAATATCGTTTTTCTTTCGTATCTCATCCCCAATTTCTTAAGCACTATAATATTTTTTTTAAAAAAACAATTCCCTAATTCCAAAATTGAATTACTCTTCCCGAAATTTCTTGTCCCCACCAAGGAGTATTAACTCCTAAAGAATAAAGATTGTCTTGATTAACTGTCCACTTTATTTGAGGATCAAATAAAATCGCTTCTGCTTTTTGTCCAGGCTTAATAGTCACAGGTTCTTGTTCTAAACATATTAAAGGACGTGTACTCAGAGCCTGCCACAATTCCAAAGCTGACAAAATTCCACTAACCACAAGTTTTTCCCAAAGCAAAGGAAGAGCTAATTCTAATCCAATTACTCCAGGAGGCGTTTTGGCAAAAGCAAGAGTTTTTTCTTCATAAGTATAAGAATTATGATCTATAGCAATTGCATCAATTATTCCTTGTTTAACACCATCTCTTAAAGCCAGTACATCTTGTTCGTTTCCTAGAGGAGGTTGTAAACGTAAGTTAGGATTATAATTTATCAAATCTTGAGTATTAAATAACAAATGCATCCATGTAGTACTTGCTGTAATTGGAATTCCTCTTTGCTTAGCATTGGCAATTAATTCAACTCCACGTTCAGTAGATACTCGCATCAAATGTACTGGCGTGTCAATTTCATCTATCATTTCAATTAATGCAGCAATTACGATAGCCTCAGAACATACTGGACTTCCTAAAAGTCCATAGCGAAGAGAATGAATACCTTCTCTAATTACTGCATTTGGCTCGAGTTCTTGACTATTAATTGCGATCGCAATAGGTTTATTTAAAGGTTTTAAATATTCTAAAGTTTGTCTGAGCAAACTAAAATTAGAAAGAGAATATATATCAGTTAAACCAATCGCATTAATAGCTATTTCAGCAAGTTCAACCATCTGTTGACCTTGATGACCTAGAGTCATCGCTCCCCAAAAACAAATATTAGGTAACGATTTTAATTCGTCCCTTAATTGTTTAATTTTTTGATGCATCGATGTTAGCATCTCAAAATTATCTAGAGGAGGAACAGTATTAGGTAAAAGATTTATGCGAGTAAATCCTCCAGCAGCAGCAGCAGATGCCATACTTTGTAAAGATTCTCTATTTTCATGTCCTGGTTGTCCGCTATAACTGTAGAGATCGACTAATCCAGGAGCTAAAATAAGTTCTTTACCGTTCTGAATTGGAATATTGTGAGGAATTTCTGTTAAATGAGGTTCAACTGCTTCAATTATTCCATCTATAACTAATACATCAGCAATACAATCAGTAAAAAAAATAGGATTTATTACTCTAACTTGTTGAATTAATAAATTAGAATCACTATCCTTTAACTGATTAGTTGATTTCATTTTTTTTATGACATTTTTCAAAAACAATTTTATTCAATATATATAAAAGAGGCAAGCCTCCAGTATTGTGGAGGCTTGGAGTTGAAAGATGAA
>CAZLUP010000066.1:0-22497 GCA_964562685.1 uncultured bacterium
TAAGATTTGGTACGCTTCAATTTTCTATTTGAAGCATTACGCACTCACCAACGCCACATAACTGAAATTGATGCTAGTTATGCGAGTTTGCTTGATTTTTGTTTTTCTGTTTTAAATTTTCAGACAAGTGAGCCACAAACATGGCAAATTTATCAGAATTTAATTTTATCTTGTGGATGGAGTTTATTAGGGAAAAAATATTGTTTAATTTGTGAAAAACCGCAAATCATTACTTGGGATGAGCAACATTTACTTCATGGCGAAGGAAAACCTGCAATTCAATTCTCTGATGGTTTTAGTATTTATGCTTATCATCAAATAATTGTTCCTGAAAAATATGGTAAAATTCATCCGTCACAATGGCAACCAAAATGGTTATTAACGGAAACTAACTATTAATTAAGAAAAGCATTGTTTCAAGGTATCGGTTATCAAAAAATTGCTCAAGAGTTACCGCTAGTAGAATTAAATAAATTACCAATTACTTTAAATTCGTATACAGCAAATACTTATTTTAAAGAATTAAATTCTCAACAAAAAACTAATCTTGAATATAAATTTTTCAAAATAGATTCTCAGGTTTGTTCAAAACAGACAATTTTATTATTAATTACTGATTATGATAAAAATAAAAAATCTTTTTTAGAAGTTTCTTCGGAATTTACAAATATATAAAAATTTTTAGAATAGATTGTTATAAAAAATAGTTAATTGCTCAGTTTCTACTGATTAATTTTCTGTTGCACTTTTTTAATTTGATTATTAAAATAATCCACTTGATAATTGAGAGATTTAGCTAAGTCTAACCCTTTTTGAAAAGCAATTAAAGCTTGAGAATAATTTTTAGATTGCCAATAGATTTGTCCGAGACGGTCATAAGTATTAATTAGTCCATAAGAATTATAAGCTTGCTGCTCAATTTTAATTAATTGTTGATAAGTTACTAAAGCTTGCTCAGATTGATTAGCATTGTAGTAAAGTTCTCCTAGTTTTTGTAAAGCTTCACTAGCCAAAGCAAGCTGTTGTAAAGATAAAGCTAAACTAGCAGCTTCTTGATATTTTTTACTAGCTAATTTTAATTTATTCAAACTTTGATAATCCTGTGCCAAAGAAACTTTTAATTTAGCTAATTTCTCAAGTTGAGATTTATTTTTTAAGTAATATTCAGCTAATTGTTCTTTGACAAGAATAGCTTGATTAGGTTGAGTATAAAAATTATAAATTGTAGCTAACTGTTCTAAATAATCTTGCTTTTTAGTTGTTATTGTAGCTTGAGATAGTTCAATTTTATTAGATGTTAATAGCTTTAATAATTTATTATAAATAGCTGCTGCTTGCTGATAATCAAATTTAGCTAAATATAATTTACCTAAAGTTTCTAAAATACTTTGTTGATTGTTCAGGTTGTTTGATGATTTAGTTAATAATTGCTGATAAACCGCGATCGCTTGATCAATATCCCTCACTTGTTGAAAAGCTTTACCTAAGCTATTTAATAGTTCTAAATTATTTGCTTTTGCCTCAACAATTTCCTGTTGAAGCATAACCAACCGTTCAGAAATATTTTGTAAATCTGACGAAAGATTATTTGACCAAGCAATGTTTCCAATTCTACCTAAAGCTTTAATTTCTGCTAATTTACCGATCGCTCTTTGTAATTTTAATTCTCGATACCAAAGACGAAAAGCTTCTGTTTCTTTGCCTTCTTCTAATTGAGTTTGTGCTTGTTGATTTAATTGCGTAATTTCTTTTTGAATTCGTTTAATTTCTAAAGGACTTAAAGGACGTTGAATTGAAGTTTGAGGGAAGAGAGGATCTGATTGAGGAGTGGTTAAAGGATTAGTAGTTGGTGCTGCTATTACTAATAATTGAATTGATTGATATCCCAAATCTGCCCATAAAATAATTGAGCAAAAAAGCCAAAAAATTGATAATTTTGTCAATGTTGTGGTGAATTTCATAGATTGCCTCATAACCGATAACTGTTCATTTCATTGTTGATGGTTGATTGTTTGTCCACAGATAAATATAGATAGATAGAGTTATCGGTTGGTAGTGGTTTTTGTTAATTATTAATTGTTAATGGTTGGTCGCGCAGCCCACCTTCGGCGGGGTTAATTATTCATCTCTCATAATTGGTAATTAGTAATTGATAATTGATAACTGGTAACTGATGTACAGACGCGAAATTTCGCGTCTGTACTGGTCACTGGTCACTGGTCACTAAATAAGACTGCTACATTAAATTAGGAGTTTCAGCGAGAAGAGAAGTAATTGTGAGCAATCGCAAATTTTATCAATCAGTAATTAAATTAGCTACGAGTTTTATTTTACTAATCTTAGTTACCGCCTGTAGTACGATTCCTCGTGTATCGGCACAAGAGAGAATGTTTCTTGCTCTTAATCTTGAATTTCTGGGAGAATATCAACTACCAAAGCAGACGTTTCAAGATACTCAGGTAGGTGGTTTATCTGCTCTTACCTATGACCGTCAAAATAACCGTTTATATGCCCTATCTGATGATCGCAGTAATTTAGCTCCTGCTCGTTTTTATACTTTAAATCTTAAGTTGCAATCAAACAATTCAGAAGCAACCAAGATTAACAAAATCGAACTAGAAAAAGTTACTTTTTTAAGCGACGAACAAGGAAATCCTTATCCTGCTGGTAGTATCGATCCTGAAGGAATGGTATTATCACCAAGAGGTACAGTATTTATTGCCAGTGAAGGTGACCTTAATCGAGGGATTAATCCTTTTATTGGTGAATTTGACTTAAATACTGGTCAAAAAATTCTTGATCTTCCTTTACCTCAACGTTTCTTGAGCGATCCTACTGGTGAAGAAGCCAAGGGAATTCAAGACAATCTTGCTTTTGAAGCTTTAACAGTAAATCAGACAGGTTTAGCACCTCAAGATCCTTTTCGTCTTTTTACCGCTACTGAGTCAGCCTTGAAACAAGATAATTTATCTGATCCAGAAAAACAAGCAAGAATTCGTTTGCTTCATTATGTAATTAATCCCATTGGTAATCCTGTTATAGTTGCAGAACATCTTTATCTACTCGATCCTGCTTCAGTTGAGACAATTTCTAATGGTTTAACAGAATTGTTAGCTTTAGACAAAGAAGGTTATTTCCTTAGTTTGGAAAGAACTTTTGGTTTTACTGGTGCGGGTGCAAAAATCTTTCAAGTTGTTAATGGTAACGCTACAGATACTTCTAGCATTGCTGCTTTGCAAGGAGAAATTACTACCGTTAAACCCCTTAGTAAGAAATTAGTTTTTGATTTGAGTCAACTGGGGATTTATTTAGATAATTTAGAAGGCATGACTTTTGGTCCTCGTTTACCTGATGGTAGTCAAACTCTTCTACTCGTAAGCGATGATAACTTTAATCAAGAACAAGTAACTCAGTTTCTACTATTTCGCTTATCAATCAATTAGATAGAGAGCAAGAAAAAGGAAATCGGCGATAGGGAACAAAATTGAGTATCTGTAATTAATTTTGTCCAGATTTGAGCTATCAACTATTTTATGAAGTTTTCGATGGAGACAAGGGTGCTGCCATTAATAAAATCCGTTCCAATAATCTCGGGAAAATCCTTTGACACCAGACAGCTAAATGACTTTGCCATCCGACTAGAATTTCTGGAGAATCTCGTTTTAATCCTGTTATTAGCGATCGCGCCACCTCTTCGGGAGTCATCGGCATTACCCATCTAAATAATTTTAAATCTCTAACCATATCAGTTTGAGTTAAAGATGGTAACAAAGCACTGACTCTAATATTGTAAGGAGCTAATTCGGTTCTCAATGCTTGCGTAAAACCAACAATGGCAAATTTAGTAGCGGAATAAGTCGCCATAGTGGGCGCAGCTACTTTACCCATTAAACTAGAAACGTTGACAATCGTTCCTTCTCGTCTAGCTGCCATTCTTCTAGCAAGCAAACGCACAATAGTAAACATTCCGATCAAATTTAAAGAAACCTCTTCTTCCACTTTGGGATGTTGAGACTGTAAGAAAGGTGCTTGATGCGCCACTCCCGCACAGTTAATCAAAAGATCGATGGGACCATAACTGCGCCAAGCTTGCGCGATCGCAATATTAGTAGCTACAGGTTGAGTCAAGTCTAAAGCTAAAGTTACTACTTCTACACCCTTTGCTTCAATCTCTGCACTTACCTCGGCTAGTTTTTGCCGATCTCTGGCTACCAAGATTAACCGTTTAATCTGTTGTTCGGCTAATTCCAAAGCGATCGCTTTACCAATTCCCCGAGAAGCACCAGTAACTAAGGCGGTTTTTCCAGTTAATTTCATGATAGACCTCCAAATTTTTGAATATATTACGATGATGATCAATTTTTTATGCAAATTCGCTAACAAGCAAATTTTTACTTAAGCTATCAGCATTAATCAACTAAGAAGCAATTTTGACAAACCAACCCCACAACCAATTCGATCAAAAATTGCTATCAAATTGGACAAATAGTAGAAACGAGTTACTTAAAAACTTTCAATTAGTTTGGTTTAAACCTTTTCGTAAAGCATCTTTCCTGCTCAACTAAACTTAGACGAAGGGTACATTCAACGATCTACGATGTGACGAGGATTCAAAAATAATTGCTGATTTAGATAAGTCATCACTACAGTCTCCTCAAGCTAAATCTTGATAAGTAACATGACCTAGGGACAAGATAACAACTCCTTTAACGAATCGGCAACATTTTTTAGTAAAGTTATGTAAATTTTTTTTAATAAAAGCCAGAAAAATCTTGATAAAAAAGCAACAAAAAGGTATTATGTGCTACTTGATTTATAAATTTTGGTTTGGCAAAATTCAATTAAAAAAAAGTAGTCTCGCCAAAAGCGAAGCTCATTTGGAGTTGTACTCATTTCAATCAACTCCTGGTTTACTTTTTTGAGCCTTTCCAAAAACTGATAGTCATGACACGGGATCAAAAATATTCAATCTCAAGACTTTCTAATAAATTAATTTTTTTATTTGTAAACCTATATGAACTATTGTTTTGTGTAATTGATTCTGCCTATGTACTTAGTTTGAATGAATAATTCAAAAAGCCATCAACCTAACCCGAACTGAGTTTGATTTTTAAATGGCTTATCAACATCTGAACCCAAATTAAGTATTAATACTTAAATAGTTTTTTCTGGAAATCAATAATTAGAGCAATGATTGTTAACTAATTCACATAAACAAATAAAAAGACAAGAATGTATAAAAACTAATTGAGAAACGTTATAGTATAAATACTTCTCACACTCGTATTTCCCAATCCCCAGTCCAAATTTGATTGGGGCTTTTTCTTGATTGTTTAATACTGTTACTTGGTAAAATTCCCAAGCAGAAATTTAATTGACAACAATGAAGCATATTTTGAGCGGTTTTGGATTAGTTACAGGCGCAACTTATCCTCTAAGAGCATTAAGAACTTTTATCCGCAATCCTCAACTGTGGCAATATCTAGCGATTCCAATTCTTGTAAATTTAGTTCTGGCGGGTTTTATTTATTCAGGATTATTATTTTTTGGTTGGCAAGTTGTCGATCAAGTTAGAGTCGATTTATCCCTTTGGTTACAACAAATTATTGCTAATCTTCCTCAATGGTTAAATTTTCTTCAATATATATTATTAGGCATAATTTATCTGATTAAATTTTTATTAGTTGTAATTTTATTAGTAGCTACTGGTTTTGTTTTGATGCAATTCGGGGTATTATTAGGTGCGCCCTGGTATGGTCAACTTTCGGAAAAATTAGAAAAACTTCGCACGGGTAAGTTAGAAATAATTGAAGTAAATATTTTTCGAGATTTAGGAAGAGCATTATTATTTGAGTTAAAAAAATTATTTCTAATTGCTTTAATAGGGATACCTTTATTAATCTTAAATTTCTTTCCAGGCATAGGCACATTAATATCTACTATTGGTTCATTTACTCTTGCTACTTTAATAGTTTGTCTCGATTTTTTTGATTCTCCATTAGAAAGAAGAAGACTAAAATTTCGCCAAAAACTAGGAATTGTGGGACGTAGTTTACCTGCTAGTGCCAGCTTTGGTTTAGTTTGTTTAGGATTAATTAGTATTCCGTTACTAAATTTATTTACTATTCCTCTTTGTGTAGCTTCAGGAACTTTGTTTATTTGCGATCGCTATTTGCGCCAGCAAAGCTGACCGCATTTCAACTAAATCAATTAAACCATTTCAACCATAAAACGAAGGAAGGCATAGAGAGAAGAGGTGCTTTGGGTGCAGAGGAAATACTTAAATATTTGCTACGAATGTCTGACGCGTTGAAACGGAGACTAGGGGATGCGGAGATTGATGTGTAGCATTCTTTTTGCTATTTCAGATAATTATTTCTCTAATTTCTTTAACTTGCTGGTTATAAGTATCTTGATCCAGCACAGGAATTAAATTCTCTAAAGAGATGGGTTCAACTAAATCAATCCAAGATTTACAACCAGCATAAGCTTGGTGATAAGGGATCAATTGCGGTTCAGGCAAACAATAAACTCGTAACAACAAAACCGATAACGGTTGACGCGGTTTCCACTTCAAGCGATCGCTAATCATTTCTTCATTCCAGATGTGATAAGGTTCTAATTGTGTTACTATCTCTAGATTGCTTACAGAAAAAACTTCAGTAATTTCGGCACAACTACCAATCCGAATCTCACTGGGATGCCAACCAGACTCTACGGGTGTTACTTGCAAAGCGTATTGAGTTTTTAATAAATGGGGTTTTTGATGTTCATAAGTAGGATAAAGCCAAACTAGGCGATAAGGCAAAGAAAAACTCTTATTTTCTTCCTTAATCCCCCCTTTACGCAGCAACATAATTGTTTGACCAGCTTCTAATGCTTGTACAGCTACTGCCCATTCTTTAAGGGCATGAGTAAGAGTTGATTCGGTAGTAGATAACATGATTTAATTAAAGCGATCGCTATAGAATCTGGTAATTATAATATAAGACTTTTTGATTAATTGTTTTTGATGTTATTGTCTGGAAATTTAAATATAGCAAAGTAGAGATAATTGATAAATTATCCCTCCAGAAAAATCTGATCTGGTTTTTCTACAAAAAGAAGCAAGAATTACGGATTAAAGATCATTCATCCTTTACTCTTTCTAATTAATTAATCCCACTAATTTCTAGCTGAGGCAATTGATCTAAATCTGCTTTACTACTAACATTATGTAATTCAATATTACGACAAGTTCTTTTAATCAAACCAGTTAGTACTTTTCCAGGGCCTACTTCTATCGCCTTGGTAATTTCATTTTCTGGCAGTTGCAGCATAATTTCTCGCCAGCGTACTGAACCAGTCATTTGTGCGATGAGGCGTTGTTTTAATTCTTCTGCCTTAGTTGTAGCAATTGGTTCAACATTAGACAAAACTGCAATTTGGGCATCAGCAAAAGGAATTGAATCTAAAACAGCTTTAAACTGTTGAGAAGCTTCTTTCATCAAAGGAGAATGAAACGCACCTGAAACATTTAAAGTAACTGCTCGTTTAGACTTAACCTGAGCCAAAATCGACTCTACAGCTTCTGGAGTACCAGAAATAACTACTTGCTCTGCACTATTATCATTAGCTAAAACCACATCAGGATTTTGAGAAATAGCATCATTTAACTGGGCGCGGTCAAATTTCATCAAAGCTGCCATTTTACCACCCTCAGCAGTCGCCATTAATTCGGCGCGTTTTTTAACCAACTGCAAACCCGACTCAAAATCAAAAACTCTGGCAGCATAAAGAGCAACATATTCTCCCAAACTGTGTCCTGCAACTAATTGAGGTAAACCTACTCGTTCAATCAATAAATCAGCGAGAATAGATTCAACTACATAAAGACAAGGTTGAGTATAAAGAGTTTGAGCCAAAGTTACCTCATCTCCTTGACAAATATCCAATACAGACCAATTTAAGATTTTTTCAGCTATTTCAAATTTGCTTTGTGCTTGTGGAAGATCTGTTAAATCCACACCCATCCCAACGGCTTGAGAACCTTGTCCAGGAAATACCCACGCTGTTTTATTCATTTCTTATTTAAATATTTTATTATTGATGACCAGAAAAAAATTATCTCACCCTCGTGAGATCTTGTCGATTTTCTCTTCTAGCTCAATTGTGATTAAGCTTAAGATAATAACTGGTAACTGTTCATTAGAGGCAAAAGTCAAAAGTTAAAAGATAAAATACTTAATCTGGTTTTTTGTTCCCTATTCCCTGTTCCCTAATAATTAATACTGGTAACTGATAACTGATAACTGATAACTGATAACTGATAACTGGTAACTGGTAACTGATAACTGATAACTGGTAACTGAAAATTACCCCCATTGAAATAAAGCAGCCCCCCATGTCAATCCTGCACCAAATCCAGAAGCAGCAATAAGATCACCCTCTTTAACTTTTCCTGTTCTCACTGCCTCGTCTAAAGCCAGAGGAATTGAAGCAGCCGAGGTATTACCATATTTTTCGATGTTACTTAAAACTTTTTCTGAAGGGAGTTTAAGTCGTTTAGCTACTGCGTCCATAATTCTTTGATTGGCTTGATGCAAAAGTAACCAATCGATTTGTTCTGAGGTGATACCTGCTCGAAACATCGCTTTCTCAATTGCTTCTGGGACTTTTGCTACCGCAAATCGATAGACTTCGCGACCATTCATGGTAATAGGTTGATAAGTTCCCGAACTGACTTCAAGTTCCTCAACTAAAGATTGCGCCTGTCCTTGATAAGCCAAATTGAGAGAATTGTTTTGACTACCATCACTATACATTTCAAAAGCTAACAAGCGATCGCCTGTATCAATACCTTGACAAACCACTGCCCCCGCACCATCACCAAACAACACGCAGGTAGTACGATCTGACCAATCTACCCAACGAGATAAAACATCTGCACCAATTACCACTACATTTTGATAAACTCCCGTACGGATATACTGGGCAGCAGTAATCAAAGCAAACACAAAACCAGAACAAGCAGCAGTCAAGTCGAATGCTACTGCTCTAGTTGCGCCGAGTAAAGCTTGAATTTTGCTAGCACTACCAAATAAATCGTCTGGAGTGGAAGTTGCTAGAATAATCAAATCAATCTCAGTTGCAGCAAGTCCTGCCATTGCGATCGCATTTTGGGCAGCTTCGGCTGACATTTGACTGAGAGATTCTTGAGTCGATGCCAGGCGACGGGTTTTCATCCCTGTTCTACTACTAATCCATTCATCAGAAGTTTCTACAATTTGACTGAGATGATCGTTAGTAAAGACTGCCTTTGGTGCAGCCGAACCACAGCCAGTGATAGCGACACCAGTTCCTATTCTATTCAATGTTTTTCTCCCTTACCGATTGGGAAACTAAAATTACCATTATGAGCGAAATTTATGAGCCGTTCTTAACTAGCAGAAGCTTTTTCTGGTTGATGCTGATGTTGTTCTAATCTTTGTTCGTTATAGGCTTTAATTCTTTCTAAAACTTCGTTATCAATCGCTTCTTTGGCTAAACGAATGGCATTAAAAATTGATGGTGCTTGGGAACTACCATGACTGATAATACAAACTCCTGCTACCCCAAACAATAATGCACCGCCGTGTTCAGCGTGATCGATTCTTTGTTTGATATTTAGTAGATTTGGTTTGAGTAAGGCTGTACCTAACTTACCACGCCATCCTTTGGGTAATTCTTCGCGCATGATTTGCAGCATCACTTCTCCCACTGCTTCGGCAAATTTCAGCAGGATGTTACCGACAAAACCATCACACACAATTACATCAAATTCTCCTTTCAGCACATCTCTTCCTTCAGCATTACCAGCAAAAGGAATTTGCTGATTTTCTTGCAAAAGTTGATGCGTTTTAATGGCTAGCTCATTTCCTTTCGAGGATTCTTCGCCAATGTTGAGTAATCCTACTTTTGGTTGGTCAATCCCTAGAACATACTTACTATAGATAGTCCCCATCAAAGCAAATTGCTCTAAATATTTGGGGCGACTATCAACATTGGCACCGACATCCAAAACTATCACTGATTTACCAGGGATCATGGTGGGGAAGACTGCCCCAATCGCTGGGCGGTCAATGCCTTTCAGCCTACCTAAACGTAATAAAGCTGCTGCCATTGCTGCTCCTGAGTGTCCAGCAGACACAACAGCTTGAGCTTGTTCTTGTTTAACCAAATTCATCGCCACATTGATTGATGCTTGTGGTTTACGGCGAATCGCTGTGAGCGGTTCTTCTTCCATTGATACCACCCCGTCAGCAGGAATAATCTCCAGTTGGGCTGTACCCCCACCACCGTGCTTATCAATGGAGGTTTGAATTGCCTCCGGATCGCCGACTAAAAGTACGTCTACATCTAATTCCGCAGAAGCTCTGATTGCTCCAGCGACGATTTCGTCAGGGGCATAGTCTCCCCCCATCGCATCTACTGCAATTCTTGCGCGCTTTAGTCCCATTGAGTAAATCTATCGAAGCTTTACAAATTTTAACAGAGTTTGAATTTCCCCAGTAACTAAGTTACAGGTTGAAATACATTAATCTGTTGTTTACCCCTGAAGTGGGGTTATAAATAATGTTGGCATTAATAGCCATTCTAGTCGAGGAGGTTGCTCAATGCTGGATTTTATTGGCTCTAGTTTGATAAATTTATTTCTAGAGATTTTTGGGCGATCGCAACTTAAGTTAGAACCTCTACAACTAATAGCTTGGCAAAATGCAGCCATATTCACTCTACCATCAGTACAGCCCGATCTAGTCGCTGAAAAAATAGTTCAAAATTACCTAAAAAATTTAAGTCAAACGGGCATAGACCCCAATCAACAAGGGATTTGGCTGCAATCGGATTGGACAGAATTAGTTAATCATCAAGGAACAATCCCAACTCCCGCAGCTTCTTTGACCAAAATTGCCACTACTTTAGCTGCTTTGATTCAATGGGGTACTGATTATCAGTTTGAAACCTCAATTTATACCAATGGCAAAATAGTCAATGGGATTTTAACAGGGGATTTAATTGTAATAGGAAGTGGCGATCCCTTTTTTGTCTGGGAAGAAGCGATCGCATTAGGTAATGCTCTTCAACAATTGGGTATTACTCAAATACAAGGTAACTTAATTGTTACTGATAAATTTTATATGAATTACGAATCAGATGCTCAAGTAACAGGAGAGTTCCTTAAACAAGCTTTTACTGCTGATTTATGGTCAAACGAAGTACAGCAGCAATATTCGACTCTTCCTCCAAATACACCCAAACCCCAAATTGCCATCTTAGGTAAAGTTCAACTCAGCAATAACCTACCTCCGTCAACTCAGTTATTACTGACTCATAGTTCTTTGCCTCTGTCAGAAATTCTCAAACAAATGAATATCTACAGTAATAATAAAATGGCGCAAATGCTTGCCGATCTTTTAGGCGGGGCTGAAAATGTGGCGAAAAATGTTGCTCAAGCTATCGAAGTTTCTCAAACTGAAATTCAATTAAGTAACGGTTCTGGTTTAGGAGAAGAAAATCGCCTTTCTCCTCGCGCTGTTTGTCGAATGCTCATGAAAATCGATAGTATTCTTTCTAATCATCCTTTAGAAGTAGCAGATTTATTTCCCACTGCTGGTAGAGATCAAGTGGGAACTATGCAAAATCGCTCAATTCCTGTTGGTATATCAGTTAAAACTGGTACTTTGAATCGAGTTAGTGCTTTAGCAGGAACAATCCCTACTCAAAATCAAGGTCAAATTTGGTTTGCCATTATTAATAGTGGCAATCAAACCGATTATTATCGTCAGCAACAAGACCGATTGCTCCAGCAGTTAACTCAACATTGGCAACTGCAAAAGAATATTTTTAATCATACCACTAGTTCTTTTCTTGGCGATCCCAAACGAAATTTCCAAGCCGAGCTTTAATTGTTTATTAACAATCAAACATCAACAGTTATCAGTTAACAGTGAGCAGGAAGTAAAAAGTAAAAAGTTATGAATGATGAGGGATGAATAATCAACTATCAACTATCAACGCTCAACCAGGGTCTTGACTGTATTTTATTAAATTGAGAACCTCTTTTGTAAAAATTTCATAAAGTTCTTACTAATATAAGCGGTAAAATCAATAGTTTGTATATCAATAATTTATATTTTAGTCAATAGGTTAAACTAAGGCTTAATCAATTTCATAAAAAGAATTTGTTTTTTTTATAATTGCTTGACTTAAATAAGTTTACAAGTATTATATATTTCAAAATAAATTTTGAAGTTTTATTCTTCTGCTTAACTAAAACAATCGTATTCATTTACTCACTTAACAATATCTTTATCAAAAAGATAATAAATATACAATTGATGAGCTTTTGTTGTTTTACAGATATTTAATGATATTAATTTGATTAGTTTAGTAAAATCATAGTTTAAAAAAAAGTCAATATTAATGATAAGATAATTTGACTGACAACCTTATTTAGTACTTGTGTATTTTTTAAATTAACTCTCACAAATTGAGTTAAAGAAAAATTTAAATGTCTTAATTAACTGATCAATATAGTTGCAATTTTTATTGCCAAAATCTTGTCTAGAAAACACCTAAGTATTTTTTAATTAAACAACTTAAATAATCATAATTTATAGAGTTTCAGACATCAAAAAATATCAATATCTAGTCGCAATTTATTGTTATTAATTTGAGATAATAATCAACTAGGATGTGAAAATAAAAATTTTTGGTATTGATATTGATAATTATTCTTTTGAAGAAGTTGTTAATCTAATCATTCAGCACGCGCTCTATCAAAAAACTCCTCAATATGTAGTTACTCCTAATGCTCATCATTTAGTCAAACTGCAACAAGACAAAGAATTTCGTGATGTTTATCGTCATGCTTTTTTGTCAGTTCCTGATGGAGTTCCTTTATTGTGGGTAGCTAAACTACAAAAAACTCCTTTAAAAGATCGAGTTAACGGGACAGATTTATTACAAAGATTATGTCTTGAAGCAGCAAATCAAGGTTTAAAAGTCTTCTTTTTGGGTGGTCGTCCCAACGCAGCAGAACAAGCAGTCAATGTTCTAGTTCGACAAAATCCTCAGCTACAAGTAGCTGGTTTTTATTGTCCTCCTTATGGTTTTGAGACAGACCAAGTAGAATTAGCTAAGATTAATCAAATAATCAAAGTCGCTCAACCAGATTTACTTTTTGTTGGATTGGGTGCGCCTAAACAAGAGAAATGGATGGCAGCTAATTATCAAGAACTAGGAGTGCCTGTTTCTCTAGGTATTGGTGTAAGTTTTGAATTGGTAGCTGGTTTAGTTGAAAGAGCTCCTGTTTGGATGCAGAAAGCTGGTTTGGAATGGTTATTTCGCTTTTTTGTAGAACCTCGCCGTTTATTTTGGCGTACTTTAATAACTAATACAACCTTTATTTGGTTGTTGGTCAAACAGCAATTTAGTAAATTAAGATTAAAACCTAATTAAATATTCTCGGTTAACTAATACAATATTTGGTCACTCCCGAACAATCTACTTGTGTTACTAAATTTGCGATCGCTTTTCCCGATCTAGGTTCAATCCAATTAGGCGCAATTTCTGCTAAAGGAACTAACACAAAAGCTCTTTGAGTCATTCTTGGATGAGGTATTTGAAGAGAAGAAGTATTAAGAATTAGATCGTCATACAAAAGTATATCTAAGTCTAAGGTTCTTGCTCCCCATTTTTCATTTCTAACCCTACCAAATTGCAGTTCAATTGCTTGTAATAAAACTAATAATTCTTCGGGATTTTGTTGTACAGATAGCAAAACACAGCCATTTAAATAATCTGGTTGTGGTGGTCCAATTGGTTTAGTTTGATACCAACTAGACACAGCTTCGATCTCAATTCCTGGAGTTAAAGCGAGTGATTGCAAAGAATTTTGTAAGATTTTTAAAGAATCTCCTAAATTACTTCCTAGAGCGATGACAGCATTTGCCATTTTTTGATTAAATATTTAAATCTAAAACTTTACTTAGCTCCAAAATATTCTGGCTCATTACCTGACTTCCATTTAATATTACAACCGATACTTGGTTTTTGCTCAAAATCAATTGTTTGCTCTGTTAAAACTTGGTCAATTGCTAAACGTAAATCTTGACCAGTTACAGGTAAATTATTACCAGGACGACTATCATCTAATTGTCCACGATAAACTAGTTTATAATCCCTATCAAATAAGAAGAAATCTGGCGTACAAGCAGCAGTATAAGCTTTAGCTACTTCTTGAGTTTCATCATAGCAAACTGGGAAATTAAAGCCTAATTCTTGTGCCATAACTGCCAGATTTTCAGGCGAATCATCAGGATATTTAGCTGCATCATTAGCACTAATTGCCACAATTCCTAAAGATCGAGCAAGATAATCTTGACCAATTTGGGCTAATTCTTGCTGGACGTGTTTCACAAAGGGGCAATGTTTACAAATAAACATGACTAACAAAGCTTTCTTTCCAGCAAAGGTATCTAAAGAAATAGTTTGACCAGAAACTACCTCCTTTAAAGCAAAATTGGGAGCTTTTGTTCCCAGAGATAACATTGTCGATGGAGTTAATACCATTGTCAAATTTATTAATATATTTCTGAACAACAAATCAAATAAAAATTTGGTTCTAATTTTATGATTCGTCTATAGTCATCCTAAATAAAATAATTGAAGATAAATTTAAAATTTAAATATTTATTAACAGTTAATACTTTATTTAGTTCTTTTATTTAATTTAAAAGAAATTTTTTTCGTGTAGGATAAATTCATGAATTTATCCTACAGAATCATTTTTACCTATAATGACAAAAAAATTTCCCCAGACTTGGGAAATTAACCTACAAATTCTTAAACATTATGTTTAAGCTATTTGCCAAAGATTAGATAACTGTTCTGAAGCTTGAAAAAACTTCATTGTTCTGCTACTACCAGGCAACTCTTCATCAGAACAACTTTCTTTTTCTGAAGCTTGAACTAGCATACAATCCTCCGCTCTAATCATCATTGTGCCTTGAGCTAAAGCTGTTCGCCACTGACGACCCGTTCTCCAAGCACAAAACTTAGTAGCATTCCAACGAGGATTTGGAGGACAACCAACAAAACCAGACCGAAGAGCAGCGTGGTTTTCCTTTGAGATTTTGGTGGATACTGAAACATTTTCAGTAAGATTCACCACCATGAGGTTATGATTTTTAACGGTTTTTAACATAGACCCCACCCCCCTTTGTTATTAAGTTAAATAAACCTTTGATCATATATTAGTATTTGAATTACAAAATGTTAATGTCTTGGTCAAAAATTAATAGAAAGATTAAAATTCGTTTTCACCAAAACGATAACCTTTGCCGTACACAGTATGAATCAAAGGAATTTCACCAGGTATTTCTATTTTACGCCTTAAAAGACGAATTAAAGCAGCCAAAACATTACTACTAGGTTTTTCTTCTTCTGACCATAAATAACTGTAAATATCTTCATGCGTGAGCAGTTGACCTGGATGTTTCATAAAATATGCTAAGAGCTTAACCTCTTTTTCCGATAAGTCAATCACTCTTCCTTGACGATAAGCTAATTGATTTTCACTATCTAGTTCCAAATCTGCTACTTTCAGCTTCTCATGAAATTGAGGATCTGGAATTGTAACTCTTCGTAGTAAAGCTCTAACTCTGGCTAATAATTCTCTTAATTCAAAAGGTTTAACTAAATAATCATCAGCCCCTGCATCCAAACCAATCACACGATCATCAATAGTATCTTTGGCAGTAAGAAATAAAACAGGAGTAGTCAAAGAACGCGATCGCAATTCTTGGCAAATTTCTAAACCCGATCTTTGCGGTAGCATCCAATCAAGGATTAATAAATCATAGTTATTTTGCAGAGCTAAATCAATTCCTGTTACTCCGTTGTCAGCAATATCGACTTGATATCCTTCCCTTGACAAGATGCGACTGAGAGGATCGGTTAATTCTGCTTCATCATCAACTAAAAGAATTTTCATCTTCAAAATACATATGGTATGAAATTATTTAAGCTATGTTAATATTTTTAAACTTTTTATGAATCAATCTACATCGTCTCTTGAACCAACTTGGCTAACTATTATTCGTCTCCTTCGTTGGGATAAACCTGCAGGCAGACTTATTTTAATGATTCCTGCTTTATGGGCTGTTTTCTTGGCAGCAAAAGGCAATCCACCCTTACCCCTAGTCGGAGTAATTATTCTCGGAACTTTGGCTACTAGTGGGGCTGGTTGTGCCATTAACGATCTTTGGGATCGTGATATCGATCCGCAAGTAGAAAGAACGAAAAATCGCCCTCTAGCATCTCGCGCCCTTTCAGTAAAAGTCGGAATTGCAATCTTTTTAGTTGCTTTAGTTTGTGCAGCTATTTTAGCTTTTTATCTCAATCGTCTTAGTTTTTTATTCTGTTTGGCTGCCGTACCTGTAATTATTTGTTATCCCTTAGCAAAAAGAGTTTTTCCTATTCCTCAATTAGTTCTTTCCATCGCTTGGGGTTTTGGCGTGTTAATTAGTTGGACTGCGGTAACTAGCAGTTTGGAAACTTCTACCTGGTTACTTTGGGGTGCAACAATTTTTTGGACATTAGGTTTTGACACTGTTTATGCCATGTCAGATAAACCGGATGATTTAAAAGTTGGCATTAATTCCAGTGCCATTTTTTTTGGTAAATATGCTGCTGAAGCAGTGGGAATATTTTTTGCTCTTACGGCTGGTTTAATTGCTTATTTGGGCTTAGAAATGAATTTACAGCCAATTTTTTGGTTGGGTTGGCTTGTAGCTGTAATTGGCTGGATTTGGCAATATCTCAGATTGCGTCAAGCAGATTTACCGCGCCCTGTTTACGGAGAAATTTTCAGTCAGAATGTCTGGCTTGGGTTTATTTTATTGGTAGGAATGATTTTTGGTTGTTTAGTTTAAAAAAAATTGCTAGCCATTCAATGTAATGTCATGGCTCGTTACGAGGGAGCTCTAATTGATTGAAGTGCGATCGCGGATGCGCCAGCGAAGCTGACCGCGAATAGAGAGAACGAACCTCTCGCTAGTTGCGCCTGCGAAGCAAATCTCAAATATTTACTGAGCAAAAATATAATCAGAATTAAAAGTTATTCGCCTGTGTTCAGGTTCCTTCTTCTGCTCACTCACGTAAATAGGTGATACACTTATTTACGTGAATAATTCGTAACAACAATGGAAACTCGAAATATCACTTTATCAATACCAAAAGACATTTTATCTAAAATTAAACTGATTGCTTTAAAGCGAGAAACATCAGTCTCAGGATTGCTAACACAAATGTTGATAGATCTCGTTCGTCAAGAAGATCTGTACGTTCGATCGCAAAAACAAGAACTACACAGATTAGAAGAAGGACTCGATCTAGGCACTAATGGAAAAGTGAATTCTACCAGAGAAAGTTTGCATGAGCGATATTAAGCAACTTGAATTTGTTGATACAAATGTTTTAGTTTACGCCTATGACCGTTCTGCTGGAAAAAAACATCTTCTAGCTTCTAATCTAATCAAAAAATTATGGCAAACTCGCCAAGGTTGTTTAAGCGTTCAAGTTTTGCAGGAATTTTATGTTACTGTTACCCGCAAAGTCTCTCAACCTCTGGCATGGCAAGAAGCAAGTGAAATTATTAAAAACTTATCAGTCTGGCAAGTACATTCTCCTCAAACTGACGATATCCTAGATGCAATTAGAATACAGAATCGTTATGGTATTTCTTTTTGGGATTCAATGATCGTCGTTAGTGCAGTTACCATGAATTGCCAAATTATTTGGACAGAAGATTTAAACTCAGGACAGCTATACGAGCAGTTATTAGTCCAAAATCCTTTTTGTTGATAGCAGTTTTGATGTCGATCTCTTCTTTGGCGAGATCGCCTTTTACTTATGTTATGCGGAGTTAACGAGGCATCTCTAACTGATTGAAGTGCGTTTTTATTACTCAACGCGATCGCAAATATTACCCAATAACACATATTTAGTCATCAGGTAGATAATCAGGATTAATAGTATCTTCTACCGTAAAAGGTGATTGATTCGGGAAAGCTTGAAGAGGTAATCTAGTCTCTGTAGCTGCATTTTTTCTAGCATCTTGATAGCATTTATCAAATACTTCTAAGTAATAACCTTTTAGACTAGGGCTATCTTCAAAGGCAAGGATAATTCTTTGGCGATGTTCGACAATTGTACTTAACCAACTGTCTGACCGCTTTTCTGGTTGATATTTCCATTTTAAAAGATGCTGTAAGATTCTAATCAAATTACTTCTAACGGCTCTCTTTTCACTCCTTCCCATATCTTCAATTTCTTCAATTAAATTGGGCAAATCTAACTCGGATAGCTTACCATCACGTAATAATTGAGCCGTATTTTCTAACCAAAGATAATAATCTTGTTCGTATAAAGCGAGCGAATTTATATCTTCAGATTTTGAAACAGTCATTGATGAAATCTTCTTAGAGCTTTTAGCTATATTATATTGTTTGAAAATATCGTTACTCGCTATCGATGTTATGCTGAGGCAACGAGGCATCTCTTGCTGACTATTTTCAGGGATTATTGGGATGAAGTTGGTCTATTTTCCAGGAAATAGGATTATTGATAATGTATTCACGAATCCGATCTAAAGCGGTTTGGTTGCGAATGATGTGTTCGTAATAATTGCGTTGCCAGATGGGTGTACCTGGGGCATTACGCAGGATATTGATTTGTTTGGTGGAGGCAGATTTAAATCCGGCAATTAAACGTCCCAATAATTTGGTTTTTGATACATGGTTTGATGATGTGGATATATTTTGGATGGGTACGGTTGATGTAGGGGCAGTTCGCGAATCGCCCCTACAGGGTGTATCGGTTAAAACCATAATCCCATGCAAATGGTTGGGCATAATTATCCATTCATCCAAACAAACATAGGGATAACGTTGGGATAACCATTGATAGGTTTGCGCCACAATCGAACCATATTGATTTAATTGCATTTGTCCATTAATAATGTCGCCAAACAAACACTGTTTTTGATACGTACAAATGGTGACAAAATACATTCCTGATTAGCTGTAATCGTATCCTTTTAATCGAATGGAACGACGATGATGTATGGCTGGATTGTATGCCATGTAATCTATTGCAAAATTTTAAAAATATTGTGTGTGGTTATTGTGGGATTGATCGTGATTGATGCGATTATCGTAGGGGCGTTGCTTCGCACCCTTCGGGAAGCACGAACCGCCCCTACAGGTATGTCGGTGATGACCATAATTCCATGCAAATGATTAATTTATTCCGAAACAATAAATATTGTCTTTAATATAATTTCTTTTCTCTCAGGCAAGCTGCTAAATTAAGTAAGCAAAACAAAAGTAATTAAGTTTTTTTTGGTCGTTTAATAACTAAATTTCCCTGATCGGAAATTACTACTTCGGCACCCAAACTATGAAGTTTTTCTAAAATGTATTTCTGAGTTTTTTCGTCTTTTGTACTAGATAAAGCAGAGATCCAAGCTCCAATTTGTGCTTGAGTAGGATCGGGATCGGTTTCTAAAAAATGGGCTGTTTTTTGAAAACGGCTAGCCATATCTTTACCTAATTCATCTCCTCGCAAGCTTGCCCATTCTTCTGCTTTTTCATAAGATTTTTTAGCAGTTTTTAGATCGCCTAAAAATAAAATTTCATCTGTTGCTTTGTAAGTCCAAAGAAAAAATGGATAGCCAGGATGTTTTGGAGTAACGACTTTTAAACCTTGATCGATTAATTCAATTGTTTTTTCTGGTTTAGCTGCAAACAAGGAATTAGCCGAAGAGATAACGAAGTAAGATTCTATAAAATTAGGATCGCGGTTTACAATCGCCTCAAAGTAATCTGTAACTACGGAATAACCTGTTACATCCCTTGCTTCATTGTCTCCAAAATATTGAATAAATTGTAAAAATGTCCAATCCGCAATTAAATTACCAAAACCAAAGCTAGGTAAATTTTTTTGTAAATAGACTTGAAGTTTTTGTTGTTTTTCTTGTTGAAAATAATCTTGGTTATTTGGTGCGTTTATTGGTTTATTTAATGCTTGTAGTTGCAAAAAAATAATAGTAGTAAGAGTAGCTATTCCTGTGAAAAAATTGATTGTTAATTTATTTGCATGATTTAGCATAAATAATCAACCCAATAATTTTTATTTAAGTCTAATTCCATCATTTGTGCAAGAACCAGAAATTGAATTAGGTGCTTCTACAACTTCTCCAATACTTTTTCCTTCACACAATGCAATTACATAAGAACCTGCATTAAAATAAACACCCATAGCATAGTCGCGAATTTGATCTTCGTTGGCATTTATTGCAATAGCTCGTTGTTTAAATAAAGAGTCAGTAGCAGTATCTGGAATAGGATAACTATAGTATTTGGGTGTAAACAGATTATTAGAAGATAATTGAGTTAAAGTACTAGCAAAAGTTTTATGTTCAAAATGATAATTTTGTTGAGCGCGTCCTATAGTTCCTAAATTGTTTTTAGCTTCTGTTTGACGAGCTTTGCCCACTTGATTGATAAAATTAGGCATAGATATCGCGGACAAGATACCTATGAGCAACATTACCATCAATAGCTCTATTAAGGTAAAACCAAATTGCTGTTTATTTTTTCTAGTTCTAAATAATAAGCAATGTACATATTGAGTATTCACTATCTTATATTTGTTCAGTAAATATGTTTATTTAGTCAAATTCAATCAATACCTAAATATTTATTAAATTATTAGTTGAGTTCCGTCCCAGCAATACAATTACTACCAGAAGCTGTAGCAGTACCGCCTACTGTATCGGATTGGCAAAGAGCAGTTGTGTAACTACCAGAAGCATAACTGATTCCACCAGCATAGTTTCTGACGGCATCCTCAGTAGCATTAAGTGCGGTTGCTGCAACTTCAGCAGTAGTTGCTGTCCCAGTAACGGAAAAAGCGTAGAAATCAGGAGTAACCACTACTCCCAGTTCATTATCAGCATTTGTTAAAGTCGTACCATCTGCAAATGTTTGTTTTTCAAAGTGAAAAGCTTGTTGCGCTCTGTTAACAGAGCTTACAATATTTTTAGCTTCAGATTCACGAGCTTTACCTACTTGACCTAATAGATGAGGTAAGGCTATAGCAGATAAGACCGAAATAAGCGTCATTACTATTAATAGTTCTAATAAAGTGAATCCACTTTGTCCTATGTTTTTTCTGTATCTGGATAATAAGCAATGTATATATTGAATACTCATTATCTTATTAAGTTATTGAACAAAATTAAATTAATACTATGGAAGTAGCGAAGAGACGACAGGCAAGAGAGAAAATTAGGTTTGAAAATTTTTCTAGATCACAAATAACTTTCTATTGATTTAGCTAGTGTGCAACAGTTGGAACGTTACTGATTTAAAGAATCAAACCATTAATAATTAAGCTATCTAACTAAAAAACAGGCAAAGAGAGCCTGTTTTAATTAGTCAAATTTAACCAATATTAGGTTATTAGTTGAGTTCTGTACCAGCAGTACAAGAAGCACCAGAAGCTGTAGCTGCACCACCTACCGCATCGGATTGACAAACCACGGTACTGTAAGCACCACCAGCATAAGCAATGCCACCAGCGTAGTTTCTTACCCCATCATTAGTAGCATCAGTCGCTGCTGCTTCAACTTCAGCATTAGTACCCGCTGTACCAGTGACAGTATAACCGTAGAATTCGGGATTAACTACTACTCCCAGTTCATTATCAGCAGCTGTTAAGTCAGTACCATTTGCAAATACTTGTCTTTCAAAGTGGAAAGCTTGTTGCGCTCTATTAACAGAACCTACAGTGGTTTTTCCTTCAGATTCACGAGCTTTACCAACTTGAGATAAGAGGTTAGGTAGAGCAACAGCAGCCAAGACACCTATGATAATTACAACTACTAATAATTCAATTAAAGTGAAACCTTTGTTAGCTTTTTTGTTACGTAAGTTGTTTAATAATTTTGCAGTAAATACAGAATTCATGTTATCCTTCCTTATAGGTTTGTGATTTGTGTTTTGTGGGTGGTTTTTGTTATTTTCCTTTCCTATTTAAAAATTACCCACTTCGATCATTTTTTATATCATCATCAGAAAAAATTTTTTTTGATGGTGTCGGTAAGTCTGCCTAATCTAAGCAGAAAAGGCACAAAGGGGCAGAGAAGCAGAGGAGAAACTCACCCACTTTGTCATTCTGACGCAGGAAGTAGCTATGTCATTCTGAGCGCCAGTGAAGAATCTCTTGAAGATGGAAACTAACCAATGCAGTTTGAGAGATTCCTCGCTTCACTCGGAATGACAGGAAGTAACTATGTCATTGGTGACCGCCAGTGAAGAATCTTTTGAAGAGGGAAACTCATCAACGCAGTTTGAGAGATTCCTCGCTTCACTCGGAATGACAGGAAGTAACTATGTCATTGGTGACCGC
>CAZLUP010000067.1:0-8429 GCA_964562685.1 uncultured bacterium
TCAAGGTGCAGTAGATTTATTAGGCACAATGGTAGGAGGTTATAACGTCCAGTCTCTAGTAAGTTTACTCAAATCCAAAGATCCTAGTATTGCTGCTGAAGCTGCTAGTGCGTTAAGCAAAACCCTGTTAGTCTTTGATGCTTTTAATGATGTTTTAGAATTAGCAGATAATAATCCTTATGCCAAACAAGTAATTGATTCCTGGGCAAATGGGGAATGGTTTATTAATCGTCCTAAATTACCCGAAAGTATTACCGTAACGGTTTTTAAAGTACCAGGAGAAACGAATACTGACGACTTATCTCCTGCACCCCATGCTACCAGTCGTCCTGACATTCCTCTCCATGCCTTGGCGATGCTGGAGTCGAAAATGCCTGATGGCTTAGAAACTATTGCCAAACTAAAAGAAAAAGGGCATCCTGTAGCTTATGTTGGGGATGTAGTTGGAACAGGTTCTTCCCGTAAATCGGCAATTAACTCGGTTTTATGGCATATTGGTCGTGATATTCCTTTTATTCCTAATAAAAAAGCTGGGGGCTACATCTTAGGTGGAAAAATTGCCCCTATTTTCTTTAATACCGCGGAAGACTCTGGGGCTTTACCAATCGAATGCGATGTTTCCCAGATGAATACAGGGGATGTAATTACAATTTATCCCTACAAAGGAGAAATAACTAACGAAAACGGAGATGTTATTTCAACCTTCACCCTCAAACCCGACACCATCCTAGATGAAGTTCGGGCAGGAGGACGCATTCCCTTATTAATTGGTAGGGCATTAACTGATAAAACCCGTCATGCATTGGGATTAGAACCTTCTTCTCTGTTTGTTCGTCCCTCGATGCCCAAAGATACAGGGAAAGGTTTCACTCTCGCGCAGAAAATGGTTGGCAAAGCTTGCGGTTTACCTGGAGTTCGTCCTGGTACTTCCTGCGAACCCCACATGACTACTGTTGGTTCTCAAGATACCACAGGACCAATGACCAGAGATGAATTAAAAGAATTAGCTTGTCTAGGTTTTAGTGCCGACTTAACCCTACAAACTTTCTGTCATACGGCAGCTTATCCCAAACCAGTAGACATCAAAACCCATAAAGAATTACCTGACTTTTTCTCTACTCGTGGTGGGGTTGCCTTACGTCCTGGGGATGGTATCATTCACTCTTGGTTAAATCGGATGTTATTACCTGATACCGTCGGTACTGGTGGTGACTCTCATACTCGTTTTCCCCTTGGTATTTCTTTCCCTGCGGGTTCTGGGTTAGTAGCCTTTGCAGCAGCGTTGGGAGTAATGCCTCTCGATATGCCTGAATCTGTATTAGTTCGTTTCACAGGAGAATTACAACCAGGAGTTACTTTAAGGGATATCGTTAACGCTATTCCTTGGGTAGCGATGCAACAAGGTAAACTTACTGTTGCCAAAGAAAACAAAATCAATGTTTTCAACGGGCGCGTCATGGAAATGGAAGGTTTACCTGATTTAAAAGTAGAACAAGCTTTTGAACTTACCGATGCTACTGCGGAACGTTCTTGTTCTGGAAGTACGATTAAACTGAGTGAGGAAACCGTAGCGGAATACCTGCGTTCTAATGTTGCCCTGTTAAAAAATATGGTAGCAAGAGGCTATCAAGATGCCCGTACCCTGATGCGTCGTGTTGCCAAAATGGAACAGTGGTTAGCTAACCCTCAGTTAATGTCTGCCGATGCGGATGCAGAATATGCAGATATCATCGAAGTTAACCTCAACGAAATCAAAGAACCCATTGTCGCTGCACCTAATGATCCTGATAACGTTAAGTTAATGTCAGAATGTGCAGGAGATAAAGTAGACGAAGTGTTCATCGGTTCTTGCATGACCAATATCGGACACTATCGCGCTGCTGCTAAAATTTTAGAAGGTGCAGGTACAGTTAAAGTTCGCCTGTGGATTTGTCCCCCAACTCGCATGGATGAGAAACAACTACGAGAAGAAGGAGTTTATGGTATCTTTGCTGCTGCTGGCGCACGTACCGAAATGCCTGGATGTTCCTTATGTATGGGTAATCAAGCACGTGTAGAAGATAACGCGACAGTTTTCTCTACTTCTACCCGTAACTTCAACAACCGCATGGGTAAAGGTGCAAGAGTTTACTTAGGTTCGGCAGAATTGGCTGCTGTTTGTGCCTTGTTAGGTAAGATTCCTACAGTAGAAGAATACATGGCAATTGTGAAAGAAAAAGTCGATCCTTTTGCTAGCAATTTATATCGTTATCTCAACTTCGACCAAATTGCAGGTTTTGAAGATGAAGGTAGGGTAATTCCTTTGGAAGAAATGCCTAAGATTGAGGATATTTTAGGAATGCCTGTTTAATCTTTCCCCCTTCCCCTCTTCATGTAGGAGAGGGGGAATTTTTTAATGAGTTTGCTACGATCTAGATGTGAAATATCAACTCAAATTTAAACGCCAAGCTATCAAAGATTTACAAGCTTTGTCTTCTGATGTCAAAGAAAGAATATTAGCCAAAATAGTGGCTATGCAAGATGATTTACAAGGGGATATCAAAAAACTCACCAACTTTACTCCAGAATATAGATTAAGAGTTGGGACATATCGAGTTTTATTTAAAATTGATGGTGAAACTTTGATAATTTATCGAGTAAAACATAGAAAAGACGCTTACAAATAATCAACGTAAAGTAAATAAAATGATTGAATTACATCCCGAATTTATAACTAAAAATGGTAAAAAAGAATTTGCTGTACTTCCCTATGATGAATTTTTGAAGTTACAAGAAATGTTAGAAGATTTAGAAGATTTAAGAGACTTAAGATTAGCTGAAGAGGAAGACAGAGATAGTCCTGATTATTCTTTAGAAGAAGTAAAAGCAATGTTGGACATCTCCTAATTTTGTCAAATAATATAATTATTTTGTGAAAACATTTATGTTAAATAAAGTAATTATTGAACTGAAAGAAGAGTATTAGAATGTATTACTATAGTTAATTAGTTTCAATTAGCTGAGTTGCTAGCATCTACTATCCATTTACATACTCGCTGCAATGAAGATTTACAAGAGATGATTTCAGAAGAGTTAGAGAGTTTACCTGATAGTGTACTACCTCTCCACTAATACCTTGCTTACCAGGAGAAAAGAGTCTTTCTTTTTTATAAAGCCACACAGAATAAATAAATTAGAAGCTATAACTGATCTGTAGTAATAATTTACCACAATAGATTTAGTTAAATGTCCTTTCCTATAGTTATTAATTACAGCATTCCTCACCTTTTTAATGACTCTGAGCAAACAATTAATTTAAATGGTGGGCTAACCACTTTTGTTGGGGCTAATGGTTGTGGAAAAACTCAAGTATTAAAACAATTAAAAAATAAACTTAGTCCTTATACAAATGGTAGAAAAGTTAGGTATTTATCTGCTGGTCGTCTCACTATTCTTGAATTTTATCGTTCAAATATTCAAGGAAATAATCAACAAAATGCTGATGATGCAGGATTTGGAGGAAAAAAAGACAGCAGATATCGCCATGACTCTGAAACAGCTTTTGGAGATTTTCATACCCTTAACGCAAGACCCGATATACAAATTAAAGTTACTGAACGATTAAAATCTTTATTCAAAAGAGATTTATATATAGATTGGGATAGCGGAAACCTTAAAATAAATTTTAAAAGATTGGATGCTGTTGGAACTTTTTACTCTTCAGCAAGAGAAGCTAGCGGTCTTTTACATTTGGTATCTATTCTAACTGCACTTTATGATGACGAAGTTGGAGCATTATTGATAGACGAACCAGAAATTTCTTTGCATCCTCAACTACAATCCTTTCTTCTACGTGAAATTCAAAATTTTGCGGGAAATCCAGAAGATAATAAGAAAAAGATTGTGATTATTGCAACACATTCTACATCAATGATTGATGTTAGAAAGCCAAAAGATTTAACTAGAATTGTATTTTTTACTGATGCAGCAACTCCGCCTTCACAAGTTGCTTCTGATGCAGGAGAATTACAAGACCAAAGATTAAAATCTTTAATAGCTCGTTTAGGTTCAACATATAAAGAAGCTTTCTTTTGTTCTCGTCCTTTATTAGTAGAAGGAGATAGCGATCTTATTATTTGTAATGCTATAGATAGCCGACTGAATTTATATTTGGGAGTTGCAGGAACTCAAATTGTTCCAGTACTTGGTAAAGGGACGATACCAACTGTAGCTAAGTTAATGAGATTAATTGGTAAACAACCTATAATTCTCACAGACTTAGATGGACTTACTGATGAGATGGATTTAGTGAATATTTTTGCCAATGATCCAAAAGCTCAAACGTTAGCACAGGAAAAAGGTCATTCTGATTTAAATAAATTTGCGAGAAATATTAAAAGCGATTTAACTCAAACTATAGATAAAAATTGGAGCGATCTTGCAAAAGATGCTGAAAAGCATTCTTATTGGATTAATCAAGAGCCAGAAAAAGGTGAGAATGTGGCTAAAAGACGTTCAGCAACTGCTATTTTACTTACCTCAACTGAAGGACAAAGAGATTCTTGGTCACAATCTCTAGAATGGAATAGTTTATATCATAGATTAATTGCTTTATTAGACTGTTTAGAACAAGCAGGTTGTTTTATTCTTCGTAAAGGAACAATAGAAAATTATTATCAATTTTGCGATCGCAATACTTCTTCAGGAAAACCTAGTGTAGCTTCAGATGAAGCGGATAAACTTATATTAGAAACTGACCAATTTATAGAAAATCATTATTCGGATGTAGTTAGAGCTTTAAACTATTCTGCAAAAGCTCCAGAAATAAATGAATCTTGTGCTGTAGCTGAATTATTATTACAAGTTGCTCCTCCCATACAATTAAATCTTAATGAAAATACCAGTAATTCTGAATTGGAGTCAACAGTACTTCGCATACTTCGAGAAAAGGCATCTTTATTTGAGGTATCAAATATATCTGTTAACATCAGTGACCCAACCATAGAAATTGATTTAAAGACTGATATACTTGATGTTTCAGGATTTCCAATTACTTTTACTACAAACTGTAATTTAGTGCAAGAAGTAAAAAGGAAAATAAAATAAAAAAACTGCTAAATTAATCTATTTTCAAAACAAAAACTTAATTGTTTAATCGGTTCGATAAGCTTTTGGTGTTATGCCTGTAAGCTGCCGAAACTGTTTAGTCAAATGACTGTGACTATTAAATCCACATTCTAAGGCAATGTCGATAATTGAACGATTGGTTTGTTTCAACAACTGTTTTGCTCGTTCTATCCGTTGCTGAAGCGGATATTGGTAGGGAGAAATACCAAGCGATCGCCGTTTCTACTATGACCAACATCCACATCGATACCGAATATACAGCTTTAGCAGCCAAGGGTTGCAAGTCTTTAATAAAATACAGAGCGATCGCTTGATCTCTTTAATCAAACTACAATTTCTAAAATTTCTAATTAGTCTGCATAAAAAAACCATTGTCAACGTAACTAAAGAGTGAAGACAAAAAACAACCAAAACAAACAAAATTCTTTTAAAGGTCTAGAAAAATGAAAAAAGCTGCTTTAATTATCTCCACTCTCGCTTTAGCTCTTTCTCCTGTCGCTGCATTCGCCCAACAAGCACAAAGTAATGTTCAAGCTGGTTCAAATAGTGCTGTAACCCATGGCATTGGTAACGTAACTAATCAAGCTGTTTCTAACGACTTAACTCAAACTCAATTCGGTGCTGGTGGATACGGTATCGATCCTCAAATTCAACAATCCGTACAAGCTGGTCAAAACCAAAGTGCTACTCTTGGTATCGGCAACGTGACTAATCAGAATGTAACCAACAGTGCCAATCAAACTCAAGTTGACTTAAGCGGTTACGGAATTCCTGCTTATCCTTACTAAACTAATCATTAAATATCACATTCCTTCAAGTCGAACACGGGGGCGAAATGCCCCTTTTAAATTATCATTCTTCTTTTAAGGTCTTTTAAAGTTTAACTCTAGACCTCTATGACTTTGACCCGTTGCGGTTGAGGTCATTTATTTTATTCATTACCAATCTTGAAGTGCATATTTTTATTTCGATCAACATACTTAGTAATTGAAGAGATTAACGACGACAATTCAAGGTAAGTAAGATGAACAAGCTCAATCGAAAAATAACTGCAACCTTCGCTCTAGCTCTAACTGTCGGTGCTTCTACCCTCGCTACTCCCCAACCAGCTTCGGCTCAAATCGTCGAACTAGCTGGTGCTGCTTTAGGCGCAATTCTCAATCGTCCACCCAAACCCATTCCCAACCAAAACTATTCTTTTGCTACCAACAATCTCAACGGCAATACTTTCAGCCTTGGTAGTTCTGGTAGTTCTGGTAGTTCGCCCGTTCGCCTTCCTGTTCCAGGTGCGACTGGTTTCGCTCCATCTCCTACAGGTATGATTCCCCCACAAGGTTCGATATCTCAATCTACCGTGACCAATCAAGTCGGCACTCTACCCCCTGGAGTCGTACCTGGTGCAGTTCCCCCTCAAGTAGTACAACCAACTCCTCCCCGTCCGACTGTAGTTATTCCTCCTATCAAACTGCCAATCAATCTTCCTATCTAGAAAAAATGACAATGGATATTTAGATTTTCTCTTACTTACCTCAATGCGCTATTTGCACTTTTAGCAGTAGCGTATTTTTTTTGAAAAAAGCGATCGCTTTAATTTGAGGATCGCGAGTCCGAAATTAGGGTAGTAATTCAACAAGATTTAGATAGACATATTTGGGAATTAATTTTTATGGAATTTAACCCAAACAATCAATAATATAAAATTCGTAACTTTGATTTTTGTTACTTACTCGATCTAACACAATATTGAACAGTAATCCCTAGGGTGTTTTATGCTGGCATTGAAATTTTGTGCGGTATTAGGTTGTGGACTAATTGCTGGAATCTTCTTTGCTTTCTCAACTTTTGTTATGAAGGCTCTTGCTCAACTTCCATCAGCACAGGGAATTGCTGCTATGCAATCGATTAATATCAAGGTGATCAATTTATGGTTCATGCTGGTATTTTTGGGAACGGCTGCAATTTGTGTCTTTTTAGCTATTTCCTCCCTATTAAAGTGGCATCAACCTGGTGCTGTTTACCTACTTGTCGGCAGCTTGTTTTATCTGGTCGGTACATTGGGTGTGACAATGGTATTTAATGTACCTTTGAATGATGCACTGGCAAATGTTGAGCCTAGTAGTACTGAGGGTGCAAGTCTATGGATTAAATATCTGACTAACTGGACAATCTGGAATCATATTCGGACAGTATTTGCCCTTGCAGCATCAGCATCTTTTCTCTTGGCGATCGCTAAAATTGCGCCAAGAACTACAATATTTTAGAAGGAAGAGAGTTAAATTTCTATTCCCAATTTTAAAGCAGGATTATTTACCCAACGATCTGCTACATGAGCGTAAATACAAGTTGTTCTGGGATCGGCGTGTCCTAATAAGTCTTGTACCTGACGTAATTCTGCACCTGCTCTTAATGCTAAAGTACCAGCAGTATGCCTTAAACTATGAGCGGAAATAGTCCTTCCTGGTGTATGTTTTAAAGCTGCTTGCTGGAGATAATGATCCACAATGAATCTAATGCCACGACGAGATATTCTTTGACCCCCTGCATGATTTCCCACTGCGATAAATAAAGGTTGAGATGGTTTAAGAGTTTCTCCCATCTGTTCTCTAAGAGAAAGATATTCCAGCAAAATTTTAACTAGATCTGGTGTTAGCGGTACGACTCTAATGCTGCGTTTCCCCTCTACTCTGATACCTAAATTATTTCCCTGTCTAACTAAATCAGAAATATTGGTGCGATGTAATTCTACTGTTCTTGTCCCTTCTAAAGTCATAATAGCAATTAAAGCGCGATCGCGAGATGCTTTTAATGTTCCATCATTAGGAATAGCTTTAAAAAGTTGTTCGACTTCTTCTTTTTCTAAATAAGTAATTTTATCTGCTGGATCTCGTTTTTCTTTTGGTGGTTTTACGCCAGCAGCAGGATTAATACCGATCAATCCTCTATCAACCGCAGCCTGATAAAAACGTCTAACTACTGCTAACTTAAGGGCAATTGTAGCTGGTTTAAATTTCTTTTTATCAATCATCCAACGACGGTAATTTTTAATATCATCTTTAGTGACTTCCACAGGATTAATCTGATGCTCATTACACCAATTTAAAAACTGTTCTAACTGACGACGATAAGTATTTAAAGTATCAGAAGCAGCGTCCCCAGCACTGACATCAATATCAAGAAATTCGGCAAATACTGCCAAGAGATTTTCTGTAGAAATTGTTGTGAGTGTTTTCCTTCTTGTCGCCGTGAGTGCATTAGCAGCAGTAAACATAGATAATTTTTAGCTGATTTAATAATCGATTATAAACTTTACTTTCGATAATTAC
>CAZLUP010000067.1:8529-21982 GCA_964562685.1 uncultured bacterium
AATTACTTGTTTAAATCGGAATTAGGTGGACATTAGAATTTACTTGGGTTACCTTAATTTCAGCCAATCAAACAGGAGATAAAAACCTTGGAATACATTAATTTGACTGAGATTAGAAGGAAATTTGAGAAATATGAGCGAGCAAAACTACCTCCCGATAAATTTTTGAATACACTTTGGATTAAGCAATTAGGCGAACAACTGGCGAATGAACAAGGAATTCCGTGGCGAATTATTCAGTCTAGTAATACCGCTAATCGAGGATGTACTGCGGTTCTTAGTCCTATTGCTGAGATATACAAAGCTTGGCTACAAAATATACCTATCTCAAAACTCAAAGCTAAAGTACAGATGAGTCAAGCTGGCAATTGTCTTTATCTAGTTAAATGCGAACAGTATTATAAAATTGGGGTTGCTGCGAATTTAAATAACTGTCTCAATACGATGAGAAACGCGAATCCTTTTGAGATTAAGTTAGTTGATTCTGTTTTTACCCAAGATTTTAAAGAAATTGAACTTAAGTTACATAATAGGTTTGCAGCACAACTACATCGAAATGAATGGTTTTTATTGAATGAAGATGATATCGAAGGAATTATTGAGTTGTTTCAAGCGATTAGATTAAAGCAGCTAACTAAATACGGTATCAAATAAAAAATTGCGATCACATAAAAGCCACACGTCCCATATTTAAATATCTATGTGTTTTAAAAACAAGCAAAAGTAGAGTAAAAAAGAATTGTATTGAGTTAAATATTTTCTTGTAAAATTGCTTAGATTATATTTTTGAAAATCTGAGTTATTTATTTAAGCGATCGCAATATAATAACAACAAATAATAAGAAAAAAAAGTATATAAAATCAATAAATTTTTCTTACTTAATTATGAGCCTTTAAATATTGATTATCTAACTAAAAATTGTTAAAAATTTAAGATCTAATTGCCAAGCTATTAACATTCCAAAAAGAATCGCAAATTATCTTCCACTATCCTATCGATAGTCACTCCACAATCAATAAGTAATAACGTATTTCTTGAATGCAAATAAAAACAATTATTGGAAATAATTTGTACATAAATAAGTTGACTTTGATATTAGAAAAGTTTGGTAGTTAATATGATGACTTGATTCCTACTTTATAAAAAGAACAAGCCATAAAGTCCTGCTATTAAAGAAATTACTCGGTCAAGCTATTTTAAGTCTTGCTCATTTACTTAGCTTTTTGCTTATTTTATGACTAACTTAGAACCAATTTATAATTGGGTTTTAAATACACTTCAAGTTTTAGTTTTTATAGTTTTATTAAAACCAAATAATATTTACTTAAATAACAGCAAATACTTATATAAGTATATTTTTGTTTGCTATTAAGCTTTATTTATAAATACTTTTTGGGAATTTAGCTGTATATATTTTTTTTAAAATATACAATAAATTTTATACCATATAGAATACTTATTAAAATAAAATTAAATATACTATATTTTGCAAAATACTGAATTAGAAAAGATAATAAATTATTTCGTAAAATACTTATATATATAGTTTTATGAATCAAAACAATACTTCCAATGCACCTAATCCAGCAGAAAATTTATCCGATTATGTACGAAGAATACGGACAAACCTGGAGATGAGTCAGCAAGAACTAGCAGACAAAGCAGGGTTGCACCTGCAAAGTATTGGTAAAATCGAACGAGGAAAAACCAATAAACTCAATGCCAAAGCCAAACGAGGATTAGCCTACGCTCTTTCAATTCCTATTGAGTATTTAGATGCGGTAGTAAAAGGTGCGCCTGTTGTTGCGATTAAAACTTTAAAAATCTGTCCTAATTGTTGGAGTGCAGGAACAGAACCAGAAGCAATGTGGACAGAAGTACGTTCTCATTATTGTTTTATTTGTGGCACTGAATTACGCGAGCGCTGTCCTAACTGTCAAACACCAATTAGTTCTTATACCCATCGTTTCTGTCCTTTCTGTGGCACGAATTATAAACAGATAGCTTCAGTGGAAGAATGGAAAGCTAAATTAACGCGTATCCCTCCATCAGAAAGAGAGTAATTCTAAGCATAATTGAAATAGGATTGATGGGTTTATCGATTTTGTTTGCTCTTTAATGAAAAGAAATTAAATGTTTACTCCATATCAACCAACTTACCAAACAATTAATCGTAAAAAATATTTTTGTATTGATAATTTGATTTATCCTTCAGTTACCAGTATTTTATCTGCCACTAAATACCAAGAAGATAAACAAGCTTTACAGCGATGGCGTAATAAAATTGGTAAAGCACAAGCTCAAAAAATTACGACAGAGGCTTGTAATCGAGGTATTTCTTTGCATTCAGGAATCAAATCTTTTCTCAATAGAGAAGAAGTACCACCAGAAATTAATGATAATCCTTATTGACATTCCATTGAACCTGTTTTAAGCAACATAGAACAAGTTCATCTCATTGAATCCTTTGCTTATCATTCTCAGCATCAATATGCAGGTTATTTTGATTGTTTAGGAGAATGGCAAGGACAACTTTGCGTATTTGATTGGAAAACTGCTTCTCGTCCTAAAAAAACCGAATGGATTGGTGATTATTTTTTACAAATTGTAGCTTATCTTGCTGCAATCAATAGTTTATATCAAGTCGAAATTACTCAAAGAATTATTGCAGTTGCATTACCCGAACAACCAGCCCAAATTTTTACTTTAAATCAAGATAATTTACAAGCTTATTGGGAACAATTTTTACAAAGATTAGCTCTTTGACAACAACTTTAGGACTTACGCAGTGAAAACGAAATTGTGTCATTCTGAACGACAGTGAAGAATCTCTTACCCCTGTTTTTACGTCTTAGTGCGTAAGTCCTGAACTTTACTCTGATAAGATTGTTGATAGTTAATTTGTTTAATTGTTTACTAATAACTAATAAGCTGACACGCATTTAAATTGGGATTTTTGAAGGCTAGACCTTTTACAGCAAAGCTTTTAGGCGATCAAAATAAATGAATAACTGGGAACTGGTAACTGGTAACTGATAACTGAAATCAACCTCCACTTACAGGAGGAATAAATACTACTTCATCACCATTTTGTAAGATAGTATTTTCTTCAACAAATTGCAGATTAACCCCAAAGCGAGTAATTGTTCGCCATTGTTCTAATTGAGGTTTTTCCTGCACCATAAAATCTAAAACTTCTTGAACAGAAGTATTAAGTGGAAAATTTAATTGAAGTTCTGGTACTCCGTAGACTTCTTGATAAGCAGCAAACAGTTTTACCGTTATTTGAATTGAAGATTCAGTCATTCAATTTGTAACTCTTTAATCAAAAAAAAAACAAATTATTCTTCTACACGATAACCAAACTCTGACAAATGAAATCTGGATTGTCGCCATTTTGGTTCGACTTTGACAAATAATTCCAGATAAACATCTCCCGCAATTAGTTTTTGAATTTGCTGACGAGCTTGAATACCTATTTCTTTGAGCATACTACCTTTTTTGCCAATAATTATTCCTTTTTGAGAATCCCGCTCAACATTAATGGCAGCATAAACTTTAGTAATTTTAGGAGTTTCTTCGACCCGTTCAATCGTAATCGCAACTGAATGAGGTACTTCTTGACGAGTTAGTAACAAAATTTGCTCCCTAATTAATTCTGACATAATAAAACGTTCTGGTTGGTCAGTTACTAAATCGGGAGGATAATAATAAGGACCGCTTGGTAAATTTTCAATTAGGAGTTGTTGTAACTGTTCTATTCCTTGACCAGTAGTAGCAGAAAATTTAACAGTTTGCCAGTTAGTTGCTTCGATTAATTCAGTATAACTATCATCAATTAACTGAGTATTTTCAGTTGGCAAATCAATTTTATTTAGTCCAATGATAACTGGAATAGGGTTATTTTGTAGCAATTGAACGATAAATTTATCTCCTCCTCCTGCTGGCATAGAACTATCAACTACAAACAAAATTAAATCAACAGTATTAATTGCTGCTTGAGCATTTTGAACTAAAATCTTGCCAAGTTCATGATGAGGTTTATGGATTCCTGGAGTATCAACAAAAATAATTTGTGCTTGAGGAGTAGTTAAAATACCACGCAAACGGTTACGAGTAGTTTGAGCAACAGGAGAAGTAATAGCTATTTTTTGTCCAACTAATTTGTTCATTAAAGTGGATTTACCTACATTTGGTCTACCAATAATACCGATAAATCCCGATTTAAAACCTTCTGGTGCAATTGGGATAGTAACTAATTCATTGCTCATGGCTAATTTTTAATAGCTGGTTGTTAAAAATCAATAATTTAAAATATCGAGAACATATTCACCTTGATTGACACTTTGATTAGTGGAAAGATCGAAAACCAAACCATCCGTTTCTGCATGAACATTAATTACTTCGGGTAATTTTTTCTGTTTATTAAAACTAAGAAGTTGATAAAGTCTTTCCCCTGCTCGTACTTTTGTTCCCAATGCAACCCTTTTTTGGATAATACCGCCCGTGGGCGCATGGTAGCTTATAATGTTATTTTTATTAATTAGTTTAATTGATTCTGTTTGAAATTCATCTGTTGCGGGCAAAACATTTTTATAAGATAAATAATTTTTAATGCCTTCAACTCCTCTGATTACTGATTGGGGATTAATTTGCATTCCTGTTCCTAATTCTAAAGTCCAGGATTCTAGATCGAAGTTAATTACTTTTCCTAAATTTGCTAATTCTCTTTCCAAAGCTAACCAGGGTTTTAAAAATGCTTCATCAAAAGCTTCTCCTTCATATTCATTCATTAAAATTCCATACTCAAATAAAAGATATTTAGCACTTTCTTCTCTACCTTGAAAACAAAATAAATAATCAAGTCCTTGATTACTAGAACTATGGATGTCAATTACGTAATCAGCATCTAAACATAGAGATTGAAGTTTATAGCGGTATTGTTCACTAAGAGGAAGACTACGAGGTTGATTAATTTGTTCTAATTGTTGTTGCCAAGCAAGATAGATTTTTTCAAGATAATTTTTTCTAATTATTTCTGGTTCATAATCCAATTGCGATCGCGCAAATTCAGTTAAATCTAAACACTCTTTTTCATAATCCCAAAAAATGCGATTCCAGTTTTTACCATCATAACTACTAAATCTTCCTGTGGAAAAAACATGATGGCGTTGATTGATTCCCAAGGGATTACAAACAGGAACTAACCAAATTTCGCCTCTAATTTGATTGGATTCTAAACTTGATAAGTATTCAATTAATTGTTGAATTACTGCATTACCAACAATTTCCGATCCGTGAAGATTAGCTTGAATATAAACCTTTTTTCCTGGTTGTTCACCAATAAATTTATAAACTTGAAGGGATACAATATCCCCAGAAGCAAGCTTTAATAATTCAACATTAGAAATAAGTGGAGTCATTAGTCATTGGTTGATAGTTTGTAGTTGATTGTTTGTCCACAGATAAACGCAGATACACGCAGATGGAGTTATCGGTTGGTACTACTTTTTGTTGATAGTTAACTGGTCACTGATAACTGATAACTGATAACTGATGACTGGTAACTGAATTCACCCTCCAATTCCTAATCGACCAGCTAAACTTGGACTGAGAGGAATTAAAGTAGCCAACATTAAAAACAAAGCCAATAAACCCCAAGCAGCCCTAGCATCATCTGGTTCAGATAATTCATTCATAGTAGGACGTTCCAATTCTCGTTGGAGAAATAAAATTAAAATTGCCCAATACAAAGGAATAGGATTACTTGGATTAAATAAAGCTACTATACCTAAAAGAATCAAGGTAGCAATAGTAGTCCGTCTAGCAGTTTTACGTCCATAAATAGCGTGAACTATTCTGCCTCCATCCAACTGTCCAGCAGGTAATAGATTCAAAGAAGTAATTACCAAACCCAACCAACCAATTACAACTAATGGATTGACATCAATTATATTTGTTTGCAGAGTTGAACCTAAAATTACTTTAGCTAAAGCTCCTACCAAAATCGATCCTTGGAAAAACACGGTAGGAATTTGAAACATACTTCCTGGATGGGATAAGACTAAACCAATTACTAATAATAATAAAGAGATTAAACCTCCTACCGCCGGTCCAGCAAAGGCAATGTCAAATAAAGCCGTACGACTGGGTAATAAAGATTCAAAGCGAGTTATCGCACCAAAGGAACCAATTTGCCACGTAGGAAGAAAGAAAGGAACACTTAGGCGAATATCATAACGTTTTGCTAGGACTCGATGACCAATTTCATGAGCAATCAAAATAGTCCACAGTCCTAAACTCAAAGGAATGGCTTCTTGATATCTACCAAAATTACTAAATAAATCAAAGCCAAGTAATAAACCAGCAGCTTCTAAACTAGTAATAATGGTAGCTAGTAATAAAACCAATGCTAAATTTTTTTGTGCCAGAGTAGTTGATTGAGGATCGTTAGTACTCGGTAAAATAACTATGACAGGTTTCTCTTCAGGACTTTCGACTAAAAAGAGACGATATTTGTCTCCTAATTGTTGTTTCAGTTTATTAGTTAAACTAGTGTGAACTAAATCTGCTTCACCTCTGAGATTACCTTTGAAAATTGCCCCATCTTGATAAGAAATTGTTTCTGTAGCAAAAAAAGTATCAATCCCAAAAATTCCTTTGATTTTTGCCAAATCTTCTTCAGGAATTGGTACTACTTCTACTGCAAGATTTTGATTATCAGTATTGTTTGACTGTTGTTGAGAAAGTGTTTCTGCTTCAATACGTTGGGCAGCTTTTTGTTTTAAGATAATATCTTGTCCCTCAGCCCGAAGTTGTTTGCCTAACCAAATATAAACTGCAATAGAAACTACTAACAGCAGTAAGATTGCAACTAAATTCAGATAAATACCCAACGCAAATAAGCCAAAAAATAGCAGCCAAGGAGTCATCAGCACTACCGACTGCAACCAAGCTAAAATTCCCAGCTTGCCATAAGCTCTTGAGCGATTATAACCCCAAGCTAGTATGACAAAAGCAGCTAGGACAATTAAAAATGTTGCTATCGATTCCGAACCATTAAACATGGATGATTAATAATTAGTTGTTATGGAACTTTTACTATGAGAAACTTAGGCTAGGTTTAGAGTTAATTTATGCTTTGGTGCTTGGTTTTTTCTGCACAGTCACTCAAAGGACAAACAACAGATGACCATTACACTAATCCCTATAACCTTGCCCTCTGTTTTTTTATCATATTATCTAGATTGAAAATTATTGTTCTTGCAAAGCAGCTCTTAAATTACCTTGATGTTTTGCTAATAAGTTTTCTCCTGTAACGCTATCTACGCCTGTCCAATGCATCAAAAGAGCTAGTTTGACTTTTTTGTCACTGCGTTGCAATAAATCTTCAGCTTCTTGTTGATCTAAATCGGTTAAATCTGTGATAATTCGTAAAGCGCGATCGCGTAATTTTTGATTACTCACTGCTACATCTACCATCCGATTACCATAAACTTTTCCCTGGCGAATCATTACTCCTGTCGAAATGATATTCAATGCCATTTTAGTAACTGTACCGGCTTTTAACCTGGTTGAACCTGCTAAAATTTCTGCTCCCACTAGTAAGCGAATATCAATATCAGCGTTGATTTCTACTTGTTCGAGAGGAACACAACTAATAGCAACTGTTTTTGCTCCCCTTTCTTGGGCAGCAGCTAATGCCCCATGCACAAAAGGAGTAGTTCCGCCCGCCGTAATACCAACAACTACATCAAGATTACTAATTTGATGATGAGCGATCGCACTTGCTCCATCTTCTGGTCGATCTTCTAAATCTTCTGAACTTCTAACTAAAGCACCTGCGCCACCAGCAATAATTCCCTGAACTAATTCGGGAGGAGTGCAAAAAGTAGGGGGACATTCAGCAGCATCTAAAACCCCTAATCTACCGCTCGTACCTGCACCCACATAAAATAGTCTTCCACCTTGAGTCATTGCCTCATTAATCAGATCGATTGCTTGGGCTAAAGGAATTTTAGCTTTTGCGATCGCTTCAATTGTTTTAGCATCTTCGCGATTAAATAAATCAACAATTTCTAAAGAGGATAGACTATCAAGATTATCGCTATCAGGATTAATCTGTTCGGTTAGTAAATGTCCCCTCGACTGTAAATTTTTCATGTGCTGAATAGAGTAAGAGCAAGACTCTGAATTTAGCTTAACTGTGGCATAAATGGGAAAATTTATATTTAGAATTCAGATTTCACAACAATCCTTCTAAACGACGGCGAATACTGTCTAACTCATCTTCAGCTAATTCCGATTCTTCGACTTCTGTGGTTGAAATGCTTTGTTCTTCCTCTTTCTGTTCCCAATCAGTTGCTTCTACATTTTTATCTGGAGGAACTGCTAATTTGCCTGGTTCAATAATTTCATAGTCATATCCAGCTTTACGGCAAAAAACTTCTACTTCTTCTGAATCAATTTCTTCGACTGTAGCTTCAGGAAAATCTTGTGCTTCTAGCATCAAGGCAAAACGAAGCGCATCATCTTCTTCAGCAAACATTAAAATCTTATTGCGATCGCCGACTTGAATCGTATGAATACCTTCGTTATCTGTTCCAGCATTAAATAGCAAAATGTATACACGCATAGCTATCAGTAGAGTAGATAATGTTTATGCTCATTACACCATAAAATGAATCCTATTTTCCCTACCCAAAAATCTAATTAAGAGGACGTGGAGATCTACGCCCTTGTTACTAAAGTTAATTTCTAGTCAACCACTTTTGTCCGTTCAAACGTTGCAAGGTATACAACACCATCAAATCTAGAGTTACCTTGCGCTCGTCAATCATAAAAGATTCGATGGTGCTAGGTTTACCTCCACTAGTGGCATAAGAAAAAGCTTTTGGACCTGAAATATCTTCGTCGAAGAAATAAATTTTAAATTGACGTTGCCCATTTTGTAAATTACCACTAACTTGCCAACACTGCTCATTAGCAGTTGCCATCGGTAAACCTTGTTTGCTAAAGTTTAACTCCACATCATCAAGCCCTTGTGCGGTTAAAGCTTCTTTGAGAGTAGGGTTAAAATGCTGTTCGATAAACTCGATAAAAGGTTTATCTTCAACGGCTGGCGGTTTTTCTTTCTTAGGTTTTGCAGCCCCAGCAGCAGGGGCAGGTTTTTCTGGTGTGGGTTTTGCATCTTGATTTTCTTCTGCTGAAGGTTGAGATGCTTCTGGTTTATTAGTTTCCTCTGCCATATTCCTTAACCTAATCATAAAGCGATCGCTAATCTCTCAGGAGTATCTGTCGTTTAACTTCGGGCTGATTAACTCCGTAACGAGTGATTTAATGTACAACTGAATCGCTAAGTACTAGGTTATTTTATCAAAATTCATCTAAGCTGATGCCTGACATTAATGATTGGATTGTCTCTTTGAAAAAGAAATATGAATCCCAAATAATATAACTGTAAATTCCGACTACGAGAATTGCAATTACTACCTTAAACTGAGTTAGTTTACCCGTACTAGCGTACGCCAAACAAGAGATTAAAAAAGGAGTTGTTAAATAAAAATATCCTCCATAGCCAATCGCTATTAATAACAATTTCAAGTAATCATTAGGACAATAAGTTGATAGTTTTACCCAAATAAATATACCAAATATGCCCAATAAAAATTGAATAAAAATACTATCAAAAACAGCTTGAAAAATTACTGTTTTGTTGCGCTTTTTCTCCATACAAGCTTTTTAAAAAGCGAAAATTTATTTGCTTTATTTTTAAAATAAGTTTATTTCAGTAATTGTACAGAGAAACAAACAAAATTTTTTTAAAGAGATGAATAACTTTTTAATTTAAATATAAAGAAGTCGTCAATTATATTAATTGTTTTGATATTTAATTCCAAAACCCTTGATAAAGCAAGAACTACATCTAGCTATTGTGAAGAAGCTTTGTTATTTTGAGCATAGACAGTTTTATTTAAATATTTTCCGATGCTTCACGGCTTTATTCCTCCAGAACGCTATTTTCCCTATCTCACCTGGACAGAAATTGCCCAAATGCCCGATAAAGAAAACGTAGTAATTATTCAACCAATCGGTGCAGTTGAACAACATGGTCCCCATCTACCAATTATTGTCGATGCTGCGATTAGTATGGGGGTATTAGGCAAAGCTCTCCACCAATTAGATGTAAATATTCCTGCTTACGCTTTACCTTGTCTTTATTACGGAAAATCTAACGAGCATTGGGATTTTCCTGGCACTATTACTCTCAGTGCAGCAACTTTATTAGCTGTGATTTGGGAAATGGCAGAAAGTATCTATCGTTCTGGATTTCGTAAACTGGTATTAATGAATTCTCATGGCGGACAACCACAAATTATGGAAATCGCAGCGAGAGATATTCATCAAAAATACCCAGATTTGGCAGTATTTCCCCTATTTACTTGGCGAGTACCTCACCAGGCAGCCGAATTGTTAACTCAACAAGAGCTAGAGTATGGTATTCATGCTGGAGATGCCGAAACCAGTATCATGTTATCTTTACTGCCCGAACAAGTAAAAATGGAACGAGCAGTTCAAGAATATCCCGCTGGACTACCACAACCAAGTTTATTAAGCATGGAAGGAAAATTACCTTTTGCTTGGTTAACTAAAGAATTAACTAAAAGTGGTGTGATGGGAGATGCTACTGTAGCTAGTCAAACCAAGGGCGATTGCATTTTGGCTTCGGTTGCTGAGGGTTGGGTGCGAGTAATTCAAGATATTTATACATTTCGTCAACCCAACCTCTCAAATTAAATCTCCCTATTTTTGTAAGTTACTTCTTGTACTTGTCCTGGTTCTCCTAAGATTTTTTTCTGTCCATCATTAAAAGTAACGACTACTCCCCCTGCATTACCTGCACGAAGAGTTATTTGTTCGTTACCAACCCAAGTACGATGAGTTCCTTTGGGTAAAATACCTTCAAAATCAATTTTGCCATCTACCATTACTTTTAACCAGCAGCGGTCTTTTAAGGTAATGTCTACTACAACAGATTTATTAGACTCTGAAACTAATTGAGAAATAGATAGAGATTGATTATTTTGATTAGTATTTTTAATGGCTACTGAAGAACTATTCGGCATCAATTCTTCAACTTGAGTGTTTTGAACAATCGTAGGACGTTCAACCAATGCGGTAATAATACCTAAAGATACTCCTACAATGGTAATGTAAAGTAAATATAAATGCGTCGAACGTAACTGAAAAGGAAGCCAAGACGATCCCAAGGAAGATTTGCGCTTGACAACAGATTTGCTAGGAACAAATATTCCTTTTTGCGCTGGAGTTGGAATCGTAGTTAAATCAAGATCTATTTCAGCATTAATAGTGGCAGCAAATTTTTTAACTAAAGCTTGAATATAACAAAGTTCTGGTAATTCTTGACAATCGGCAGATTCAATAGCTTTTAATATACGAATCGGGATCAGAGTTTGATCTGAAATTGTTTCCAAAGACACTCCTCGTTCGAGTCGAATTGTTTGTAATTCGGCTCCAATTTTTTTTAGTTTTTTTTGTTGCTCTATCTGAATATTTGTGTTATCTTGCTTCATGAACTGCGCTCCTGCTTTGGTGCAGCTAAATTGTTAGAGTTGGAATCAATAGTTTTTTTGAGAAAGGCAACTTCTTTATTTTGCAGATATCGATAACTACCTGGCAATAGCATAGGTTGTTTAGGAAGCTGTAAGCTGATCTCTCCAATAGCTGTTCGATGCAGTTTAAGCACTTGATATCCTAATTGCTCTGCAATTCTGCGGATTTGACGATTTCTACCTTCGGTGATAATAACCTCCAATAAGGTATTTTCGGCGTTTTGCTTGACTACTCTAACTTGAGCAGGCAAAGTCTTCCTGCCAGACAGATAGATACCTCTGCGCCAAAGATTTAATTCAGCATCAGTAGGGTGTCCATCAATCCAAACTAAGTAAGTTTTCGGCAGGTGATAACGTGGATGCGTGAGGGTAAGGGTTAAATCGCCATCATTAGTTAACAGTAAAGCACCAGAGGAGTTAAGATCGAGTCTTCCAACTGGGTGTATTCCCTGTCCTTCTTTTAGTGTAGCAGGTAGTAGATCGAGAACGGTAGTGCGATTTTGTGGGTCATTACAAGTTGAAACAACTCCAGTAGGTTTATTTAACAATATGTAAACTAGGTCAGGACGATTAAGAGGTTTAATTTTACGACCATCTACTTCTAATCGATCTACTTTTAGGTTTACTTTGTCCCCCAGTTTAACTACTTTACCGTTGAGACTAACTCGTCCCGCTAAAATCATTTTCTCTGCTTGACGACGAGAAGCAATTCCCCATTGAGATAATATTTTTTGAACTCGTTCCGTCATTATTAATGATTCTCCTACCAAGCGTGTAAATAAATATAAAGATTACAAAAAGACACTTATCTCTGATTTTGGGGAATCTACTTAATATATTTCCCAAAAATCCGATAAACTTAACAGTCTAGGCAAAAAAATGTCAGGAAATTATAAGTTTTACTACAGAGTAATTTAGATATTTAATGATTGGTAAAGTACTTTCCACAGCAGTAAGTTTATGGCTTAGATCTCAAGTAGAACGAATAGAAGAGTTAAAACTAGAAATTAGTGGTAGTAATAGGCAAATTTTACAGGGCTATATTTCTAAAGTTTTGCTTGATGGTAATAGTGCGGTTTATCAAGGACTCCATTTAGGTCAAGTTCAGCTACAAGGAATAAATATAAAAGTTAATTTAGCTGAAATCCTTAAGGGTAAACCATTAAGATTAGTTGAACCAATTTTAGTCAAAGGTAAGGTATTTTTATCTGCAACTGATTTAAACGCTTCTTTAACCTCAAGTTTGCTTTTAGATGGTTTGAGAGATGTATTGATTAATTTATTGAAGACTCAAGAAATCGAGCCTGTTTCTGTCAAACTAGATGATTACCAAATTAGATGGCAGAAGATTACTTTATTAGACCAAAAAATAATGATTGAAGGAGTTATTTGCGAGAGGTTCGCTTCTGTCTGTCGCGCGCGCGACGAACAAGTCAATTCCTTAAAGATCTCGACTGGTTTGCAATTAGCTAATTGCCATACTTTATTATTGTCACCTTTTTTGCTCGAAGGATTACCAGAACTAGAAGTAATTTCATCTCAGTCTCTGGAGATCGATTTAGGGAAAGAAGTGGTCATTGAACATCTAGAGGTTGTCTGGGAAAGTTTGACCTGTATTGGTAGTTTAACAGTTATGCCTTAGTACTCTTGCGATTTAAATTTGAGCGATGAGACTTAGTTAATTCAATCTTAACAATTTGTAATGATTTCTTTCTCAGATTTTGCACCTTACGAAACAAAGTTCAAAACCTCTTTTATTAACATATAATATCAAGTTCTGATAATCACTTAAAATAAATTCTCTCCGCGTCTCCGTGTC
>CAZLUP010000068.1:0-21550 GCA_964562685.1 uncultured bacterium
CCTAAGTCGTGAGTCTTAGGAATCCTCGCCCTTCTAGGGCGGGGAGGATGTCAAATTAGTGGATTAGTACATCTGCAAGCAATTACTGTTGATTATGCATTCTACGAAGCTTCAGATTACCACGATCACATGAATCGTGCTACTGTCAACGTCAGTGGTGAAGCTGTCTCACTAGTGGATAATACTGGGGGGTTTATCCAAAGCATGATCACCCTGCTGGCAATTGGTGTCCTGCTTCTCTCTTACGGTATTGGGTTGCCCATTTTACTTTTAATTAGCACCTTACCAGCATTTTATGTTGTTCTCCGTCTCAATCGACGAACCCATCTTTGGTGGGAACGGACAACAACCGCTCGTCGTTGGCTTCAGTATTATGAGTTACTGATGACTCATCCTAGTGCAGTTGGCGAACTGCGCTTGTTTGATTTAGGGAACTACTTTCATACTGCCTACCAACAGTTACGTTGTCGCCTACGCCGAGAAAAAATACAACTTGCTAGAGAACGGAGCATAGGCAGACTTGGAGTAGGGATTATCTCGTTAATACTTTCAGGAAGTGTATTATTGTGGATCGGTCGGCAAGTTTTATTAGGCGCAATGACGCTGGGAGATTTAGCGTTATTTTACCAAGCATTTTACAAAGGACAGGAGCTAGTTCGCTCTGTCTTAGATAATTTGGGGCAAATTTACAATAACAGCTTATTTCTCAAAAACTTGTTTGATTTTTTGCAACTCCAACCTCAACTTGTTGAACCTTGCACTCCAAAAATAGTACCAATCCTTTTGAAACAGGGAATTAAATTTAGGCATCTCAGTTTTCGCTATCCTGGAAGCGATCGCTATGTTTTGCAAGATTTTAATCTTTCTATTCCTGCCGGCAAAATGGTTGCGATCGTCGGTGATAATGGTGCTGGAAAAAGTACATTGTTCAAGTTAATCTGCCGATTTTATGACCCTGAAGCAGGTTCGATTGAATTGGATGGAGTTAATCTACGCGAACTTAGTACCGCATCACTTCGTCGTTCAATCACGGCTCTGTTTCAAGAGCCAGTCCCCTACTATGTCACTGCTGCGCAAAACATAGTTTTGGGAGATCTATCTTCTTCTCCACAGAAAGAAGAGATTGAAATAGCTGCCAGGAGAGCAGGAATTCATGATGCGATCAAACGACTACCTCAAGGATATGACTCTCTAATGGGAAAAGGATTTGCTGGAGGTAATGAGTTTAGTGGTGGAGAATGGCAACGGTTAGCTCTGGCACGAGCGTTCTTGCGACGCGCCGCAATTATACTGCTTGATGAGCCGACGAGTGCTATGGATCCCTGGGCTGAAATAGATTGGCTTGATTGCTTTCGTCATTTAGCACAAGGTCGTACAGCAATTGTTATTACGCATCGGTTTACGTTAGCAATGCGAGCAGACATCATTTATGTAATTATGTAATGTCTCAGGGGCAAATTATCGAGTCTGGAAATCATCAGGAATTACTGGAGCGCAATGGTCTTTATGCTAAATCATGGAAAGCACAAATGCAGGTTGGCTCTAATCTCGGAGTTGAGAAAAATCTCGCTTAGCCATATTATTGTTAAAATTGAGCGAAATATGACCGATTGAGATCAAAAGGAAGGAAAAAGAAGTTGAAATGGGTTTGGTTAGCGATCGCAAGTTTGGCAATCGTTATTTTCATGCCTGTTATATTGCCTGTGATTAATCCAGATCTCTTGGATCAAACCGTTTGTAATGCAGAGAAATTCCCGATTGCTAATCCCAATACAGGAGAAGTTCATGCAACAAAGGTTGTAGTTCAACCTTGGAAGGGAAGACATCAGTTTTATGGCATTTTTGTTATTCCCATAATCTATGTGGATGGCTATCCCGCTTTGTTAAAGGTTAAAGGAATAAAACCTATTTGCAGAAGAGTGATGAATACAAGCCCAAAAAGCATTGATGGAATTTCTGCGCCTTCAGGCGGAACTGTATTGAAGTTATATCTTAGAACGCGAGTTGCATTTTGGTTAATGATAACTGGACAACTTAAAGACTTAGAAAAGCCGGAACACTGGACATTGTCTTATAGCTATTACACTAACTACATCGGCATTTGCAAACCTTTGACACCCCAAAGAAAAAATTAGCTTTTTTATTTGATCCAATCTATAACGTGCATACTTCAACAGAAAATATCTTAAAAACCAACTTTTGTCTAGAGCAACAAATACTTTTACATACTACATGTACTGTTGTAGATCAAACCACAAGCGATCGCCTTAAAGAATTAATTCACGCAGAGGTGAATTGGACATTACTTCTCCAGCTAGCAGAGCAACATTGCGTCATACAACTATTATATTTAAACCTTAAAAAACTTTGCTTTGAAGCAACACCTCTAAGCTATTTAAAGCAACTTCAAAAAATATGCCAGTTAAATACTCAACAAAATTTTCTATTTATTGATTAACTTTTTTCTGCCTTATTTCTCCGACAATAACATTTAGCTGTGCGCCTAATAACATTACTAATGAACTAAGATGTAGCCATAACATTAGTACAATAATTGTGCCAATTGCTCCATAAATTTTGTTATATACTCCTACCCGAGCTACATATAAACGGAATAATCCCGAAACTACTACCCAAGCAATCGAAGCTAAAATTGCACCAGGTAGAATTGGAGTACCTTTGCTCCAATAACTGGTTCCAAAACGATAAATAAAAGCAAAAGCTACGGCAAGAATTTCTAAGGCAAGAGGAAAACTTAATAATCTCCAAATACTTACTAAAAGAGTAATAAAAGTTTTTTCAAGATTAGAATTAATAATTAAACTACTTACAAATAAAAACAAATAATAAACAATCTGAGTTGAAACTATTCCACTAATAAAAATTAAAACTATTAAAATATATTTATTGTTTTTTTTACTAATTTTAAAACTAATTTTCCTAATTCGATTAATTAAATATACAACAGTAGAAATAATTGTTAAGATTAAAATAATAGTAAATATTTTCCAGGTAATTAACAATAAACTTCCCCAGTTTTGCTGAAGAGCAAATCTTAACAAAAAATCTCCAATTATCAATAAAAATGAAGCAACAGTTAATAAAAAGAAAGTACCAATAGTAAGTAAAATAGCTACAAACTTATGTTGCCAAAAAGACCGTTGTGATGATTGAGGAACTTGATAAATTTGATCCAGTGCATTCATGGCTGCACTTAAAACACCAGAAAAAAACCAAATAGCTACTAAAAAAATTAGAGAAAACCAACTTTTTTCTTTAGATAATTTGACTTGATCGATAAAATCTAAGAATAGTTGCCAAACCTTTGGGGGAAATATTCCTGTAAAACGTATAGTTGAATTAACCAGATTAGACCGAAGAGAAGTTTCAAATAAACCGCTCGCATTTACAATAGCTAAAATAGCAGGAAATAAGCCTAGCATAGCGTGAAAAGCCATTTCTGAGGCTAAACCAGTTAAGCGATTTTTAAGAGCATAAACTAAAATCTTCTTGAGCGTTGCCCAATTTAGATAACTCCAGAAATTGAACAAAAACATGATTTTCTGAGCTTATATCTATTCAAATTAGGGCGGTAGCTCTTCATAATTAATTATTGATTTAATAATGAAGTGGAATAGTGAATAAAGGTACAAATAATAACAACATCCAACTCCAAATATACCACTGAAAAGAAGAAATTGGTTCTGGTTCTGCCAAGATGAAATCTATTCTTTCAGTTAAACGTCCTTGGAGTAAATTACAGCTAAAATTAGCACAAAATATGGCAGGAGATTCTAATGGACTTTTTACAATTTTGATTAAAGATTCTGCTAGTAAAAGAGGGTCAATTTCTTGGGCTGCCTTAAGATCTGCTCTCACTTCTCTTAATAATAAAATTTCTTGCCATAATAATTCACTATTTGGTAACCAACCTGTTAGATAACGTAGCCAACCTAACCAAAAAAACCAAAAGTTATCGCGATAATAAACATGAGCTTGTTCGTGAGCTAATACGACTGCCAAATGTTCTTGATCCAAAAGCTCTAACAATCCCTGACTAATAACTAATTCAGAGTGCCAAAAACCAATTTGTGCGCTATAGGGAAAATCTGTTTCTAAAATACGAACTGGTTGTTGTCCTATAATTTTTTGTTCGTATTGATTAATTTGATGTCTCAATTGATAGCCTTGATAAGCTAATTTTAAGAATAAAGCAACAGATGCGATCGCAAAAATAATTGCCAAACTATAACCTAACCAACTTGCTTGGATTCCCAACATTTGCCCTTGAAAACCCATGCAAATAACGGCTACAGAAGTAGAAAGAAGTAACAAGGGGGGGAAAATTAAACTAAATAGAGATCGCTGCCAACGTTGTTTCCAACTACCTGTAGGCTCTAACTCAATACATCGCAAACCCCAAGCAATAATTAAAGCAGTTAAAATCATCATTAAGTGCATTATTTTCCTTCCTCCCGCTGAGAACGAATTGCTTGAATTCGAGCCGTAATTGCTTCAATTTGCTCTAAACTCCCTACATCTAGGCTATCAACAAAAGATGCTACTAGGTCAGGATTACTAATTGCTAAAAAGCGATTTAACTGTTCATAAGACTTGATCGCTTGCGCTTGCTCTTTAGAAACCATTGGTTGCCAGTAAAAAACCTTGCCTTGTTTATTGGATTTGAGCCAGCCTTTAGCAGTTAAACGTCTTAATACCGTGGTTACTGAAGTATATGCTAAATCACGGTTGGGATCAGCTAAAATTCTTTGATGAACATCTTTGACAGTAGCGTTCCCTAATTGCCAAACAATTTCTAGTATTTCTGTTTCTAAAGGTCCAAGAGAGAGTTTTTTAGGGCGATATTCTGGCAGAGGAGTCATAAGCAGATTTCAACTTTAATACTGCCATATTTTAAATCAAGATCTGGACTGTCTGTGACTGGAATTATAACTTTAAGGAAATTAATGCTTCTAGTAAAGTTTGATTTTGTGCTTCTGTACCTACGGTAATACGTAGTTTATCTTCTAACCCAGGTTGTTTAAAATAACGAACTAAAATACCTCGATTTTTTAACTCTTGATACAAATACTCCGCACTATTATTTTGAGGTGTTGCTAAAACAAAATTACCTTGAGAATTAAGAACTTCAAAACCAATATTTTTTAAATCTATAGTTAATTTCGCCCGTGAAATTTTTACTTTGTTGGCACATTCGTTTTTGTAAGCTTGATCCTTCATAGCTGCTGTACCGATAGCAGTCGCGATCGCATCAATGTTATAACTATCTTTAACTTTAAACAAACCTGCTAATAATTTGGGATTAGCGATCGCAAAACCCATCCTTAAACCTGCTAAAGAGTAGCCTTTGGATAAAGTTCTGAGAATAATCACATTTTCTAGGTCAAAAACTAGAGATAAAGCTGAATAATCTGCAAAATCAGTATAAGCCTCATCTATAACTAGAATTCCAGAGATTTGCTCGGCTAATTGCCTTAAATCTTCTAAGGGAACTAAATGTCCCGAAGGACTATTGGGAGAAGCGATAAAAGTAACTGCACCTTTGGCAGCGACAAGTTGTTCTATTGGTAATTGAAAATCTTTAGGGTATGGAATTTCTTGAACTTGAGCAGGTTGGATCGCAGCTAAGGTACGATAAAGCACATAAGTAGGCATCGGATAGACTACAGTGCGATCGCTTTCTTCTGCACAAGCACGAATTATGACATTGAGTAATTCATCACTGCCATTACCAACTAAAATCCAATCATGAGGAACACCCAAAGCTTCACTGACTGCTTGACAAAAATCTTTGGCATAGGGATCGGGGTAACGTCGCAACCATTCACTGTCGAGAGTACGTAAAACTTCAATCGCATGAGGAGAAGGAAGATAAGGATTTTCGTTAGTGTTGAGTTTAATAATCTTTGTCCCTGGTTTGGGTTGTTCCCCAGGAATGTAGCCAGTCATGGCATCAACAGCAGCACGAAAATAACTCATAGAAATTGTAAGGTTGATTGATAGTTGCTCAAGTATTGTAGTACAAAGAAAGATTAGGACATTGCATCGATCATAAGGACGATTTGCGCTTCCCGAAGGGTACGAAGTATCGCTCTAAAAAAATTTAGACTAATTAATAATGGTATCTTGCTTGCAAAAAATCAATTCTATCTTCAGTTACACGATATACTAAGCGATGTTCCTGAGTAATTCTTCTCGACCAAGTATTTGCTTCTCGATACTTTAAACATTCAGGTTTACCAATACCTTTAAATGGTTCTTTGGTAATAGCTTCGACTAAATCTAAGATACGATTAGTTATCTTTTGATCTTGTTTAAACCACCAACGTAAATCTTCTCGAAATTGTTGATCGAAAACAATTGCTCTATTCTTGTCTGACAATTCCTAACTCCTGACATAAATCCGCAATCGATTCTGAAGCAATAACAGGTTCGGAATCTCTAGCTAAAGAACGTTCAAGAGCTTGATTGAGTTTCTGAGCATTTGCAGGCGATCGCAATAAATGTAAAGTTTCTAAAATAGAAGATAATTCATCGGCTCTAATAATTGCCATATCAGGATGACCTTTTCTGGTAATTAAAGCAATAGTATTATCATTAGCAACGCGATCAAGTAATTTGGCTAAATTTTGTCGAGCATTAGTATAGGTAGTTTGAATTGAAAACATAACTGCTTGGCTCAGTATCTATTTAATTGTACATTTTATATGTACATATAAATCTAATTACTGGTAACTGTTTACCTACTTGTGCTGTTGGATACAACATTTAGTTCTACAAGTGAGATTAGATCGACAAAGTTGAACCTCGCTTCATTTTTAAAAGGCGGAGTACCTTCGGCTCTAATTCTATTTGCTTACCAACCTAATCCATGCAAGAGTCATTTAAACGGATTTTTATTGGCACAACTTTTTTTACCGTCACGCTGGTAATAGCAATCATTGGTTATGGCTTATTTGGCTGGACTCTGTTGGATTCAATTTACATGGTAGTTATTACCATTTTTGGTGTTGGTTATGGAGAAGTAAACCCATTAAGAACTCCCTCAGAAAAAATTTTTACTATTTTCGTGATCATTGCTGGCACTTCGTCAGCAGTCTATACCGTAGGAGGTTTTATTCAGATGATTGCTGAAGGGGAAATCAATAAAGCTTTGGATACTCACAGAAAAAATAAAGACATCGAAAAACTAGAAAAACATATTATTATCTGTGGATTTGGTCGAATGGGGCAGATTTTAGCTCACCAGATGCAAGAAGCTAGACAATCATTTGTTATTCTAGATCGAGATAGCGAGCGCATTTCCCAAGCAGAAGCGTTAGGATATCTGGCACAAATCGGCAATGCTACTGATGAAGAGATACTTCAAGCGATGGGGATTGAAAAAGCTAAAGTGTTAGCAACAGTTTTACCCGATGATGCAGCTAATGTTTTTATTACTTTAACCGCTCGTGGCTTAAATCCCAAGCTAAAGATTTTGGCTCGTGGCGAATTTCCTACTACTGAAAAAAAGTTAAGATTAGCAGGGGCAGATGATGTTGTTTTACCTGCAACTATCAGTGCGTTACGCATGGCTAGTTTGATTACTCGTCCTACTGCGATCGATTTTCTGGAGACTAAAGAAGAACGCAGACAACTTAATGACTTATTATCTCATGTTGATGTGCAAATTGATGAATTAGCAGTTCCGCTTGGTTCTCCTTTTGTCGGCAAAACTATTAGAGAATTGGAAGTGAGAGGAAAAGGTGGTTTTATTGTGATTGCTTTGAGAAAACAAGACGGCACAATTGTTAGAAATCCCGATCATAATACGTTCTTAGAGAAAGGAGATACGGTAATTGTGATGGGGCATCAAGGAGATATTCCTCAATTTGCTAAGGCTAATGAATTGAAGAGTAAATTAAGATATCGTGGTTCTCAAGTAGGTTAAAAAATAACTTTTTTCGTTTTTTATTTTAGTATAGCGATCGCTTTAAGCGCAACCGTTCTCTTCATTCAAATCTGCCAAACTATATATGTTGTAAAATTTAATCTTTAAGCTCCTAATCATAATTTGAGAACCTTGCAAATATTTTATAGTAAAACACTTCAAGAAGAATTTGGTTTTCTTTTAAAAAAAAAACTAATTTTTAGTTTAGTCGGTGGTATTTTAATGGGGCTAGCACCAGCACCAAATAATTTTTGGTGGTTAGCTTGGATTGGTTTAGTGCCACTTTGGTTAGTACTTTTTAAATTCAAAAATTCCTTACAACAAACTATTTTAATTGCTTTAGTTTGGGGATTTGGTTTTTATGGATTAGCTTTATTTTGGATTACTGGTGTTCATCCTATGACTTGGATGGGAGTACCTTGGTTAGCTAGTTTATTAATAGCGATTTTTTGTTGGTTATTTATTACTGCTTGGGGAACGGCTTTAGTAGTTACTTGGTCGATTTTGATGACTATAATTACTAAAAAGTTTCATGATATTTTTCAAGCTCAAAATATTGGTAATACCTGTTTAAAAGTTTTACTAGGCGTAACTTTATGGTGTTTTTTAGAAATTTTATGGACTCATACACCTCTTTGGTGGACTTCCCTTGCTTCTACTCAAAGTCCAAATAATTTAATTATTTTACAACTGGGAAAAATCTCTGGTGCTAGTACTATTACCATCGGTATTGTTGCCGTCAATGGTTTCCTCGCAGAAGCAATTTTGATTAGAAAAAGAATTACTAATCTCTATTCAAAAAGTTTATTTTTTTTACTGCCATTGCTAATATTTGGATTCTGGCATTTATTAGGATTTTGGCTTTATCAATATCCTATTAATTTAGATAATCAACAAGCTATTAAAGTAGGAATTATTCAAGGTAATATTCCTAACGAAATTAAACTGTATCCTTCAGGCTGGCGTAAAGCAATTGAAGGTTACACTACAGGCTATCAAAGATTAGCTAAACAAAAAGTAGATATTGTTCTTACTCCCGAAACGGCATTACCTTTTTATTGGGATAATATTATTAACGATCAAACTTCTTTTTATCAAGCAGTATTAAAAGAAAAAATTCCTGCGTGGGTAGGTGCTTTTGGTAAAGAAGGAAGTAGTTATACTAATAGCTTATTTACTCTTACTGCCACAGGAAAAACCTATAGCCAATACGATAAATTTAAATTAGTTCCTTTAGGAGAATATATTCCCTTTGAATCAGTTTTAGGGAAAATTATTAATCGCCTTTCACCTTTAGATGCTCATTTAGTCCCAGGAAAATCTAATCAAATCTTTGATACTCCTTTCGGAAGAGCGATCACAGGAATCTGTTACGAATCGGCTTTTTCCCAACATTTTCGCCGTCAAGCAAGAGAAGGAGGAGAGTATATCATTACAGCTTCTAATAATGCTCATTATAGTTCAGCAATGCCAGCCCAACACCATGCGTTAGATGTGATGCGAGCGATCGAAACCGACCGATGGGTAGCTAGAGCAACCAATACAGGGTATTCAGCAATAGTCGATCCTCGGGGACATACTTTATGGCGATCGCAAATGGAGCAATATGCAATTCATGCAGATACTATTTATCGCAGACAGACTCAAACTCTGTATGTTAAATGGGGTGATTGGTTAACTATTGTTTTATTAGGTTTGAGTACAATCTGGTTATGGCAAAAAAATAGGTAATAGAACTTACGCAGTGAAAACGAAATTGTGTCATTCTGAACGACAGTGAAGAATCTCTCACCCCTGTTTTTACGTCTTAGTGCGTAAGTCCTGGGTAATTAAATATAAAAATTGTCTTGATGTATTTAGCTACCTAATAACATAGTTAATAATATTTATTGTAAAATACTGAGATTTAAAATTAATCTTCTTTAGTTATTCAAAAGTAACTTATAAGCTTTTTTATTGTCGACTGGTTTGAATAAACTTCACTATAATTTGATAAAAAACTAGCTGATTTTAAAGTTAAAATAAACCAACACTAGTCATAAAATTATTTTTTTAAAATTAATACTTAGTTAAATAACCGTAATTACTTTAAAATATTAAGCTGTCTGACACTTAATTTAATTAGAAATGCTGATAGTCATTTGCGGTGCTACGGCTAGTGGTAAATCGGGATTAGCTCTAGAATTAGCTCAACGTCTCAATACAATCATTATTAGTGCTGATTCTCGCCAAGTGTATCGAGAGTTTGATATTGGTACAGCTAAACCTTCACTGGCAGAACAAAAATTAGTACCGCATTATCTAATCGATATTTGCGAACCAACAGAGAATTTAACATTAGCTCAATATCAATTAAAAGCCCAAAACCTAATTGATAATTCCACAAATTATCCTCTTTTATTAGTAGGAGGTACTGGTTTATATATCAAATCAATTACTAAAGGTTTAAAAATACCCAGAGTATCTCCTCAACCCGAATTGCGATTGCAACTTATTGCTTTAGGACAAACTCAACTTTATGCTTACTTAACTCAAGTCGATCCCATAGCAGCTAAAAAAATTCATGCTAACGATCAAGTCAGAACATTACGAGCTTTAGAAGTATTTTATGTCACGGCTAAGCCGATTTCCGAACAACAAGGAGAAAATCCGCCAGATTATCCTATTCTACAAATTGGTTTAGATGGTGAAGTGGAAGAATTAGACCGTCGGATCGAAATTAGAACTCATCAAATGATTGAATTAGGATTAGTAAAAGAAGTAGAATATTTAATTCAAAAATACGGTCAAGATTTACCTTTATTAGATACTTTAGGATATGCCGAAATCAAACAGTATTTAGCAGGAGATCTTTCTTTAGGTGAAGCGATAGATTTAACTATCTTGCACACTCGTCAATTTGCTAAACGTCAGCGCACTTGGTTTAGAGCTTACCCTGAAATTGAATGGTTTGATGTCAATAATCCTAATTTATTAGAATTAGTCTGGCAAAAAATTCAAGAATTTAAGTAGTTGAATATTGGGACTTAATATTCCCTTTATTGCGTAAACAATTAACATAGTAAATTTAAATTTTTTTACAATAATAAATAGCTATTCTAAAATTTCAAAAAGAATAACTATAATTGTATTTTGGTTGTCTAGCGGGGTTATTTTAAGAGAAATTTTTAATCATTGACTATAGAGCGATCGTGTCAGACGAAAAATTATATTAATAACTTAATATTAAATCCAACAATGAATGCTACAAATTAATACAATACTTTTACTTCCTCTACTTTTCAGGTGAAGCAAACTTTAGAGTATTTCATATAACATCCAAGACAATCGCTACTTTTACTCCTCTGCCTTTCTGCTTCATCAGTGGGAGAACGCTTTTAAGCAGTACAGAAAAATAAACTACCGAAATTTTGTAATTTTAAATAATATAGAAATGAAATATAGATCGGCGCAATTGCTACCGATCTGATTTTAAGTTTTTGTTACTAACAATCTTTTATTCTGCTTCGCCACCTTGAATTTTTAGTAGTAAAAAGCCCCAAGCTAATCCTACTAAGATGAGGACGATACACAAAATCGCTCCGTTAAACAACATACTCTCTGCACTCATGATGGTTTCTCCGTCTTATTGATCAACATAATTAAAATTAACTTTAAACTTAACTACTAAACAGGCAATTGCCTCAGCAGTCAACCAGCTTAAGTCGGGTAGAGCAGAGGTATTATTGCCTCTTTTCCCCCTCAAAACCGAGCGTGTAACTTTCATAGCATTTGGCTCAAGCAACATCACTCCTTCTGGTAGTGTACTTTATGATGGCAGTATTGGTGTAGCCAGATTAGGTTTTTTTACCTCATCCTTTCCACCTTTATATCTTGGTTTTATAGAACGGCGAATATAAACAATGGTGCGGTCAAAGGACAGTTAATTAAGCGGAAAAAGATATGGAGCTAACCGGACTCGAACCGGTGGCTTTCACAATGCCATTGTGACACTCTACCAACTGAGTTATAGCCCCTTGAGCAGCGTATATTATCATGCCTTAAAAAGACGACTTTAGTCAAGAGTAAGAAAATTAAATTAAATGGCTTAAACAATTACCCATGAGAAAATAAACCACCATCATCGCAGCAGCAGAAGCAGCTACCAGCAGACCGGCTAACATTAATGAGAATTCTTGTTGCGCTAGAGCTTCTTGCATCAAATGCAGTGACCAGGCAACCAAAGCAACATCAAATATGAGAATTGGGATTAGCATTTTTTACAAAATGTAAACTTTAGTCTATTTTAATACACAATTTTTAGCAAAGGGGTTATATTTTCTAAGTTTTTAACTTTTGTAAAAACCAAGAGGTTAAACGACCCTAACCGAGACTTGATGTTGCTGTAGATAAGCTTTGACATCAGCAATGGTTAATTGCCCGTAATGTAATAGGGAAGCCAATAGAGCAGCTTCTGCTTTACCTTCAGTAAGAGCTTCATAAATATGCTGACAATTTCCTGCACCACCAGAAGCAATTACTGGAATTTCTACTTGTTCGGCAATGGTGCGAGTGAGTTCTAAGTCATATCCAGCTTGAGTTCCATCGCCATCCATACTGGTAACTAAGAGTTCTCCTGCACCTCTTTGTTCTACTTCTTTCGCCCATTGAATTGCGTCTATTCCTGTATTTTCTCTGCCACCTCTAACATAGACATCCCAACCTGGGTTGTTAGAGTCTTTGCGCCTTCTAGCATCGATCGCCACGACAATACATTGTTTACCAAAGCGATCGCTTCCCTCATTAATAAAATTAGGATTTTTAACCGCAGCCGAATTGATACTTACCTTATCTGCGCCTGCTCTTAACAATTTTTTAATATTTTCTAAGGATTGAATGCCACCGCCGACCGTTAAAGGAATAAACACTTGTTCTGCGGTACGATAAACTACATCAACAATTGTGTCGCGGTCTTCATGAGTTGCAGTAATATCGAGGAAAACTAGTTCGTCTGCTCCCGCATCATTATAAATTTTGGCTAATTCAACTGGATCGCCAGCATCTTTAAGATCGACAAAGTTAACACCTTTAACTACTCGTCCGGCATTAACATCTAGACAAGGTAAAATTCGTTTGGCAAGCATAGGTTAAATAAAGTTCTCTGATCGGCTCAGTATTTCTTATTATTTGTTAATTGTCAATACATTTTTTAATATTGCTCCGAACGATCAGAAAACAAACCTAAAATTGGCCCTAAAACTGCGCCAAAAATAAAACCACCTGCGTGCGCCCAGTAAGCTACGCCACCGTTCTCCATGCCAACGCTAGTAATGACTTCTAAAGAGGCTACACCATTAAAAGCTTGTTCAAGAAACCAAAAACCTAAGAAATAAATTGCGGAGACTCGAAAAGTAGGAAAAAAGAAACCCAAGGGTATAACGGTGATAATTTTGGCGGAGGGAAATTTGAGTATGTAGGCTCCCATAACTCCTGCGATCGCGCCTGAAGCACCTAAAGAAGGAACATCAGACATTGCGGAGAAGTACCATTGAGATAGGGCTGCTAAAACACCACAACTTAAATAAAAGATTAGATATTTGAACCTGCCTAGTTCTTCTTCGATGTTGTTGCCAAAAATCCACAGAAACAACATATTAAAACCCAGGTGAGCAATACTAGCATGAAGAAACTGGGAGGTAACTAGGGTCAAAGGTTCTGGTACGGGTTGATATAGAGTAATTCCACTAAAACTGGCGGTTAATTCTTTGGGAACAACGGCAAATAAATGAAAAAAAATGTCTAATTGTCTGGGGCTTAAGCTGACTTCATAGAAAAAAACGATAATGTTAATCGCTATTAAAGTATAGGTGAGGTAAGGTGTAATTTTAATTGGATTTTCATCCTTTAAGGGAACCATGATTTTTTTGGGGTGGCTTTAAAAAAATTATAAATTATTAGCAATTACACCCTTGAACCTAAACCGCTGTCTACCCCTCAGAAAAAATTATTTTCTAATTAAATCAATCATGGTTAAACCCCAATTAGTAACCAATTTGGAGAGTTACTGATGCTTCTATCGCTTGTTCTCCACCAATAATAGGAGTGCTAACTTTGGCTTGAGCGCGATCGCTAAAGGCTTCGTTTTGAACGATTAGAGGTTGAGGAGGATTAGCTCCATTAATTTGAATAGTTACAATAGATTTAGCATTTAAATTTAAAGTTTGTAACACAGCATCCGCCTGAGCTTGAGCATCTTGAACTGCTTTAGTTAAGGCTTGTTTTTGGGCATTAGCGATCGCTTCATCACTAGCAGTAAAGCTAATACTATCAATTCTGGTTGCCCCTGCCTGAACTGCTTGATCGATTAAATCGCCTAATTTTTCTGTACTGAGACGGAAACTAAGGGTATTAATACCGACATAACCAATTAGTTTTCTTGGCTCACTACTATAGTCATAATTAGGCTGTAGTTGAATGCCTGTAGTTTGTAGCTGTTCAACCTGACGTGATCGCAAAAATTGAACTAAACTATTAGTTTGTTCGGCAATTTGTTGTTGGACTTCGGTAGCAGTTTTACCTTGAACTTCTACTCCTAATTGAATATTGGTTAAAGTAGTAGCTATTTTTTCAGTTCCCTGTCCCGTAACAGTTAAAGTAGAAACAACTTGTTCAGCAGCACTTACTTTTAAGGGTAAAGCCAAGCCAATCATAACTATTCCTATTAAAATTAAGTAACGAAATTTGGACAAAAGATAATTGAACTGCATACATTTTTCTTGATAAGTTGGAGTTGCTTTGGCAATAATTTTTCTAACTTTGCCATCACTTTTAGACGTAATATAAATCTCTACTGTTTCATCAACGCGCAAACAAATATCAGAACGTTGTTGATTTACCAAATCTAACAAAGAAATTTCTTAATTATTTTGAAGAATTTTTAACTGTTTAATGGCTGCTTGTTTACCTAAAATTAATTCATTCATTAACAGAAGAAAAAAGTGTACATCTCTACCAACATCAGCAAAAATATATTGACCAAATAATTCAGTAATAGCTTGACCCCGCTCAACATAGCCTCCTGTGATCGCTACTGGATATTTACCTTGAAGATGTTCTGGTCAAGAATTAACTATTTTTTCCAAGCTAATAGCTAAACCGAACTTAATAATTGGTTCGGGAATAGGATTAGTAATTACTGGAATTGCAATTGATACAAAATTAAATTTAAGTATAAATAAAGTAATTAAATTACAAAACAAAAGTAAAGTAATAAAACAGAGCGATTCATCTAATCAAAGGTAAATCATTCAATGTAAGATTATAAATTATCAGACGTTGTCGATAATTATGATTAATTTTTGAGCTAGTAAAACTCTTTGTAGCTCTTATTTATTGCTTGAAATTGTTATTTAATCTACTTTACACAAAGATCGCGATCTTGTTTAAGTTGTGACAATAAATACTGCCTAGTAAAATTTTTTAGATTATATGTAATGTAAGATACTTTTTTGCAAATCGATCTAAATGTATCAAATAAGTAACTTAAGTCTTAGATTTTTTTTAAGAAAGATTTAAGATTCTTGAAATTTCAATCTAGATGCAGATTTTCCCCCTATTGTAGTAAATAGGCAAAAATAGCTAACCTAGGCGATAAAAAAATGACAAGTTACAATATGAGAATTTTAAACAATTTCCTAATTTCTCTTTTAGTAACCGCACTGATAAGTTTTAGTACTCCCATAATTTTTTTTGGAGTTATTTTAGGAATTTTATTGATTGTCAGTCACATACCCGGTGTTGCAGGATTAGGACAAACTGGTGCAATTGGAGTTTTAAATTTTTTAGCTGTTTTTGGGAACGGACAACCATTAATCGGTGTGGTTATTCTGGGTATCGTAGGAAGTATAGTAGGCGGATTATTTGATATGTTTAACTTCTATCGATATCAAAGTTTACGCAGTTAGGTAATATTTAGAACAAAATTAGATTAGGATCGAGGTAGAGACGGCAACCTGGAAGAAAAAAATATCGTCTACGACAAGTAGTAATCGTCTCCTTTTTAGTATTGTCTCGATCATGTTGAAGCATTTTTCTAAGTTGATTTGGTATTCTCATAGACGCTGGTTATACGGTTTACTTTCCTTAATCTGTTGTATCGGCATTGCGATCGCTCAACCTCTCCCTAGTTATGGTGTTCCCTGGATAGAATTATTAATGAGGGGAGCGCAAATATTTCAACTATCAAATATTTCTGAAACTCAAGAGTCTCAATTGGGTCAAGAAATTAATCAGAAATTAATTAGTTCGGGAAAAGCACCCATATCTCGTAATCAAGCCATCACCAATTATATTAATGATATTGGACAAAGATTAGCCAAAACCAGTGAACGTCCAAATCTCAAATATACTTTTCAAGTAGTAAACGATAATAGCATCAATGCCTTTGCTACTATGGGGGGCTATGTTTACGTTAATCTTGGTTTAATCAAAAAAGCTGACAATGAAGCAGAATTAGCTAGTGTAATTGGACATGAAATTGGTCATATTGTTGGTCGTCATGCCATCAAACAAATGCGTCAACAAGCAATTTCTCAAGGTGTATTAACCGCAGCAGGCTTAAATCGCAGCGCAGCAGTACAAATTGGAGTTGAGTTAGCACTCTCTCGTCCTAATAGTCGCGAAGATGAATTAGAAGCAGATCAACTTGGACTAGTTAATCTCAAAAAAGCTGGTTATGCACCTTCAGGAATGATTAGCTTTATGGGGAAATTACTCAAACAAGGTGGTTCGGTTCCCAATATTTTAAGCACTCACCCTGCTACTTCTGACCGAATCAAAGCCTTAAATGCCAAAGTCGATCCTCAGACTGCTAACGTTGGGATGGGTTTAGATTCCCAAGCATACAAAAATAGAATTAGCTCCATATTATAGTGATAGGGTAAGACTACTTTGTCTGAGTTGAATACATCGCTTAATTTCATTAACTCTTGGCGAGAAGTATTATCGTTACATAAAGCGATCGCAGTAATTCGTTCTCCTAATCAAAAAATTGGTTTAGCGATGGCACAGGCGGTGGCTAATGGTGGCATTCGCTTAATTGAAATTACTTGGAATAGCGATCAACCAGAAAAATTGATTGCCGAACTAAGAGTGCGATTACCTCATTGTTACATAGGTGTCGGGACAATTTTAAACCTAGAACAACTCGCTGATGCGATCGCATCAGGAGCGCAATTTGTTTTTTGTCCTCACTACAATCCTTCGATTGTGGCAACAGCAGTAGAACAATATCGCGTTCCTATTGTGCCGGGAGCTTTGTCTCCCACAGAAATTATTAATGCTTGGCAAGGTGGTGCTAGTGCAGTTAAAGTTTTTCCGATCGAAACTGTTGGAGGAGTAAACTATATTAAGTGTTTACAAGCACCCCTAGGTCATATTCCTTTAATTCCCACAGGTGGAGTTAGAATTGACAATGCCAAAGAGATGCTAACAGCCGGTGCATTAGCAGTTGGTATTTCTAGTAGTTTATTTCCCAAATCTTTATTAGTAGCAAGGAACTGGCGAGAAATTACTCACTGCGCTCAAATTTTATGCTCTGAGCTAGCTAATTATCCTTAAAAAACTAAACAACAAAGATCAATCTGATTAGTTTTATGACTTTTGCTTAGGCGCGATCGCTGGGTTGCTGAAGAGCGCAGGACGCTTCACTGCACCTTCAGTGTCAGACTCTTTAATTCTTCCAAGCTAAAATTATTAAACACTATTTATTTATCTATCTAAGACGCAACAATTATGATTATTCGAGCAGTTATCGAATGGGATGAAGAGGCACAAGCTTATTCTGCTACTTGTCCAGAATTAAATTTTATTTCTTCTTTTGGTGATACTAAACCAGAAGCAATAAATAATTTAGAAGATGCAATTAAATTGATGCTTGAACCTATTCCCGATCATTTATATTCTAGTGATTCATTATCTGAACAAATAGAATTAGTTTTGTGAGGTATTAATTAATGTCGCCTCGCACTCCAAGGTTAACTGCAAAACAAGTTATCAAACAACTAAAAGATGCAGGATTTATTGAAATAGGTCAAACAGGTTCACATCTAAAATTCTTTAATCAAGAAACTCGACGCACTGCAATTGTTCCAATTCATACTACTTAATAAAATTAATCGTAAAAAATTAGAAATTTTTGCTATAGATGATAACGGTAAAAAAGTTTCAGAAATGTTTTCTATTAGTAACCTAAATGAAATTTATCAATATTCTGATAAGTTTAAAGCAATTGTAATGTATTATGAGCAACCTCAAGCTGTCGAAACCTAGTTCTGACTTAACCATAATAAAAATTTCGGTTATCCCAACATCGCCTTTACTGTCCTATCCTCCCAGAAAGCGTTACGGTAAAAAGATATACGATTAATTTGCAATATCTCATTTATGACTAACGCAACCATTACAAATAATCCCTTATTAATTGGAAAAGGTTTACCTCCCTTCGATAAAATTGAACCATCCCATGTAGTTCCTGCGATGACTGAACTACTGAAGGAATTGGATGCAGACTTAATACACTTGGAAGCGAATGTAACTCCTACTTGGGAAGGTTTGGTTGAACCCCTGACAGCAATGGAAGAGAAGTTAGGCTGGAGTTGGGGTATTGTGGGACATTTGATGGGTGTGAAAAATAGTCCCGAACTTAGAGAAGCTTATGAGAAGATGCAACCAGAGGTTGTAAAATTCTACAATCAACTTTCTCAAAGTAAACCTCTCTACGAAGCTTTTAAAGAGTTACGCAATAGTGCAGACTGGGATAAGTTTGAACCAGCACAACAACGTATTATTGAATCTTCCCTCAGAGATTTTGAATTGTCTGGGGTTGGTTTGGAAGGGGAAACCAAAGAGAGATTTAACCAAATTCAGTTAGAGTTAGCGGAATTATCTACCAAATTTTCTAATAACGTTCTCGATGCAACAAAAGCTTTTAAACTAAAACTCACTGATAAACAAGATGTAGACGGTTTACCCGAAAGTGCTTTAAGTTTAATGGCACAAACTGCTAAAGCGGAAGGGGAAGAAAACGCTACCGCAGAAAATGGTCCTTGGGTGGTTACTTTGGATTATCCTAGCTATATTCCCTTTATGAAGTATGCCACTAATCGGGAATTGCGAGAAAAACTCTACAAGGCTTTTATCTCTCGTGCATCTAGTGGAGAATTTGATAATAAAGCCAATATAGATCGCATTTTAGAATTGAGAAAGGAAAAGGCGAATATCCTTGGTTTCGATACCTTTGCCGAACTCAGTTTAGCTCGTAAAATGGCACCGAGTGTTGAAGCAGTAGAAAAGTTACAGCAAGAGTTAAGGGTTGCTTCTTACGATGCAGCAGTTAAAGAGTTTGAAGAATTAAAAGCTTTTGCAGGTACAGAAGATTTAAAACATTGGGATACTACCTACTGGGCAGAGAAGCAGAAAGAAGCCAAATTTGAATTTAATGAAGAGGAATTACGTCCTTATTTTCCTCTTAATCAAGTTTTGGATGGTTTGTTTGGTCTAGCAAAACGTATCTTCGGTGTAACTATTACTGCTGCGGATGGAGAAGCACCAGTTTGGCATGAAGATGTCAGATATTTTCAAGTGGCAGATGATAAGGGTGAAGTTATTGCCCATTTTTACCTCGATCCCTATTCTCGCCCTGCCGAAAAACGTGGTGGTGCGTGGATGAATGATTGTATCGGTAGGGCAAAAATGACAGTGGAAGGAAAAACTTCTACTCGCTTACCTGTCGCCTATCTAGTTTGCAACCAAACTCCACCTGTAAACGATAAACCTAGTTTGATGACTTTTATGGAAGTAACTACCCTCTTCCATGAATTTGGACACGGTTTACATCATATGCTGACGAAAGTAGACTATGTTGGTGCAGCAGGTATTAATAACGTCGAATGGGATGCGGTTGAATTACCCAGTCAGTTTATGGAAAACTGGTGTTACGATCGCCCTACTTTATTTGGTATGGCAAAACACTACGAAACTGGGGAAACTCTACCCGAAGCATACTATCAAAAACTGGTAGCTGCTAAAAACTACATGAGTGGTTCGGCAATGTTACGTCAGTTAAGCTTCGGTTTAGTAGATATGGAATTGCATTATCGCTATCAACCAGGAGGATCGGAAACTCCCAATGATGTACGCGATCGCATTGCTAAAACTACCAGCGTATTACAACCTTTACCAGAAGATAATTTCCTTTGTTCCTTCGGGCATATCTTTGCAGGTGGATATTCAGCAGGTTACTACAGTTATAAATGGGCAGAAGTTTTAAGTGCTGATGCTTTCGCAGCCTTTGAAGAAGTCGGTTTAGATAATGAAGAAGCGGTTTCTGAAGTTGGTAAACGCTATCGGGAGACAATCCTCGCTTTGGGTGGTAGTTTGCACCCAATGGAAATATTTAAGCAATTCCGAGGCAGAGAACCACAAACTGAACCATTATTACGACATAGTGGGTTATTGGCAACTGCTTAATTTCTAAAATGTTAGGCGATCGCTTTATTTTCAAAGACAATTATAAAAAGCGATCGCTATATATTTGATTAGAATTTCAATATAAGCGTTTAATTAAATATTTAGGTCAGTTAGAATCAGAATTATTAGAACAGCTTCAAAATATTCTGCGTCAATATCTCAAACTTTAAACCTATATATTGTTTGAAACCTCTCGACAATCAACTACTATTTATTGGACAGATTTCTTGTAATAATCGCCAGATAATTTTGAGATTCATTATGATTACATTGATTAAGACTTATAAGTTCTTTAACTGATAATTAAAATTGACTTGGTAAAACAAGTATCAAAAGTTAGATTTTTTTTGATTTCCAATCATAAATTGCGCTTGCTTGAAGAATTCAATCAAAAAACTCAACTATGCTTCTAGTTTCAGATACACTGAGCTAGATATCCTAAATAAACAAATAACGAACTTGAGTAACACCTTGACGTAACTTTTGTTGTCTTTTTAACCAAGACTGACGAATCCAAGGGCGGATCAAAGGTGCAAAGCAACTAGCTAACCATCTTAGCAAGGCACTGTGACGTAATTTTTCTGCTTGGGCGATTTCTTCCTGTTGTAGTTGTTGAATGCGGATAATTTCGGGTTCGCGTTCAGCTTGAATAAGTGGTAAAGTCTGATCAATCTGGTTGTGGTTGACGGGTTTAGATAACAAAGGAATTAAATGATTAGCAGCTACAATTACATCGCGTAATGCCATATTGATACCTTGAGCGCGGATTGGTGAGAGGGGATGAACTGCATCACCTAATAATAGTAAGCCTGGTAGATGCCATTGAGGACAACGACCAACAACGACAGATAGTAAAATTGGTTGAGTAATAGTGTGGCTATAGGTTTGTAAATGTTGGGCTAACCAGGGAGGAGAGTTGGCAATTAGCATCTGAGTCCAATCGATTTCTTTCCAGTTGATTGAGTCGTCAGCGTGTAAACCCCAACCTAATTGAAGTTCATTTTCGGAACTGCGAAACAAACCAAATCCATGACGACCTTTAACTTTTGTGAGCGAGAAGTCCCTCGGATTTCCGAAGGGATGAAAGCGAAC
>CAZLUP010000069.1:0-21376 GCA_964562685.1 uncultured bacterium
TTAATGACTTTTTTGCGCTGATTCGCTCCTGCTATAATCAGCGCAGTATCAATCCAGAGTATCGGCGTTTAACATGGGCTTTCTTCGGAGTCGCCACTCCCTCAGATTTAATGACTGACTATCAGACAACCCCGTTTAATGTCGGTCAGGCGATTCAACTAGAGGGCTTTAAAGAGCATGAAGCCCAACCTTTACTTCAAGGATTGACCGAGAAAGTAAGCAATCCTCAAACAGTGCTGAAAGAAGTGTTAGTCTGGACGAGCGGTCAGCCTTTTCTGACCCAAAAGCTCTGTAAACTCATTCGCAGTGCTTCATCTCCTATCCCTACCAATAGAGAAGCCGAGTGGATTGAAAACTTGGTGCGGAAGAATATAATAGACAATTGGGAATCCCAGGATGAACCAGAACATTTAAGAACCATCCGAGATCGCCTCCTCAAGAGTAAACAATCCGTCCGGCTACTCGAACTCTATCGAAAAATTTTGCATCAGGGAGAAGTTGCCTTCGCTGACAGTCTAGAGGAAAGGGAATTGCTCTTGTCGGGCCTAGTGGTCAAGCAACAGGGAACTTTGAGAGTCCAGAACCGTATTTATAAATCGATCTTTGTATGAATTCCCAGTCCCTACTGATTATCTCCATATTCAATCAAGCAGGGTAGGGCTGTTTCATTCTGGCAAAAGAAAAAGCAATAGAGAGAAAATAAACATATAAATTCCATTAATAGCAATTTTTTTTAGCTAGAACTATATTTAACACTAACATCAACATCTCGCCTACTTGGCGAGAATATACTCAAACCTCAATATAGAGAATAATGCTTTCTTTTAAAAAAATTGACGATTTTTTTTACGCCTCACTTGTAGATTAATTGTCAAAGGTAATTGCAGGGTAAAAGTGCTACCTCGTCCTAATTCACTTTGTAGACTAAGCTTACAAGAATGCGATCGCGCTATAGATTTTGCTATCGCCAACCCCAACCCCGAACCACCAGTGCTGCGAGAACGATCGTCTTGGATGCGATAAAAGCGATCAAAAATCTTTTTTTGATGTTCTGGGGCAATACCAATACCTGTATCTTTAACTTGAATTAGAGCGTGAGAGTCATTGCAATCTAAAATAACCGTAACTTTGCCTGATGAAGGGGTGTATTGAATAGCATTAACGATTAAGTTATAAACTAAACGATATAATTGGTCGCAATCACCACTTACGTTTATAGATTTTTTAACTCTAAATTCAGAAGTCAGCGTTATTTGATTAGCGATCGCTAATGGGTCTAATTCTTCTACTAAATCGCTCACCAGATCGTTTAAGCAAAATTTTTCGCGGCGTAGAGGAATTGCTTTTCGATCCATCCGAGCTAACCATAGCAGATCGGCAACTAGTTGAATCAATCTTTTATTTTCTTGCTTGATCGTAGTTAAAATACCTTTTGCTTCTTGTTTGTCTAAATCGACTAACAATGCTGATTCTACCGTCGCTTGCATCGCAGCTAAAGGCGTTCTTAACTCATGAGCAGCATCTGCTGTAAACTGCTCGATTTGTTGATAGGAGCGGTAAATTGGTTGCATTGCTAAACCAGCCAACCACCAGCTAGCAAAAGCTACGAAAATCAACGAGATTGGTAATCCTAATAACAGAACCAATTTAACTCTACCGAGATAATCTTCAAAATCAGCAAGGCTGCGTCCAACTTGAAAATATCCCCAATCTTGTCTGGTTTGAGTATGTAAGGAGAAAGAAATTTGGTGATAAATGTTATTATTGCGATCGCTTAGGGTTTGCCAGAGTTCTTTGTTTAATTTTTGAGGCAGTCCTTCTGGATAATCTCCAGCAATAGCGATTAAGCGTCCAGAAGTATTGTACAAACGGGCGTAGTAATTACCTCGATCGACAGCAGAAAGGATATGACGTTGTGGATTATCTCGATCTGTGTAACAACTAATTCCGATCTGGCAAAGATTGGGCAATAGTTTTTTAACAATCGGCTCGATTTGTCCTGGCTGCTTCAATTTTAGTTCTAAACTGTCGTGCAGAGTTCCTGCTACAGATTCTAATTCGCGATCAAGGGCAACCCAATGAGCGTGAGAGACTGCTTTATAAACTCCAAATCCTAACAGACTCAAAATCAATCCCATTACTCCCGCATACCAAAAAGCCAAAGAAGTGCGAGTGTTATTGAACAGCTTATTTTGTCTCATCAGTTGTCTAGGTTAAATCGATATCCCAAACCGCGTAAGGTTTCAATTAAATTGGAGCAAGAGACTGGTTCTAACTTGCGTCTGAGTAAACGTACTTGAGCAGCTACCACATTACTAAAAGATTCTGCATCCGTTTCCCAAAGATGATTGCGAATCTGCTCGCTAGTAACAATTTGATTCGGACGCTTCATGAAATACTCTAGTAATTGAAACTCCTTATTAGTTAACAAAACCTTTTCCTGATCGCCTTTTGGTGTCAGATAATAAACAGTTTGATTGCCATAATCTAGGCGCAAGTTTCCCAATTCTAGCTGTTGTGGTTGAATTTGGGGCGATCGCCTTTGTAAGGCTCGCAAACGTGCCAATAATTCTGCCATACCGAAAGGTTTAATCAAATAATCATCCGCACCTGCATCGAGTCCTGTAACTCTGTCTTCCATGCGATCTTTGGCAGTTAACATCAAAACTGGAAGGGAATTGTTTTGAGCGCGTAATTTTCTGAGTAATTCTATTCCCGACAAACCAGGCACTAACCAATCGAAAACTGCTACCGTGTATTGCGTCCAATTACTTTCTAAGTAACCCCAAGCATCATTGCCATTTTGTACCCAATCGACTATATACTTATGGTGTTTTAAAGTGCGTTCGATCGCAGCACCTAAGTTTGGTTCGTCTTCAACTAGTAAAATTCTCATCTTATTAGGCTAAATTTGGCTATAAATTGTTAATGGCTCTTCTTAGGGAGGTCAAAGAGCGATTGTAGTTCAAAATTGCTTTTACTCTATTGCCAGCAGCGTTGGTCAATTCATTTTGTGCCGTGTTTACTTCTAGCTGGGTAGTTGCACCTCGACGATAGCCAAAGCTAATTAAATCTAGTGCTTCTTTTGCTTGTTCTAGGGCAGCAGTTGCCGTTTCGATATTCTTAGCATTTGCCATCAGGTTTTTATAAGCTTGTTCGATTTCCAAACGAATTTGACTGCGAGTATCAGCAAAGCGAGTTTCGGCAATCTTAATGTTCGCATCTTCCTGTTTCGCTGCTGCTGATGCCGTTCCACCATCAAAGAAATTCCAGGCGACCCTAGCTCCTGCTGCGTAGCCATCTGCCCCTTTATTACTTAGTTCGCTTAATGTCTGGTAATTGGCAAACAAACTCACAGTTGGTCTAATTTCAGCTAAAGCTATTTGTCGCTGTTGGGAGCTAATATTGCGCTGTATCGACTGCTGTTTTAATTCTGCTCGATTTTGAAAAGCTAGAATAATACTTTCTTCTAAAGAGCGATTCCATTGACCTGCTGTTCGGACAGGATCGGCAGCAGCAACATCAACTGTTTCGGGTAAACCTAAAATTCTGGTTAACTTATCGCTGGCTACATCGAGATCGGTTTGAGCTTGAATTAAGTCTTGTTCGGCATTTTTCAACTGCACTGAAGCCCTAATCGTATCAATTTTACTTCCTGTTCCTCCTTCCTCTAACAATTGGGCATCACGCAGACCGATTCGAGCATTTTCTACGGCAGATTGGTTAATTTTTACTTGTTCGTCGGCTTCCTGCAAATCATAATAGGCACTGGAAACGTCTAGTCTAGTTTGTTGGTGAATTCTTTCTAATTCTAACTGCTCGAATTTTACTTGTTCCTGGGCAGCTTTAATTTGTGCCGATCGCTTGCCAAAAGTAAAAAGGTTATAATTAGCTTCGATCGTACCGCTCAAAAAAGTAGGCGAATCAGATTCTGGCTCGAAAATTACGTCTCCAGGACTTTCTTGGTCGCCAACCTGTGTGAGTTCTCCATTTACTCCAAAAGTAGGCAGTAAAGCTGCTTGAGCTTGTTGTAGAGCCGAGCGCGATCGCTCTAAGGTTATAGCAGCAACCTGTAATTCTCGATTGTTTCGTTCTGCTAACTCTAGTGCTTGTTTGAGACTAAGCGATCGCACTTGTTGAATTTTTACTTGATTAGGGGAAGTTGGAAGTTGTAGAGAATTATTGTTCTGCTGCTGTTCTTGAGAGTCAGCTTCAGAAGGAGATTGGCTTTGAGCAAAAACCGATTCTAATTGACTAAAACTAATTCCTACACCAACGCTAATTGTCAACAAATACCGCCACAACGACATATGTTTCTCCCAGCCAATATTTTAGATAAAATTTCTTAATTTAAAGAACATCGACCCAAAAATCAGCCACAACGATTTTGCCATTGCGATTAAATTGTCCCCAGAGTTTGTATTTTCCTGGTTGAGGAAAACTGGTCATAAAACTTACACGATCGTTTGGTGTATCCTTCATGGCATGAGCATGGATATAGTCTGCCTTTGTCAATGGTGATGACTGTTTGAGAATAACTAAATGTCCTTTTTCTCCTAGATAAGGTTGTAAATCTGCGATCGCGCGATCGTCTTTAGCTTGTTTTAGATCGAATACAAAAGTTACTTCTTCTCCTGCTTTAACCGTAGGAGAAGAACTAGTCAGATTAACTTTCGTATCTCCAAAGGTTTTGGTACGGTTTAAATCGATATCGGAAGAAGATGAATTGTTACCTGGAACTTGTGTTTTGAGGACAGAAACTTGTTCTTCGTCTCCAGTAGGTTTGTAATCGCTAAAGATAGTATAGTTTCCCGATCGAGGAAAATTAGCTTCTACTGTAAAACGTCCATTATTTTGATATTGAGGATGGAGATGACTGAAAAACTGAAGATCGTCACTGACTACGATTAGATGCATCAATTTTTCTTGGAAAGTATCAAATTTGGTAATTGCTTTTCCTGCTGAATCTTGAATATCGATCGTCAAAGAAACAGGTTTATTGGCAATAATCTTAGTTGAAGTGACAAGTTTTGCCTGAGTTTGACTTGAATTTTCTCGATGGTTCATCTCCTCCATAGAATGACCATCATGGGGATTTGAGGAATCAGCCAATGCTCGATCATCTTTCATTGAATGACCTTGGTGTTGCTCGGTTGCAGAAGATGAGAGAAAAGACGAACAACCTTGAAGAAAAAATAGGGGTGTAACTACGGCGATCGCACTCATAAAATATTTCATTTAACTATTAACTCCTGAAAAAAAACATAATTTTTCGAGAACCTATAATTTTTAAACAGCCAAGATTTATATTCGCTCTACAATTCTCTAATTAGATAGATTGACACAGCCAGATGAAATCAAGATGAAATTTCCACAAAATTAGACCCTAACTAGAAGTTAGAGTCTAGAAACAATAATCGTCAAGAATGATTTACTTTACTTTTATCGATGGTTTTGTCAGTAAATTTGAATTTCAGTTTGATGAATAAGTACGGACTTCAGCCGTTCCGAGGGGAATTTCTGCTGTCAATCCTACTGGTTTGCTATAAACTCGATACAGCCAATTTTGCTCGAAACCTGGAGTTTTTACACTGCGTAAATTAACCTTTAGAACTGTATCGGGAGAAACTGGTTGGGCAAAAGCGATAGTTGCTTTTCCACTATCAACAGAAGTTTGAGCATCAATTTTTTGACCAGTTTCATCAGTTACTTCAATATCTTTAGAAAGACTTACTTTTTCTGGTAAATAAATCGAAAGTTCTGAAATAGGTTTTTTTTGAACGTGAACTTTAAACCTATGATTGGCATTTTGAAAACGAGCGTTACTGGGAATTGCTGCACTATCAAAAAGATGGGTAGATTCGGGATAATTAGACTTTCCGTTTACCCAAGCAATAGCTGGTAAAGATGTGGCAATTAAGGCAAATGCAACAGCAGAAATTAGCTTTTTCATGATTTGTTCCTTGAATAATTAACTTTATTGGTTCTTGCTTATTAGTTTAATTAAGTCAAATGAAATCAACGTGAAAAATTCAATGAAATTGAAGTAAAATTAGAATCATAGTCTTTCGTGTTTTTTGTGATTTTCTAGCGTTGAAAATTATTAATTCGAGCAACACCAAGGTTTAATTCTGGTTTGGTATTAGTAAGTTTAGCTTTAATTCTGTAGCTCCAATCATTGCGATGAAGCCTGGAAAGAATTACTTTATTCATGTCAATTTCAATTTCGTTTGTTGACTGAAGTGGTTCAGTAAAATTAATAATGACTTCATCATCACTAACATTAGCGTTAGTTGCTATTTCTTTTCTAGAGCGATCGTGTACTGTAATATCATTTTTAACAGTTACTCCTAAAGGTAAAATAACTTTTATTTGAGAAATAGCAGGACTAGTTTCAGGAATTTGAATTCTAAAAGTATGTCTGACATTTGACCAGTTAGTTTTAGGAGATTGAGTAAAGCCGACAAGATAAGGAAGAGTTGTGTTTTCTCTAGTTGTATTAGCAAAAGTAGCAGAACTTAGAATTGTAAATCCTAGAGTTATAGCAGCAGTAAAAATAAGTTGTTTCTTCATCTTGAGTATTAAGAAGTAAAGATTTTTTACTTCAGAACCATGTTGATTTGATGAGTCTTTATATCTACTAAATTGACCGATGAAAATGAAATCAAGATGAAATTTATATTTGTTTATAAAGATTTAATTTTCCTACGAAAATTTATTTATCATACATTTTTTAAAAGCCAAAAAGAAAAACCCGTTTGGCTCTAATTGTTAAAACGGGTTTAGTTAAGAAGGATAAAAAATAATAATAATTAAACTATCATTCCTAGATGTAATCGAGATGAAATATTAGCTTGATATGAAATCTAAGCCAAAAAGCATCGATCGCAACTCGGTTATTGCTATTAAATTATCTTGATCGCCAATATTTTTTAGCTAAGAAATATTATTGCTGAAAATTAAAACGACCGTTTACGATTTCTCCACTAACATCTGCGGTTACTTTAACTTGATATTGACCAGTTGTTGTACCAGGAAATAAAATCGTGTAATGTTTTCCTTCAGCATCATAAGTTAAATTTAAACTCTGTTGTTTGCCATCGGGTGACTGAACTAGAGCCGTTACTTTCGCATTAGGAATAGCTTCGTGAGTGTCACCTCTTTGTAGGTAAAAATCTAAGTGAGTACCATTTTCCTCTTTTTCGGGTACGAATTCTAAATGATAAGCACCCGACTCGACTACTTGTCCCCCATGAGATTCACCACTATCATCTTTATTATTATTGGCAATAATTAAAGTGGAAACTTGAGACAAAGAATTTGTGGAAGAGTTATTTAAATTATTACCTTGAGCGACGTTGCTATAAACTAATGCAGTTCCCAAAATACTTAAACTAATTAAAATTAATCTAGATAATTTCAAGTTACTTACTCCTTATTTAGAAGAATTAAATTTACAACTGACTCTACTTAGAATGACATTGCAAAATGAAATGGAGATGAAATTTTAGCAGCAGTTTTATCGTTTGGGCGAAAGTTCATACATAATTAGGTTAGCGAAGCTTATCCGTTAGAATGAAACCAGAATTTTCAGATTTTAATTACCTCCGAAATTACCTTGCCATCTTCAACAACTGACATATTTGACTTGGGCATCAAGAACCTTCCAAACTTAGCGTACAGGGCTGGTAATACTAACAAAGTTAACGCTGTAGAAGTGAACAACCCTCCCAGCACCACGACAGCTAAAGGTTGAAGTATTTCTTTACCCGCGCCCGTACCAATAACCAATGGAATCATCCCCAAAGCAGAAGTCAATGCCGTCATCAAAATAGCAACTAAACGTTCCATAGAACCCTCAAAAATGACCTGCCGTAAAGGTATTCCCCCTGCAAGCTTATTGTTATAGTTATCCACTAGTAGCAATCCGTTGCGCGTTGCCACTCCAAATAAAGTAATAAATCCCACCAGCGAGGCTACAGAGATGATTCCACCTCCTATGGCAATAGAAAATATACCTCCCACCAGTGCTAGAGGTAGGTTAATCATAATCATCAGCATAGCTGCCACGGATTTGACAGCAAAGTACATTAGAACGGCAATTATGACAAGTGCTAGTCCCCCATAGATTAATAAATTCTGACTTGCTCGTTGTTCCGATTCAAATTGGCCGCCGTATTGGATAAAGTAGCCCGTAGGCAACTGCACCGACTGACGTACTCGATCTTGAATTTCGTCCACGACTGAACCTAAATCTCGACCCGATACATTGGCAGAAACAACGATGAGACGAGAAACACTTTCTCGATTAATGGTATTGGGTCCAGTTCCATAATCGATGTTGGCAACTTGAGCGAGGGGAATTTTTTGACCCGTAGGTGTATCGATTAGTAAGTTACGGATAATATCTAAATTATTACGAGCTTCTTCGCGCAACCAAACTACTAGGTCAAATAGTTGCTGTTCTTGGAGAACTTGAGAGACGACTGTTCCATTGAGTGCTGTTTCCACCATCTCAGCTAGATTACCGACGCTTAACCCGTAGCGAGCAGCTGCTTCTCGGTTAAATTGAATTTGTAGTTGTTTAATTGGAACTTGGGGTTCGAGTTGTAAATCTACCAACCCCTCAATATCTTGTACAACTGCTTCTACCTCAGAACCCAGACGGCGCAGTTCTTTTAAGTCAGGACCAAAAACTTTAATTGCGATCGCACTTCTTACTCCAGACAATACTTCATCCATGCGGTGGGAAATAAATCCGCCAATATTAGGAGCGACTCCAGGGATTCTAGCAAATTCCTCTCGTAATTTTTCAATACTCCCCTCTCTGTCTTTCAATCCCGCTTCGCTCAACTCCACATCTAAATGACCCAGGTTTACTCCACCTGCATCCGCATCGCCTGGGGCGCGTCCAGCCCTTAACTGCACTGTTTTAAATCGTTTATCTTCTTTGAGGGCATCCTGCATTACCATGCCAACTTGATTGGTTGCTTCCAGAGAACTTCCTGGATAAAGCAGCATCGCATTGACTAGTGATGGTTCTTGAAACTCTGGCAAAAATACCCGTCCTAAACTTGGGAAAATTGCCAAAGAAGCGACTAAAGAAGCTCCTGCCACTATTAAAATAATGTTGGGGGAACGAGTAGCAAAATTAAGCAGCGGTCGGTAAATTCGTTGCGATAAAGCACTGACCCAAGTATCATCCGATGGCAAAGGTCGCTTAGTTAGCAAAATCGCACATAGTGCTGGAGATAGGGTCATTGCCACAAGAGTAGAAGCAAAAATCGATACTAGATAAGCAACGCCCATCGGTGTAAAAATACGCCCTTCTACTCCCGTCAGCGAAAAAATAGGTGCAAAGACAACCGCAATAATTACCGTGGAAAAAATAACGCTGACTCGTACTTCTACTGAGGTGTCATAAACCACTTGAAAAGGATGCACGGGATTTTCTGCTAACTGATTCTTTCGCAAACCCCGATAGGCATTTTCCATATCGACAATCGAGTCGTCTACGACCGAACCAATTGCCACTGCTAAACCACCTAAAGTCATGGTATTAATCCCCTGACCGAACCAGCTTAAAATTAGTATTCCAATCAGAACCGATAAAGGAATTGCGCTGAGGGTGATAATGGCAGTGCGCCAGTTCATCAAAAACAATAATAGAATAATCGAAACAATAATAATTCCGTCACGGAGAGAATCAGTAACGTTTTCAATTGCAAATTCAATAAAATTTTCCTGACGAAAAGTTTCCGTTACTGTTACATCTTTAGGCAGTGCAGCTTTGACCTCTTCCATTGCCATTTCAATCTCTCTAGTAACAGTAGGAGTATCATACTGAGGTTGTTTGTTAACCATGACTACAATCGCAGTTTGACCATTTAAACTGCCATCCCCACGCTTTAAAGCTGCTCCAATCCTTACATCTGCTATATTTTTAAGTAACACAGGTGTGCCATTACGAGCGGTTATTGCAGAATTTGCCAGTTGCTCGATTGACTCGATGCGCCCCATGCCACGAATAATAATTTCTTGGTCGGGATTAATTAAAAAACCGCCTGCTGCATTAACATTAGCTCCTCTAGCTGCTGCGGTTACTTCATCTAAGGTAATATTAAAGGCTTTTAACTTGGCTGGATCGACCAATACCTGATATTGGCGCACATCCCCCCCATAGGCAATGACCTGAGAAATCCCTGGTATAGCTAACAATCGGTTAGTTACATCGCGATCAATTAAGCGACGCACTTCCATCAGTGGAGTCGTTTGGGCAGTGAAAGCGTACTGAACGACTGTACCAATCGGGGAAGAAATCGGAGAAATTTGCGGATTTTCAACGTCTTCTGGTAATTTTTCCTGTATCTGCTGCAATCGCTCAGTTACCAACTGACGTGCTTGATAAACATTTGTCCCCCACTTAAAGATGACTTTGACCACGGAAATACCGACTGCTGAGGAAGAACGCACTGTTTCTACACCAGGCGTACCATTGACCGCACTTTCAATCGGCAGGGTAATTAACGATTCAACCTCTTCAGGAGCGAGTCCTGGGGCTTCCGTTTGGATTTCTACCTGTGGCGGAGCAAAGTCAGGAAAGACATCTAGTGGCATTTGGGTGAGATTATACGAACCCCAGATTGTGACGACAATGGCTCCTATAACCACCAGCCACCGTTGAACGATCGACCACTTGAGGATGGAATTGAGCATGAAAAATTAAATTTACAACTGACTCTACTTAGAATGACATTCCAAGATGAAATGAAGATGAAATTTAAGCAAAAGTTTTATCGTTTGCGTGAAAGTACTTAAATATTGTTGTTTTAAATTCGCTCTTGTTTCTACATAAATAATATCTTCTAAAAAACTCCACCTACAAAAAAATACTAACATCTAGTAACTTTGCACTTCTTAAGGCATCTAATTTAGAGAATTTAGCTTAAAAAATAGTATAAAATTTCATTTTGATTTCATCTGCGGTTGAGACAATAGAAAATCAGATGGAGTCAACCATAATCGAATTGATATGATACTTGTTAAAATAATTAAAACTAGCAATTTTTTATTTTTGGTCATTATTATAAATGTTTTGAGTTTTAATGTATTAGCAGCACAAAACATTACTACTAACTCTAGAAATTTTTTATTAAACAATAGTCTAATTTTAGCAAGAAATCATTCGCCTCAAATAAATACTAAATTTATTATCAAAAATTATTTGATCGAACATCAAGGAATCAATACTTTAAATATTACTATTCAATATACTTCTTTTGTAAAAAATACAAGTTCAATTTCTTATAAAAAACGCATATCTACCCAAGTAGATCGTTTGCTAAAAACTTATCCTAATAAAAATGATTATTGGGAGGTTATGAATTATTATTTAACTAAAAAAATTATCCAACAAAATCCAGACTTATCTTCCGTAACTATTACTTTAGCTGTTTATCCCAATCGAGAATACTCTTATCATCGATCAACTACTGTAACTCAAACTCACAACGGTGAAAAAAAAGAATCTTGGCATTTTAATTTTCCTATAATGCTTACACAAAAAAAGTCAAGATTCCTTCATGTAAATTGATGTTTACTATACCTATAAAAACGATTTTTCCACCATTGATTATCCCGACTTTATTCCGATTTATCAGCAAATTAAAAACTTTCTCGTTACTAGTAGTGCTACTAAAGAATCTTGGACGAATCTAGAGCAACAGTTAGAAATAAAATTACTTCAACAAAATCCAATGTTTTCTTCTCTATTTATTGAGTTAAAGTGATTAGTCTGTTTTTTCTTCAAAGGGTGTAGCGTTAAGCTAGATGAAATATCAGCAGGTCAAAAAATAATTGATAACCACACATAACACGCCTAAATGAAATTAAGATGAAATGCTTCTATAGCAAAGGAATGAAATGTGGATTAAGCCATAAGTTAGATGAATTAATACTTCCTATTTCATTAAGTTAAAAACAGACCAGATAACAACTGGCTCGTAAGAATTTATTACTTAAATAAATAGGAGTTAAATAATGACAGCAACTCATGAATCCCAGCTTGAAACTTGTATTCAAAACTGTCTTGATTGTCTGCGCGATTGTGAAAATTGTGCCACTGCTTGTTTAGACAGCGATATGGTACAAATGATGGCTCAATGTATCAAATTATGTCGCGATTGCGCCGATACTTGCGCTCTGTGCGCTCGGTTTATGTCTCGTAATTCAGCACTTCACGGTCAAATGTGCGGTGTTTGTGCTGAAGCTTGCGATCGCTGTGCGGCTGAATGTGAAAAGCACGACCACGAACACTGTAAACGTTGTGCAGCATCATGTCGTCGTTGTACTGAGTCTTGCCGACAAATGGCAATGGCAATGAGATAAGTTCATGTGGTCGATCGTCATGCAAATATTAAATAAATCTGTTTTGTGTGGCGATTAAATTTAATAGACCTAAATCTTCAAGCAAAAAAAGAAAATCCAACTCAAACTCAATTAAAACTTTTTAGATAATCTTAATTATAAAAAAAATTCTTCATATTTAAATAAAGCGTCGCAATATTTCTTTACAGCATTAAGTTGTCGATTTCATTTTGATTTCATCTAGAGATGAAATGCTTAAAGATAGATACAGTAAATTTTTACTTTGAAAAATCGAGAATTTTAGTTGATTTGTAGCTCCAAAATTTTTGATTAACAAAAACTAGGCGAAAAATCTCTAAATATTGTTTGATTCGGATTTAGCTTAATCGCAAATAGCAAAAGGCGGTGATTATGAAGAACAAATTTTTAATTCGTTTTTCGCTCGCTGTAGTTACCAGCAGTATTTTGATAGGATTGTCACTCGCTAACCCTACAGAAGCCCAAATGCGAAACAATGGGAGCGATTTGCACCATCCCCAGAATTCTAATTCTCCTAACCCCAATCCTGGGAGAATGGGTTCTGGTATGGGGATGATGAATCGACAACAGGCAGATCGACATTTTATCGAAAAGATGATTCCGCATCATCGAGGGGCGGTAGAAATGGCAGATCTTGCCCTCAGCAAAGCCAAACGTCCCGAAATTAAACAGCTTGCTGAAGCCATCAAAAAAGACCAAAACAGAGAAATCGAGCAGATGACCGCTTGGTACAGACAGTGGTACAACGCTGAAGTGCCTGCATCATCACCTAATATGATGATGTCTATGGCTTCTACACAAGGCTCAAATTCCCCGAACAACCAGGAAATGCCTATGGATCGATGTATGGGCATGATGGGAATGATGAATGTGGATCTAGAAGCTCTGAAAAATGCTCCCGATTTTGACAAAGCCTTTATCGAGCAGATGATTCCCCATCACAAAATGGCAGTAATGATGGCGGGAATGGTACTAGATAGCGATCGCTCTGAAATTCGCGATTTGGCTAAATCTATTATTCAGACTCAAAGTAACGAAATCGAGCAGATGCGGCAATGGCAGCAGACTTGGTATCGTTAGCTGCCTGTTAGAGAGCTTTCTCATCAAAAACTTACTCTAGGAGCTTGTAGAAGCATGACTAGAAACCACTCACATCACCGACACGGCAGCGCAAGTGAGGTAACTCCATCAGGCGAAATGGCTAAAGACCCCATTTGCGGCATGGTAATTCCCAAAGCTACATCCTTAAAAACAGAACAAAATTGCTCACTGGAGATAACCAGAGAACTGCGGAGGCGATCGCCCGTCAATTGGGAATCGATCAAGTAATTGCCGAAGTGCTACCTGGGGATAAAGCCCAAGTTGTCAAAGACATTCAAAAACGCGGTGAAGCTGTGGCAATGGTGGGCGATGGAGTTAACGATGCACCCGCGCTAGCAACTGCGGATATTGGGATTGCCATTGGTTCTGGTGCAGATGTAGCTAAAGAAACTGGGGGCATTATTTTGGTAAAAAATGACGTGCGCGATGTAGTAGCAGCTATTCGCCTCTCTCGTGCCACTATGCTCAAAATCAAACAGAATCTATTTTGGGCTTTTATCTACAACACCATCGGGCTTCCTATTGCCGCCTTTGGTTTTTTGAATCCAATTATTGCTGCTGCGGCAATGGCATTGAGTTCTTTATCGGTCATTGTCAATTCATCACTGTTGAAAGGATTGAAGTTATCGACAAGTTGAGAGTATAAAAACTTAACGCTAGTTTTCTCAAATACAAAAGCACATTATTTTAGAGGCTTTTATGGTTCACAAACATGATCGTCAGTCTGGTGTAAGTAGTGGTTGGTTAAGTCCAAGCAAAATTGCCTTGTACGTCTTCTTAGGTATTATTGCTTTTTTTCTGATTACCGAACATTGGGCGCACTTAATTCCTGTCCTACCTTGGCTGTTTCTACTGCTTTGCCCGCTCATGCATCTATTTATGCACGGAGGACATGGTGGACATGGTGGACATGGTGGACATGGCGGCAATAGCGATAGTAGTTCCAATCGCTAAATAGAAAAATAGGAGATAAACAATGAAAGATGTACCTGCTTATGGTCTTTGGTCTTTAGTAATCATTAATTCCCTCATTTTCATCATTTTTGCCTTCAGCTTTACCAAGCCAAAAAGTCCTCGTGATTGGCGTTCGTTTAGTGCTTTCTCAGCCTTTATTGTCGCGTTATTTACGGAAATGTATGGGTTTCCATTAACTCTTTATTTATTATCAGGTTGGATACAAACTCGCTTTCCCAAATTGGATATTTTCTCCCATGATGCCGGACATCTTTGGTGGACATTGCTGGGTTGGAAAGGCGATCCGCACTTAAATCCAATTCATCTGTTGAGTAGCATACTCATTTTTGGTGGACTGATCTATCTTGCCTCTGCCTGGGAAGTACTGTACAAAGCTCAACGCTCTCAGATGCTGGCAACTTCTGGCCCTTACGCCACGATTCGCCATCCTCAGTATGTAGCGTTCATTATCATTATGTTGGGTTTTCTGCTTCAATGGCCAACAATCTTGACCTTGTTCATGTTCCCAGCCTTAGTGTTTATGTATACGCGGTTGGCACGTCAAGAAGAGCGTGATACCTTAGCAGAATTTGGTGATGAATACCGACGTTATGCCGAAAATACACCTGCATTTTTTCCTTGGGGTCAAAAAACTAGAGATCGCTCTCAAAAACACCATGAAATGTGATTGGCACTGAATATGTAATTAATTTTGTTTAGGTACTTAGGAGGTTGACCGTGGTGTCGCATATTCACGCTCAAGAAAATCATCCTAAATTTTTCCTCAGTTTCAAGCTCGATTCAATAACAAGTGATTATGATTACTTTTCTTTTGATTATTGCCGTGGTTGTATGCATGGTAATGTTATTTTGGCTATTTCAAGTCTTGGATAAAATTTTACTCGATCCGAATAATGTCTCTAATCCCTAGCCAGTTATGTCGTCGAATTCCCCAAGGTAGAGCAATCAGCAAAATAAGAAAAACAATTAGCAAAGAAATGCTTAAGAACTTGTTAACCATAAAAGTTGACCCCAAGTAAGTGAGGAAAAAAATAGAAGGAATCATTCCTAACAAGGTTGCAAAAGCATAAGCAGAAAAAGAAAGTCCTGTGATTCCCGCAGCGTAACTAATCAGATCGAAAGGCACAACGGGCAATAAACGAGTTAGAAAAATGAACCAAGTCAAATATATTTCTCCGTGTTGTTTGGTGAAATAAATATTTTTTCCTGTTAGAGATTGAATTGCCGATCGCCCCAAGGTACGTCCAATATAGTAAGCGATCGTACTTCCCAAAAAACCGCCAATAACGCTATACACTCCAGCTAAAAGCGAACCCCAAATCGTTCCAGCTACAACGGCTATCGGTGCGCCAGGAACTGGGCTGATAACAACAGACAAAGCTAGCACACCAATGTAAGCGACTGGTCCTAACATTCCCAAACGTCTAATCGTTTGTAGTAATTTCTCTGGAGTAAACAAACTCAGATCGGGATGAATCGACAGCCATACACAAATCAGCAAACAGAGGAATAAAATGACTAGAGCAACAGCGTTAGGATAATTCCAAAACGCCCGCAGATTGTTCGCTCGAATGCGTCTTTTCACTTTTAGCTCAACTTCTGCCTCATGTGCTGTAAGGGATATACATCAAACACCCAAAAATAGCTGAAACCGAAGTATATCAAAAAAATCATTAAATCGAAGTAAAACAACTTCTGTGTATAGGTTTGAGGCTGTTTTTGAGTTAAAAAATGTCTAAGTCCCGATAATCAAAAACAAGCAAGAAACTATTAGTTTGGTTTTTGGAACTCTTCGCGTTCCTCGGGTGATTCTACTGAAGGAGACAAAGTTGAAGATTGGTGGTGATTGTTTAGATAGATTTCTGTTTCATAAGACTTTACTTTATTTTCTGTGCGCGATCGATGACGACGACTAGTCCAAAAACTCCCCGCTAAAAAGGAACTCGCTCCAATTACACTTCCTCCTACTGCTCCCAGCAACCAGAAAGGCAGTTGCCCTTCTGTTTTAGAAACGCTGAGTTGGCTTTCTGAACCAATTTTCGACTCTTCAGTTTTTGCTTGTGATTCAGTTGACGAAGCTTCTTTATTTCCTCCTCGAAGAGATTGGGCATAAAGTTGAGGCGCACGTTGAGTAACTATTAAATCCCCTTCAAACAAACCGCTTTTGACTTCAACCAAATCTCCAGAAGTTTGACCGAGATTGACTTCGACAGATTGGAAAGAATCGCCGTTCTGCAAATAAACTAGTTTTTTGCCATCTACATCAACTATTGCCAAACTGGGAATGACTGTAGCTGTTGTATCTGCTTTACTAGTTATTACTTCTAATTCTGCAAACATTCCTGGTTTGAGAGTACCATTAATATTGTTTAACTGGGCTTTAACGGAGACAACCCGCGTTTCTCCTTCGACTATCGAACCAATTACCGCAATCTTGCCGATAAAAGTGCGATCGCCCACAGAAGCTACTTTAGCTCTGACTTGTTGACCGTTTTTAATTTTATCTAAGTCTTTTTCATAAATATTAGCTGTTACCCAAACCTGACTGTCATTGACGATCGTCATTAGCTTCCCGCCCGCATCTTGAAAGGCTTGACCGAGAGTAACTTCGCGATCGCTGACTCTACCAGAAATAGGCGCTGTTACTGTAGCTAATCCTCGATCATTAGCTATTGTACCTAGTTGTTGCAGTCGGGTTTGATAAGTAGCATTACTTAGTTGTAGAAGAGAATTAGCTGCTTCAAGAGACGATTGAGCGCGTTTGAGTTGGTTTTGAGCCTCCAAGACTTCTCGTTGACTCGAAGCGGTGGTAAGTTGGGCTTTGGTTTCTGCTAATTTTGCTTGAGATTCAAGCATTTGACGGCGAGGAATCACTCCTTTCTGTGCTAATTCGCGATCGCGATCGTATTGTTCTTGCGCCACTTCTACTTGGGTTTGAGCTTGTTCGATTTCGGCTTGGGCGATTTCAACTTGACGTTGATAATTTTGTTGGGCTAAATCTAAGTCGGATTGAGCTTGTTGCAATTCGGCTTGAGCTTGAGCTTGTTTCTCTTGGGAATCAACGCGCAACTCAATCAAGTCAGGACTGGCAATTACGGCAACAGGCTGTCCTGCTTTTACGTATGTGCCTGGTTCTACTAAAAGTTCGCTTACTTTCCCTGGGATGGGCGATGTAACTTCTACTTTTTGACTGGGTAGAGCTTCAATTTGTCCCGTCGTTTTAATGCCAATGTCAAGGCGTTGACTGGTGACTGGTTCGACTTTTATGCCCAAACTTTTTGCGGTTTGAGCATCTACTTGGATCGAATCTGAAGCTTCTTGTTGAGAATCTCCACCTTGAAATTCGTCTCCATGTCCGCCATGAGCTAGAACAGCAGCAGGAGCGGTTAGTAACATTAGGCTTAAGATTACTCTCGTGCTGTGAAGAAGTGATTTAGGGGAGCGAAACAGATAACGAGTAATGGTCATAGTCAAGATCCTTGAATGATGAGTGAACGGGTTAACATTGGCGATTGGGCTTCGCCCACGCTCCGCGATCGCAAAAATATGTATACTGAGTTTTTTTTGTAGTTAAATATATGGTTATTACTAAAACAAGTTTTGAAATAGCCAAAAAACATTGCTTTATTGACTAGTTTTTCACAGCTATATGAAATTGAAATGAAATTTGAATAGGGTACTTTAATTAATAGTTAGTCATTAAATAAAGATGGAGGAGAATTTCTCCTCTGTCTCGCTTACAAAAAGTAATAATAATGAATTACTGCTTGTACCAATCCTTACGCCATTGTTTCATCTGCTCTATTTCTTGTTGTTGAGAAGTCAAAATATCTTGAGACAGTTTCTTTATTTCAGCACGTTTGGTTTTACTCAAAGCATCTTTTGCCATAACTAGTGCGCCTTCATGGTGAGGAATCATCGCATTAATAAAACGCAGATCGAAATCGGCATCAGCCTTACCCAAATCCATGCTCATCATCATACTTTTTTTCATGTCTTCAGACATTGCCATCATGTGACCCATCGGTGCGTGCAAAGCCATAGGGGTGTCAGAGGCCTTGGAATACCAAGTTTTGCGCCACTGTTTCATTTGTTCTATTTCTTGTTTCTGAGCGGTGATGATATCTTGGGCTAATTTTTGCATTTCAGGACGCTGCGATTTTGTCAGTACTTCTTCAGCCATGTCGACAGCCCCTTGATGGTGAAAAATCATGCTGTCGATAAATCGTAAATCGTAGTCTACATCGGCAGGACCCAAATCCATGGACATCCCGTGCTGCATCCCACCGCCATGCTGTTCCATGTCTTGCTTCTTACTAACTTCGGTGACATTAGTATTTGAAGCTTGAGTTTGGTTAGAAATAGCTGAAGAACAGGCAATCGTTAGGGTAGATGCACCGATAAATGTTAAGGCTACCAATCTAGTTTTAGTCAAAATTACTGGCATAGAGATTCAGAATCGATTTTAATTATTTAAATAATTTCAGAATGGCATAGGAAAATGAAATGAAGATGAAATATGAAGTTTCTAGTTAACTTTTTATCTCCACAATTCCCATCATGCCAAGATCTTCGTGATCTAAAATGTGACAGTGGTAAACTGTTTTACCAGCAAAATCGCGGAACGGAATGCGAATGCGAACAGTTTCATTGCTTTTAACTAAGACTGTATCTTTCCAAGCTCGGTAGAGTTCTGGTTTGCCATCACGGGATATAACTTGAAAAGGATTGATATGCAAATGAAAAGGGTGATCCATACCATCGGGATCGACATTGACTAACTCCCAGTCTTCAACAGTATTTAGCTTGACTGTAGTATCGGTGTGATCGCTATTGAAAGTTTTTCCATTGAAAGTAAAACTCATACCTATTCCCATCCCAGAACCCATTGCCATCGAGAGTTCAAAACGTCTGATGGTTTTTGGTTGTGACAGTTCTTCTACGGAAAGAAGTTGTTGGGGTAAAGGAAGAGGAGAAACAGAACCTCCATATGTGAGTGTTGCCAAGACTTGAGGATTTGTTTGGGTATCTCCTCCCATCATACCCATGCCTCCATCCATCATGTGACCGCTACCATGCATCATTCCCATCATGTTCATTCCACCGCGATCATAAGGTAAGTTTAAAAGGCGATACTGTCCTGATTCTTTATCTCCTCTTACCAACACTTCTGCCCTTTCTCCAGGTGCAAGCAGTAGTTCCTCTAGTTCTATAGGTGCATCTATTACTCCTCCGTCTGTGGCAATTAAGTAAAAAGGATGATTTTCAAGAGCGAGTCGGTAAAAACGAGAAGGAGAGGCGTTGAGGATTCGTAGACGTAGCAAACCGCCTTTGGCAAGAGATAAACTCGGATTGACTTGACCGTTAACTGTTATCAGTTGCCCTTCGCGTCCCCTCATCATTACCATATGGTTGGGAGGTTGAATTCGTCCGTTACTATCTAAAGCAAAATCTTGTCAAACCAAAAATTCCTCTTTGGCAGCTTTTATTTCGGGAATTTCATCCAACTCACCACGAATTACAAATAGACCCGCTAAACCGCCGAATAATTGCTCGGCAACAAATTTATGACGGTGAGGATGATACCAAAAAGTACCAGATGGGTGATTTTTGGGGATGGTGAATTCGTAAGTCAATTTTTCTTGCGGAGGAATGCTGAGAAACGGATTATCTGCATTGCCAGTGGGAGTGACGTGTAGCCCGTGATAGTGTAAGTTAGTGGGCTGAGAAAGATTATTGGTAAAGCGAATGCGAACGGTATCCCCTGCTTTAGCTTCTAAGCGAGGAGCGGGGACTTGTCCGTTGTAGGTTAACAGATATGCTGGTTTTCCTCCTAAATCGATGCGGGTCGAATTTGCTTCGAGGTCGAGTTCTAGTAAACCGTTAGAACTTTTATGGAGTTTGGAAGGCAGGGCTTTGGTTTGAAGAGACTTTTGATTGTTTTTTCCAATTGCCCAACTAGTAGCTGATGTAGCGATCGCACCAGCAACAGTGAGGATCATAAACTGGCGACGGTTAGTTTTTGACACGATCGATCCTTTTCTAGATTTTTCTCAAAGTAATATCTATATCTAATCTTTCACATCAAAATGAAATAAAAATGAAATCTTGAGTTGATTTTTTTCTCATTCAAACAACTTCCAATCGCTCGATAATCGGACAGATTGTTTCTTCAGGATGTTTGGGTATCTTTTCCCATCCCGATAAAAGTCCTTTTAACTCTTGTTTGACAATTGGGAATACCACTTTCAGATGCGATCGCACCAATCGCTCCTCTACTGTAGCTTAAGTAGCCAGCAAACTCTTTGGGGTAGAGGTAAAACCCACCAATATTATTGATGAGACTTTAGAACCAGCTATTACCAGACCTCAACCGACTGTAGAAGAACTGACCAAATGTTTGCAAACTGGACTACCTAAACTAGAAAACCAAACCTCAGAAGCATTTTTACAGCATCCTCTCAGTAAATGGATCAAGATGAATTTTGGTTTAGCAGAAGAAACCTCACCCCCAACCCCTCTCCTCGCAGAAGAGGGGGGTAATTTAGTTCGTAGAACGCCTATTGCTCTTTCAACAGGAAGTAAGGAATTATGAAAAATTACAGGTGTTGATGCCGAAATCTGCACCGATGTATTAAAACAAATGTTCTTTTGGAGTAGTCGAATAGACAAAGGTTTACCTTTTCGACTCCATCAGTTTATTTTTCAAGGTGATAGTGTTTATGCCACCTTAGAATCAAAAGAGATGCGATGGTTCGGTTCACGATTCACTCCAAAAACAACAGCGCGATCGCCTTAAGCGAGAAAACTTACATGATTGCGGGTATGAGTTTATCGAACTTAACAGAAATGTCGGGCTAAGTCCCACGCCATAAAGCGAGGCGGATATATCGAA